>LNFH01000133.1 GCA_001464235.1 Rhizobiales bacterium Ga0077556 | reverse complement strand
CTTTCCTTTGCGGAGGTGGGCCACGGATGGCTGATTGAGCATCGGCAACCGTCCGTAACCCTCCGCCGTGCTCCGCGCTCATCTCGATAGATGCTGTGGAAAAGTGTTCAGCGTCCGGCTGGTGCGTCTGACGCCCTTCCGTCAACACACTCTGCGGTTCACGGGTGCGTCTGAAGGGCAGCTTCAGGGCATTGGCCTGGTCCGCAGCTTCTCACCCTGCTGCGCCCTTTCTCCCTCGGCGTTGCCAGCCACATGGTATTCTGAATGTGTCCGGTTTTTGCGGATCGAAATGACCATCCCAGGCTGTTGCAGTGTCCGGTTTTTGCGGAAGCGCTGGAAAGCGCAGTGTCCGGTTTTTGCGGGACCGCAGTGTCCGGTTTTTCGGACCGAAAAATTCCGTCACGCCATTGCCTCGGCGGCGGTGTCCCGCTGGCGGGCAGGCTGCGAGCGGAGATTTTTCCGACCGCGGCGGCACGCTGAGTAGCGCCCCCGTCATGAGCGCCCTAGCATTTGCTTGGCGGTCCATCGAACAAGATCAGGGGCTCGCAGGCGCCGGCTCCCATCGTGTCCCCCCATGGTGCCGGCGTCGTCTGCCCTGGGTGGCGCGCAATGGCATTTCAACTGCGCTCGATGTGCAATTCATCCAAATCGCGACAATCGAAGTGCTCTCGGCCAAGGTGCACCTTGGGTGCAGGCGCGACACAGGCTCATCATCGTGAAGCCGTCTCGCGCGAACAGCGCCTACGCGGGCGTGTGCGTTGCGCAGGGGCGCGCACGCGCGCGAGGCGACGTGTTGACGGCAGCCTGATGTGAGCGAGGTATTCCCCATGCCTCGTCCCGGTGGGCACAAAAAGGCAAAGGAACTCGCCGCACTGAAGGGTGTTAGCGCGTTCTACAATTTGCGGGGACGGCTTGTCATTTCAGATTGGCCTGGTGTTGACAGGGGAGACCGAGGCCTTTGAAGGTCCGCAGTGATGCCACGCCCTCGCCCTCCCTACCTGCACAAGACCACCTCGCGCCACGGCAAGACCGTTTGGTACGTGAGGAAGTCGAAGGTCCATCCTCGTATCCGCATCCATGGCGAGTTCGGCTCTCCTGCCTTCATGGCCGCCTATCAGGAGGCCGTGCAAGGCAAGCCGATGACCACAGCGCCACGCGGTCCGGCAGACAGCTTCGCGTCCGTTCTGCACCGTTACAGGGCTTCAACAGAGTGGGCCGCGCTCTCGGCCGCTACCCGAAAGCAGCGCGAGACGGTCCTGCGGCCAATCCTCGAAAAAGTGGGGCAGGAACCGATCCGCTATTTCGACAAGCCCAACATTCAGAGAGGGCTGGACCGCCGCCGCGACACACCGGCTCAGGCTCGCCACTTCTTCGATGCGCTCGCGGGCGTCCTGCGGTGGGCGGTCGCCGCCGACATCCTGCCGGCCGATCCGACAGCGGGCATTAAGCGCCCACGCCCGGCGAAGACCGCGGGGTTCCCGACGTGGACAGAGGAGGAGGTCGCCCGCTATGAGGCCAAGTGGCCGATCGGGACGCGCCAACGGGTCGCCCTCGATGTTCTTCTCTATACCGGGCTCCGCCGCGGCGACGCTGCGCGCCTAGGCGAGCAGCACATCGTCAACGGCGGCATAGTCATCGAAACCGAGAAGACCGCGGTCGTGGTGGCAATCCCCATGCTCGATGCACTTAGGACCAGCATTGAGGCGGCTCCGAAAGGGAAGCGGACCTTCATCAGCCGGGCCGACGGTGAGCCCTACACGAAGGAGAGCTTTGGCAACCGATTCCGGGATTGGTGCAACGAGGCCGGCGTCCCCGATAAAAGTGCCCATGGGCTCCGCAAGGCCGGCGCCACGCGCGCCGCGGAGAACGGCGCCACAGAGGCGGAACTTGATGCGATCTTCGGCTGGACGGGCGGCAGAATGGCGGCCGTTTACACACGCGCCGCCAACCGGAAAAAGCTGGCAAAGGGCGGCATCAAACATCTTGTCCAAGGACCCACCTTCGAAGGTGGGTCCGTTTGATCCAGCATTCATGCAGGTTTTTGGGGAGTGTGGTGGGCCCGGAGGGACTCGAACCCCCAACCAAGCGGTTATGAGCCGCCGGCTCTAACCATTGAGCTACAGGCCCACCTGCCGGGCGCTTCTGGCGCGCAGCGTGCCGCGAAAAGGCTGCAAAGAAACCCTTCGGCCGGCACGAAACGGTGATGGCATCCTCGTCCCGCGGCGTCAATCATCGCCCGCGTGCAACCATCGGGATCATCATGGCCTCGTCCACGCTCCATCCGCGCCTCTCGCGCCGCCTCCCCATCGCCGCCTTCGCCCTCGCCGCCTTCGCGGCCACGCTCGCCCCCGCCGCCGCCCAGTCCGCCGCCTCACCGCGGCAGATCTCCATCCAGGGCGAAGGCCAGGCGTCCGCCGCCCCCGACGAGGCGGTGATCGGCGGCGGCACGCAGGTCCAGGCCCGCACCGCGAAGGAAGCCATGGACGGCAATTCCGCTGCCATGCGCCAGGTGCAGGAGGCCCTGAGGCAGGCCGGCATCGCCGAGCGGGACGTTGCGACCTCCGACCTGTCCCTGCGGCCGGTCATCGAACAGGGCTCCGGCAACCGCCCGCGCGTCACCGGCTATGCCGCCGGCCATCGCGTCACGGTACGCGTGCGCGATCTCGCCCGGCTCGGCGACGTGCTGGACCGCATGGTGGGCGCCGGCGCCAACCAGATCGACGGGCTCGACCTCACCGTGTCCGACTGGTCGGCCAAGGTGGACGAGGCGCGCATCGCCGCCGTCGCCGACGCCCGCCGCAAGGCCGAGGCCCTCGCCAAGGCCGCCGGCGCGAGGCTCGGGAAGGTCGTGACGATCACGGAGCACGGCGGCGCCACGCCCCCGCCCATGGTGCGGAGCTCGGCGGCGCGGACGCTCTCCTATTCAGGCCCGACGCCGGTGGCGACCGGCGACCAGACCTTCCGCCTCTCCGTCTCGGTGGTGTGGGAGCTGGTGGACTGACCGTCCGGGCAGCGGGCCTATTCGGCCGCGTCGTCGCGCTCGCCGAACTGGATCGCCACGTAATGGGCGTAGAGCCCGTTCCGCGCGATCAGTTCGGCATGGGTGCCGGTCTCGGCCACCCGGCCGGCCTCGATGACGAGGATCTTGTCGGCGCGCATGATGGTCGAGAGCCGGTGGGCGATGACGATGGAGGTGCGGCCGCTCAGGAGCTGGTCGAGCGCCCGCTGCACCTCGAACTCGCTCTCCGAGTCGAGGGCGGAGGTCGCCTCGTCCAAGAGCATGATCGGCGCATCCTTCAGGATCGCGCGGGCGATGGCGACGCGCTGGCGCTGGCCGCCCGACAGGCCCTGGCCGTGCTCGCCGATGAGCGTCTGGTAGCCCTCCGGCAGGCCGAGGATGAAGTCGTGGGCATGGGCCGCCCGCGCCGCCGCCTCGATCTCGGCGTCGCTCGCATCGGGGCGCCCGACGGCGATGTTCTCGCGCACCGTGCCCTGGAACAGGAAGACGTCCTGGCTGACGAAGGCCATGGCGCCGCGCAGCGAGGCGAAGGTCACGTCGCGCACGTTCTGCCCGTCGACGGTGATGGCGCCGCTGCGCACGTCGAAGAAGCGCTGGACCAGCGAGATGATGGTGGACTTGCCGCCGCCCGACGGGCCGACCAGCGCCGTTGTCTTGCCGCCGGCCGCGACGAAGGACAGCTCCCGCAGGACCGGGTCCTCGTTGTGATAGCCGAAGGTGACGCGGTCGAAGACCACCGTCCCGTCGCCGACGGCCAGCGCCGGCGCGTCGGGCTTTTCCTTCAGCGTCGGCTCGGTGTCGAGCAGCTCGTACATCAGACGCACGCCGACGAGGCCCTTCTCCACCTCGACGCCGAGCCGGGCGAGGCGCTTGGCCGGGTCGTAGGCGAGCAGCAGCGCCGTCACGAAGGCGAAGAAGGCGCCGGCGTCGACGCCCTGGTGGATGACGCGCCAGGCGCCGTAGACGATGGCTGCGGAAATCGCGAGCCCGCCCAGCGTCTCCATCAGCGGGCCGGTGCGCGCGCCGAGCGTGGCGATCTTGTCGGCCCGGTGGCGCACGGCGGCGATGGTGTCGTCCATGCGCGCCTGCATGCGGTCCTCCATGCCGAAGGACTTGACGATGCGCACGCCCTGCACCGTCTCCTGCACCACGCCCACCATGGACGAGAGCGAGGTGAATTCGCTCTGCGCCAGGCGCCGCACCCGGCGCCTCAGACGGTTCACGCCGTAGACGGCCACCGGCATGACGGCGCCGGAGACGATGAACATGAGGGGATCGGTGACGATCATCACGATGAGCAGGCCGGCCACCGTCAGAAGGTCGCGCCCCACGGTCGTGACGATGTTCTGCAGGACGTCGCGGGCCGCCTGGGCGTTGTGCGTCACCCGGGTCACGAGATCGGCGGAGGCGTGCTGCTGATAGAAGTCGACGCCCTGCGACAGCAGGTGGTTGAAGATGCGCGTCTGCTGTGCCGCGACGATGGCGTTGCCGATCCGCGAGAGGATGACGTTGGAGGCGTAGGACGCGACGCCCTTGACGAGGAAGATCGAGAAGACGGTGACGCCGAACCAGACCGCGAGGGTGAAGTCGCGGTTCTGGAACACGCCGTTGATCAGGTCGCGCATGATCCAGGCGCTGAGCGCCGTGCAGGCGGCGACGATGGCCATGAACACGAAGGCCAGCGCATAGCGCGGCGCATAGGCACGCAGGCTCTCTCCCACCAGGCGCTTGAGCGTCTGGCCCCGTTGGGCGTCGATGCGGGGAAACAGGCGGAGAAGCCTCATGGGGCCGGGACTCGCTGCGGATCAGCGCGCCGAATAACAGGTTTCGCGCACGAGACCAAGGAGAGCGCCCTCCTGGCGCCCGGGCAGTCGGCGGCCCGTCTTGCGGCGACCCGTCTTCGGTGCCAAGAGACGGCGCCATGGCGACCATCGAAAACCTCTTCGTCACACGGCTCTACCGCGGCGAGATCGGCCACGACGACGGGCTCCTTCCCGAGATCGATCAGGCCTGCCGCTCTCTGGCGGTGGACGATGCGGCCGGCCTCCGCTGGTGCCGCAAGAACGGCTATCCCGGCTACACGAGCTACGCCTCGCTCGACGACCTGCCCTGGCGGTTCCCCGTCTTCAAGGCACTCGCCCGCCAGCTCGACCGGCATGTCGCAGCCTTCGCGAAGGACCTGGCGCTCGACCTCGGCGGCCGCAAGCTCGTGCTCGATTCGCTCTGGGTGAACGTTCTGCCCGAGGGCGGCGCCCACGCCTCCCACATCCATCCGCACAGCGTGATCTCGGGCACTCTCTACGTCGCCATGCCGAAGGGCGCGGCGGCCTTGAAGCTCGAGGATCCCCGCAGCGGCCGGATGATGGCCCACCCGCCGCGCAAGAGCGCCGCCCCACGCGAACTGCAGACCTTCGTGTCTGTGGCGACCGGGCCCGGCGACGTGCTGCTCTGGGAGAGCTTCGTGCGCCACGAGGTGCCGATGAACCGCAGCGCAGAGGAGCGCATCTCCGTCAGCTTCAACTACCGCTGGGGCTAGATCGCCTTACGCCGCCGGCACGGGGCGAGGCCGCCCTTCCTCGTCGATGGCGACGAAGGCGAAGGTCGCTTCCGTCACCTTCTCGCGCTCGGTGCTGCGGAAGCGCTGCGCCCAGGCCTCCACATGGATCTTCATCGAGGTCCGGCCGATGTGGAAGACCTCCGTATAGACCTCCAGCACGTCGCCGACGCGCACGGGGCGGATGAAGGTCATCGCTTCCACGGCGATGGTGACGACGCGCCCCTTCGCCCGCTCGACGCCGGCGATGCCCCCCGCCTGGTCCATGCGCGCCATCACCCAGCCGCCGAAGATGTCGCCGTTGGCGTTGGTGTCGGCCGGCATGGCGCTGATGCGCACCGTCAGCTGGCCGCGGGGCGCTGCGTCGATCTGGCGGAGGGGACGGGGCATGGGTGATTCCGTATGGGGGCTGCGGAGAGATTGAGCCAGCCTTCGCCGGCCGGCACAACTCGCCTCCGAAGCGGTGCCACCGGCTCCCGGCCCCCCGGACGTCAGCGCGCCGACCCCAGAAGAAACCGCGATGAAACCGCCGTTCCGACGCGTCATCGCGGCGGCTCCGGGCATCTCCCGAAAGTTCGTCCTTGCAATTGCCGGCCGAAGCGCGTATCTCATGGCGACGTTTCGGCCGTTCTTTTTTGGCCCCGCGCCGCTAATTCGGCGCACCGCTGATCAAAAATCTTCGAAAACGTGACCCGAACTGCTCGTGCGTGACGCGAGTCGTCGATCTCTGCTCGCTTCGCGAAAGGATACCCCATGCAGACCGGAACCGTGAAATGGTTCAACTCCCAGAAGGGCTTCGGCTTCATTCAGCCGGACGGTGGCGGCACTGACGTGTTCGTCCACATCAGCGCCGTCGAGCGCGCTGGCCTCTACGGCCTCAACGAAGGCCAGAAGATCTCCTTCGAAGTCGTCGCCGACCGCCGCTCGGGCAAGTCGTCGGCCGACAACCTGAAGGCTGTCGACTGATTTCAACGCACCGGTCCTGTCGCCGCCGTGGATGTATCGGCGGCGGAGGGGACCGGGATGAGCCCCGCGCCGCGGCGCAGGGCCTCTATCCTTTGAGTGCTTGAACACCCGGAGCCGCTCCGTCCCCCGGATCGCGCGGCTCCGAACCCGTTTTATAGCCGGCCTCAAGGTCGGCGCCGCGGCGATCGAGGACATGTCATGAATTCCGAACGCCCGAGGCTCTTCATGTTCAGGTCGGGGAGCAACGAGAAGCTTTACGGCTTCGCCTCCGACCATACGGGCGGGAAGCTGCCCGAGAAATTTGCTCCGTGGACCAGCATCGGCGTGATCCGCGGCGACCAGAAACCACCCCACGGCCTGAAGCGCGAAGCCATCGAGAACGGCATTGCCGAATTCGGTTTCCAGCTCTGGCGCAAGAAGGATGCTCCGGCCAAGACGGCCTGAGCCCTCACCCACACGATCCGACCGGGAGAAGACATGCAGGTTCTCGTCCGCGACAACAACGTCGATCAGGCTTTGCGCGTTCTGAAGAAGAAGATGCAGCGCGAGGGCATCTTCCGCGAGATGAAGCAGCGCAAGTCCTTCGAGAAGCCGTCGGAGCGGAAGAATCGCGAGAAGGCCGAGGCCATTCGCCGCGCCCGCAAGGCCGCCCGCAAGCAGGCCCAGCGCGACGGCCTCATCGCCGCTCCGAAGCCGAAGCCGCGCCCGGACCGCAAGCCGAAGTTCGGCGCCTCCTCCGGCCCGCTGGCCGCCCCGCCGCCGGCCGAGCCCGGCAGCCGCTGAGGCGAAGACCCCTCCGCTTCGACGACCTGAGCCCTGCCCGGGCGCTCAGCGGAACAGCCGCTCGCCCTGCTCGTCGACGATCTGCCGGCCCTTGGCGAGGGAGAAGGTCACCGCGTCCTCCATTGAGGCGTGCCGGTCGGCGCGGATGAACTTGTGCTCCTTCGGCACGCCGTCGACGGTCTTGGCGATGGTGCCAGCCGTCTGGAACTGCCCCTCGTTGCGGAAGGGGGCGGCGGTGATGGTGAAGCCCTTGTGGTCGATGGAAGCCGCCGGCGCGTCGTCCTGCGGCGCGGCGGACGAGCCCCAGCCGAACAGCGATTTGAGAAAGGACATGGTGCGCCTCGCCTCCCGCGGGCCCCGTGCCCGCCGCCTCCTTGATATCCGCTCCGCCGGCCGGGGGAAACGGCCCCGCGCGCAGCGCAGGGGCGGAACATCGGCGACAGCGGGCAGTTCATACCGGGTTCACCATTCCGCCGTCAGTGTCCGGCGCGCCGACGGCCGCCTTCGAGGCGGAGCGCCGGCATGAGAAAGGATCACCCCATGGCCATCGGTCTGAGACGGCTGCTTCCGCTCGCAGGCGCCCTGCTCGTCGGGCTCGGCGCCACGGCGGCGAGCGCCCAGGACGCGGTCACCACCGGCGCCGTCAACATGCGCGCCGGGCCCGGCACGCAGTACGAGCGGATCACCACCCTGCCCGCCGGCGCCCCGGTCGACATCGCCGACTGCACCGGCACCTGGTGCCGCGTCGTCTATCGCGGCCTGACCGGCTACGTCGCCCGCAGCCTCCTCGACGAGGACGGCGGCGTGATCGAGGCGCCGCCGCCGCGCGTCTATGTCGAGCCGCCGCCGGTCTATGTCGAGCCGCCCTATTTCTACGGTGCGCCCGGCTACTACGCCCCCTATCGGCCCGGCTTTCGCCCGCCCTATCGTCCCGGGCGCCCCGACTGGCGTCCCCCGACGCGTCCCGGCAGGCCCGATTTCGGCCAGCCCGGCAGGCCCGGTCCCGGACCGGGCTGGGGCGGCGGCGGCCCCCGTCCCGGCTGGGGCACCGGCGGTGCCGGCCGGCCCGGCATGGGCTCGCCCGGCGGCGGACCGCGCCCCGGCTTCGGCACGGGCGGCGGTGGGCCGCGCCCCGGCTTCGGCATGGGTGGTGGTGGCCCGCGTCCGGGTGCCGGCATGGGAGGCGGTGGACCGCGTCCCGGCGCCGGCATGGGCGGAGGCCGCCCCGGTGGCGGCCCGGGGCGTCCCGACCGGAACTGATCACGCGCCGCGGCGCATCGCGACGGCGTGCTCAGGCCCGCCGTCTGGCATTCTGGCCTACTTCTCCTGCAGGGCGAGGCGGGCACCGAGCGCTACGAAGGCGCCTGCGAAGATTCGCCGCATCCAGGCCATCACGGCCGGCCGCGAGATCACCCGGTCCCGCATGGCCGCGGCGAAGAGGCCGTAGATCGCGAAGACCACGAAGGTCATCGCCATGAACACGGCCGACAGTTCCAGCATCCGCGCCAGTGGCGCCGCCTCTCCGGCTGGGATGAACTGCGGCAGGAAGGCGACGAAGAAGATCGACAGCTTGGGGTTCAGGACGTTGATGGCGATCCCGTCGACGATCACCCGCCACGACGAGCGCCGGTCCTCCCCCGCCTCGACCTTCAGCGCACCGTCCTCTTTCAGCGTCTGCCAGGCCATCCAGAGGAGATAGGCAACGCCGGCATATTTCACCGCGTTGTAGGCGAGCGCGCTGGTGTGGAGGAGGGCGGCGAGCCCCATCATCGCGGCAATCAGATGCGGCACGATGCCGAGCGTGCAGGCGAACGCTGCGAGCACGCTCGCTTTGCCCCCGCGCGAGAGGCCGGCGGCCAGCGTGTAGACGACGCCGGTGCCGGGCGAAGCCACGATGATCAGGGTGGTCAGCAGGAATTCGAGGGACATGGGCGGATCTCCGGGCGGTCGACCCGATCAGGCCCGAGACGCCGGTGTGTGACAAGCCGCTCCTGCCAACGATCTAAAACTTAGGTATTGACCTAAGTATTACTCGAGCCTAGCCTCCCCCCATGAACGCCGCACCCGCCCGCCTCGACGACACGTTCCGCGCCCTCGCCGACCCGACCCGCCGGGCGGTGGTGGAGGCGCTCGGCCGCGGGCCTGCATCGGTGAGCGACCTCGCCCGCCCCTTCTCGATGGCCCTGCCGAGCTTCCTGCAGCACCTCAAGCTGCTCGAGGAGTGCGGCCTCGTCGCGACCGAGAAGACGGGCCGCGTGCGCACCTGCCGGCTGCAGCCGGAACCGCTCGCCGCGGCGGAGCACTGGCTGGAGGCGCAACGCAGCCTCTGGACCCGCCGTCTCGACCAGCTCGACGCCTTGCTCGCCAGCCTGAAGGGCGAGCCGGGCGAGGGCTCCGCCTGATCACCGTCACCGCCAAAGAAGCAGCCGAGGAGACATGCCCATGACCCCCGAACCCCATTTCGTCTTCGACCCCGCCCTCGACCTGGAGCTCCGCCGCGAGGTGGACGTGCCGCCGCATCTCGTCTGGCGCGCCTGGACAGAGCCGGCGCTGCTGATGAAGTGGTTCACGCCCGCCCCCTGGCGCACGACGCTCTGCGAGCTGGACGTCCGTCCCGGCGGCAAGTTCCGCACGGTGATGGAGGGGCCGAACGGCGAGAAGAACGACAGCACCGGCTGCGTGCTCCACGTCGTGCCGGGTCGCCTGATGGTCTTCACCGACGCCCTCGGCCCCGGCTTCCGCCCCACGGGCAGCGCCTTCATGGCGGCCTCCATCGAGATCACGCCGACGGCCTCGGGCACGCTCTATGTCGCCCGCGCCCTGCACAAGGACCCGGAGGCCAAGGAGCAGCACGAGGCCATGGGCTTCCATTCGGGCTGGGGCACGGCGCTCGACCAGCTGGTGGCGCTGGTGAAGACGATGTGAGGTCAGCGGGCCGCGAGGAGGTCGGCGACACGGGGGTCATCGTGCCAGATGACGTCGACGACGATGAAAGCGCTCTGGGCGATCCAGGTGCCAATCACCTCGCTGCGCGCCAACCCGACCGCGGCGAGGCCCGGGACCTTCTCCAGCCTCGGCTCGGCATCGATGACCATGAAGCTGGTTTCACTGCGTCTGTAGAGCAGGCTGACCAAGGCTCGGTCATCGGCCGTCGTGCCATCGCCCCATGGGCCGATGAGGAGGTCGACATTGGCCTCGTGGTCAGGGCCGTCGACAGTCCACTGGCATAGGTAGACGACGATGGAGCCTACCGGGTCATGGACCTCACCAAAGATCGTCCGAGACAGCTTCCCGCAGCACGGACAGTCGAAGGTCAATTCACCGCACGTGACAGCGTGGATTCTGTCGGGCTGCGCCATGGGGTGCCTCGTCGCGGGCACTCCGATTGAAGGAGCATTTCGGAGGGCTACACAACTTTGGGATGAATCCCGATAGGCGGACTGCCCTCACCCCTTCCGCTCGTCGTCGTCAGTGTCGGCGTGGAAGACATGCAACACGTGCTGGACGATGGGCGAGAGCACGACGCCCGTCGCCAGCACGATCACCAGCCCGGAGAAGATGGCGTAGGTGCCGGCGAAGAGCTTGCCGCCGTCGGTCCTGAGTTCGCTCACCGGGCCCATGCCGGAGAGGATCATCGCGGCGTTGAGGTAGGAATCGCGCCAGCCCATGCCCTCGAAGCCGGAATAGCCGGCCATGCCCACCGTGAGGCCGACGAGCATCAGGCAGAACCAGATGGCGATGGAGCGGCCGAGGCGTCCCCAGAGCGGCGAGTTCCGCGGCACCCGGAAGAGGGAACGCGAACGGCGGCCCGATGAGCCGCCGTTGTCTGTTCTGCCATGATCCGCCGTGCGTTCCGTCATGTCGACGTTCCTCGCAGGCGGGCGCGTCGCGTCAGTTGTCGAGGAAGCTGCGCAGCTTCCTTGACCGGCTCGGATGCTTCAGCTTCCGGAGCGCCTTGGCCTCGATCTGGCGGATACGCTCGCGGGTCACCGAGAACTGCTGGCCGACCTCTTCGAGCGTGTGGTCGGTGTTCATGCCGATGCCGAAGCGCATGCGCAGCACGCGCTCCTCGCGCGGGGTGAGCGAGGCGAGCACGCGCGTCGTCGTCTCGCGCAGGTTCGACTGGATCGCCGCGTCGATGGGGAGGATCGCGTTCTTGTCCTCGATGAAGTCGCCGAGGTGCGAATCCTCCTCGTCGCCGATCGGCGTTTCGAGGGAGATCGGCTCCTTGGCGATCTTCAGGACCTTGCGGACCTTCTCCAACGGCATGCCCAGCTTCTCGGCGAGCTCCTCCGGGGTCGGCTCGCGGCCGATCTCGTGGAGCATCTGCCGGCTCGTGCGCACGATCTTGTTGATCGTCTCGATCATGTGCACGGGGATGCGGATGGTGCGGGCCTGGTCGGCGATCGAGCGGGTGATCGCCTGCCGGATCCACCAGGTGGCGTAGGTCGAGAACTTGTAGCCGCGGCGGTACTCGAACTTGTCGACCGCCTTCATCAGGCCGATGTTCCCCTCCTGGATGAG
>LNFH01000132.1 GCA_001464235.1 Rhizobiales bacterium Ga0077556 | reverse complement strand
TGTCCTCGATGCCGAAAGGCCCTGCGGAACGGATACGGCCCCCCGTCCGGAATGGCGGAGGGCCGTCAGTGAGCGATGGATCATGGCTCAGCTTCGTGACGTCGGCAAGACCCGCGCGGACGACGCGTTTTCGGGATGGGTCGAGCGCACCGCATTGCGCACGCGGGCTTCATCCACGCCGGCATCCTGCAGCTCGCGGCGGAAGGCGTCGCGCCGCTCGTGCACCGAGGCGATGACCTTGCCGGCGGGGACGCCGAGGTCGAAGAGAACGGCTTCGGAGAGCTGGAGGCTCGCCTCGATCGTCTCCGGCACCGCGTCGGTGACGCCGAGGCTGTAGAGCTGCTTGGCGTGGTCGGCGTCGCGGGCGCGGGCGATGATGGTAAGGCCGGGATTGAGGCTGCGGGCGACCTGCGCGATCTCGTCCAGGGCTCCGCCGGTGTGCAGGGTGAGGACCAGCGAGGCAGCGTCGCGGATGCCGCACTGCTCGAGGAAGGGGCCGTTGTTGGCGTCGCCGAAGAAGACCGCGTGGCCCTTGCGGCGCAGGTGGGCGATCTCGCGTGGGTCGCTGTCGACCGCGACATAGGGCACCTGGTGGCGCTCCAGCATCTCGCAGACGAGCTGGCCGACCCGGCCGTAGCCGACGACGATGACGCGCTTGCCTGACGCGGCGGGCGGGCCGACCGCGAGTTCGGGATCTGGCGCCGCCTTGACCGCCATGCGGCCGGCGATCCAGCCGCCGAGGCGGTCGAGCAACGGAACTGTCGCCATGCTGATCGCCGTCATGGTGGTGATGAAGGCGCCGGTCTCCGCGCTGACGACGCCCGCCGCCGTCGCCTGGCCCATGGTGACGAAGGCGAATTCGCCCGCGGGGCCGAGCAGCAGGGCGGAGCGGATCGCCACCGGCCAGCTCTGCCCGAAGGCGCGCACGAGCGGCACGAGGATGGCGATCTTCAGCGCGATCAGGGCCGCGACCGCGAGGGCGTAGGCGAGGGGCGCGGCGAAGAGCGCCTTCACGTCGATGGACAGGCCGACGGAGAAGAAGAAGGCGCCGAGAAGGATGCCCTTGAAGGGCTGGAGGGTGGCCTCGATAGCGCGGCGATATTCGGTCTCTGCGAGCAGGAGGCCGGCGACGAAGGCGCCGAGCGCCATGGAGACGCCGAAGGCGGCGGTGACGACGCCGGTGCCCACCACGATGAGGATGGCCGCGGCCATGAAAACCTGCGGCTCGTGCAGCGCCGAGACCTGGCGCAGGAAGGGCCGCAGCACCCGCCGTCCCACCGCGACGACGACGAGGATGGCGAGGATGCCCTGGCCGATGGCCATGACGAGGCCGAGGGCGACCGATCCCTCCTGGCGCTGCGACAGGGCGCCGATCAGGAAGAGAAGCGGGATGACCGCGAGATCCTGCATCAGCAGGACGGCGAAGGTGGTGCGGCCGCTGGTGGTGGTCAGCCGCTTCTGCTCGGCGAGGTGCTCGACGACCACCGCGGTGGAGGAGAGCGCCAGCGCGCCGCCGACGAGGAGAGCCGCGGCGACCGGACGGCCGACCCACCAGGCGACGAAGGCGATGACCGTCGCGGTGAGGACGACCTGCAGCGAGCCGAGTCCGAGGACCAGCCGCTTCATGCGGGTGAGGCGCTCGTAGGAGAGTTCGAGCCCGATCAGGAACAGCAGGAAGACCACGCCGAGTTCGGCGAAGGTGCCGATCTGCCGGCTGTCGGTGACGGTGATCCAGCTGAGCCAGGGCCAGGTCCCGGTCATGCTGCCGAGAGCGCCGGGGCCGACCAGGGCGCCGATGCCGAGGAAGGCGAGGGCCGGACTGATCCCGAGGCGCTTGAGCAGCGGCACCGTGACCGCCGTCGAGGCCAGGATGATCAGGACGTCCTTGTAGGCGGCGAGTTCGACCGCGGCGGCCATGCGTGTTGACGTCCTCGGGTTCCGGCGCCGGCGGGCTGTCCGCGCCTTGCCGATTCATAGCGGGGCCTGCGGCGTTTTGTCCACGAACTCGGCGCCCGGACGGCCGAAATGAGGCAGTGTTAACTCGATGGCCGGCCAAGCAAATTTTCTGGGACCGGGAGGTCCGAAAGGCCTTGCGCCGGGTGCGGAATCTGCTATCTACGGCGCTGCCCAATTTCGCACGTGCCTGTGGTTGCGTGCCGGTTGGTGGGCATCCGGACAAGAGGCCGGACAGCCGCCCGAAGACTTGGGAATGCGCCGGGACCTACCGGGCCGTGTTCCAGGGGCGTCGCAAGACGCGGGGTCTTCGATACCTAACCGGCAGCCGGAGGCAAACCGGCGAACCCTGCCCTCCGCAGGGGACGCGACTTGAAGCAACGACGATCGGGCTTTTTTGGTCTCAGCTGGTGTCCAGAGCCAGCTACCGAAGAGGCTTGTTCTTCTTGCCGGCCGTGCGGATCGGGGATGTCCCCTTTCCAATCGAAGGCGTCTTCATCTCGCTGACGGGTGTCCAGCCCGGCCGCGGAAGAGATGTCTCGGCGAACGTCATCGGGTTGCCGACGTCACCGGTGTTCCGTCTCCACAGCGGACCCGGGAAGCGAAAGCGGCCCATGGGTTCAACCCTTTGCTGGTCCTCGCGAGAGAGGGCTGGGGGGACATCACATGACCGACCGTATCCGCGAATTCCTCCGCAACCGCCGCGACGATGGCCCGATCATGGTCGTCGATCTCGAGGTCGTTGCCGCCAACTTCGCCAAGTTCGCCCGGGCCCTGCCCGACACGCGCGTGTTCTACGCCGTGAAGGCGAACCCTGCTCCTGAAATCCTCAACCTGCTCGCCGAGATGGGCTCGTGCTTCGACTGCGCCTCCGTGGTCGAGATCGAGCAGGCCCTGGCGACCGGCGCCTCCGCCGACCGCATCTCCTTCGGAAACACGATCAAGAAGGAGAAGGACATCGCGCGCGCCCTCCAGTACGGCGTGCGCCTGTTCGCGGTCGACTGCGAGCCGGAGGTCGAGAAGATCGGCCGCCAGGCCGAGCTCATCGGCGCCAAGGACGTCAAGGTCTTCTGCCGCTTCCTGCAGGACTGCGAGGGCGCCGAGTGGCCGCTCTCCCGCAAGTTCGGCTGCGCGGCGGAAATGGCTCCGCGCGTCCTCGAGCATGCGCACCGCCTTGGGCTGCATGCCTATGGCCTGTCGTTCCACGTCGGCTCGCAGCAGACGAACATGGGTGCCTGGGACCAGGCGCTGACCACCGCCTCCTCGATCTTCGCCACGCTCGCCGAGCGCGGCATCGAGCTGAAGATGGTCAACATGGGCGGCGGCTTCCCGACCAAGTACCTCAAGGACGTTCCGGCGGCGGAAGCCTATGGCGCGGCCATCTTCGAGGCGCTGACCAAGCATTTCGGCAACCGCCTCCCGGAGACGATCATCGAGCCGGGTCGCGGCATGGTCGGCAATGCCGGCATCATCGAGTCCGAGGTCGTGCTCATCTCGAAGAAGTCGGACGAGGACGAGGTGCGCTGGGTCTATCTCGACATCGGCAAGTTCCACGGTCTCGCCGAGACCATGGACGAGGCGATCCGCTATCCGATCCGCACGGAGCGTGACGGCG
>LNFH01000131.1 GCA_001464235.1 Rhizobiales bacterium Ga0077556 | reverse complement strand
GTGCGGCCGATGGCCATGGTCTGGATCGCCTGGTGGCCGTTGGCGAGCTTCATCTGGATGAGGCCGCCGGGGCTCTCCCACTCGAGGCCGCGCATCGCGTCGGCGATCTGCTCCGGCGTCGGCTTCTTGCCGCCGTTCGCCGCCATGGCCTTCTCCACCGCGGCCTTCAGGCCGAGCAGGGCCTGGGTGACACGATAGGCCGCCTGCACCGGATAGACGCCGCCGCGGGCCTGGCTGTAGCCGTCGAAGAACCAGCGGTTGAGCGGCGTGTCGGGCGACATCAGGCCATAGGCACCGCGGGCGCCGATGATCGTGCCGTTCGGCATGCGCTCGCCGAGCGGCTGCAGCACGTGGTCGGCGGCGCTGAGGACGAGCTGCGAGCGCTGGAACACGCCGCGCGGCGCGCCCTGCAGGATGAAGGCCTGGAGATCGCCGCCCCACAGGGAGGAGTAGATGACGTTGGAATTGGCGCGCGCCAGCGCCGAGATCTCGGTGCCGTACTGGCCGGCGCCGAACTTCGGCAGCAGGTCGGCGTTCATGGTCGCCTGCGGATAGAGCTGCTGCATGGCGGCGATGAAGTCGCCGCGCGAGTCCTGGCCCCAGGCGTAGTCCTGGTTGATCAGGCTGAAGTTGCCGACATTGATGTTGCGGGCGCGCATGTAGCGGGCGAGCGCCACGTTGTCCTGCGTGGCGTGGGCCGCGGTGCGGAAGACGTAGCGATAGCTCGCATCCTCGAAGATGCGCGGCGTGCCGCAGTCGAACAGGATGAGGAACTTCTTCAGCTCCTCCGCCACCGGGGCGACGGCGAGGCAGTCGCCCGAGCCGATATAGCCGACGACGGCATCGACGTTCTCGCGCTGGTAGAGGTTGCGCAGCTCCTGGACCTGCTTGGTGGCGCCGCCGTTCTCGTCGACGATGACCGGCTCGATGCGCATGCCGCCGAAGCCGACCTGGTTGTAGGGGGCGGGCGCGGCGCCCTTGTTGAGCTGCTCGATGAGGAACTCGGCGCCGTGGCGCGCCGGCACGCCGAAGCTCTCCGCGGCGGGGCCCGACAGGAAGGTGACGATGCCGACGCGGAAGGTCTCCTGCGCCCGGCTCTCGGAGGCGGCGACGAGGCCGATGGTCAGGGCCGCCGCGGCGGCCAGCATGCGCCCGGCGAGACGGCGCAGCCCGATGGAAGGCATGGGGTGTGGCGACATGGATCTGCTCCCTGGTCCGCCGGCGGCGGTGACGGTTTCCTCGAATGGGCGCGGCCTTGGGGCCGTCTTGGGTGCCTGCGCCGTCATGGGGGCGGCGTAGCGGCCGACTTTGTCGGACAATCGAACAGTGGCCGCCAAAGGGTGGCGCGGTCAAGCCTCGGACCGCCTCCGCGACCTTCCCGGCGCATCCGTCGAAGGAGAGAGCGGCGGCCTGCCGCGGCTCAGCGATAGGCGCCGGGCAGGCCGAGATGGGCGGCGAAAGTGCGCTCGATCGGGTCGTCCAGCGACTTGCCGGCGATCTCGAAGCCGCGCCGCCAGTCGGCGATGTGGCGGCGCATCCAGTCCCGCGCCGTCGCGGGGTCGTGGGAGCGGCAGGCCTCGATGAGATGGCGGTGGGCCTCGAGATTGCGCGGCCCGGCCGAGGCGACCTGGTCCATGATCATCTTCAGCGTCGGGGTGAAGAGGAGCCCCACCGGCTCACGCGCCAGTTCCAGCACCCGGTTCTTCGACACCCGCGCCAGCAGGGCATGGAAGTCGCTGTCGGCCTCGCAGAAGGCCTGATGGTCGGTAATCCCGGCCATGCGGGCGAGATTGTCCTCCAGCGCCGCGATGTCCTCCGCCGTGGCGCGCGCCGCGGCCGCCTCGGCGGTGGCGGCCTCCAGGGTCATCGCCGCCTCCCAGACCTCGCGGAAGGTGACCTGGTGCAGCACGAGGGCGCGGCTCACGCGCGTCGCCAGCCGGTTGTAGCGCGGCAGGCTGACATAGAGCCGCCGGCTCTGGTCGCGGCGGATCAGTCCGCCCTGCTCGAGGAGGCGGATGCCCTCGCGCACGGTCGAGCGGTTGACGCCGAACTGGCGGACGAGGTCGGCCTCCGTGCCGATCCGGTCGCCCGGCTGCAGCTTGCCGCCGAGAATGTCGTTCTCGATCGCCTCGGCCACCCGCTGGTAGGTCGGCGTCGGCGCCAGTCGCTCGAAACGGTTGGGTTCCATGCCTGTCGGTTTATCCGACAAAGTCGATTTTGTCAGCGTGGCTGCGGGGGCGACGGGAACTGGACACCGTCTGGGTCGTTGTGCGGGTGCGAAGAGGGCGATCTCCCATGAACATCATCGTAGCGACCCGGCTGGTCTATGCCTGCCGGCCCGGCACCCATGTCACCGCGGTCGTCCAGGCGGCGCGCTCGCCAGACCAGCGCATTCTCGCCGAACGCCTGACGCTCGGCCCGGACACGCGCCTTGCCGAGGAGGCCGACGCCGAGGGCACCCGCTGGCTGCGCGGCGAGGTGCCCGAGCGCTTCGAACTCGCCTACGAGGCCGAGATCGACAACGGCGCGCGGCTGCTGCTGCCGGCCTCCGCACGCCAGTGGCACCGCACCGAGCTGCCGCTGGCCGTGTTGCCCTTCCTCCTGCCGAGCCGGTTCTGCCCCTCCGATCTCTTCGTGCGCTTCGCCTGCCGGGAGTTCGGCGGCATCGAGGACGGCGTCGACCGCGTCATGGCCATCGCGGACTGGATCGCCGCTCATGTCGACTACGTCGCCGGCGTCAGCACGGCGGAGAGCGACGCGGCGCACACCTTCACCCTGCGCGCCGGCGTCTGCCGCGACTTCGCCCATCTCGGCATCACCCTCTGCCGGGCCCTCGGCATCCCCGCCCGTGCGGTGAGCTGCTACGCCGCCGACCTCGCTCCCCCCGATTTCCACGCGGTGATGGAGGTCTTCCTCGACGGCGCCTGGTGGATCGTCGACCTGACGCGGCTCGCCCCCGTCGAGGGCATGGTGCGCATCTGCCATGGCCGCGACGCCGCCGACATCGCCTTCCTGACCACCGACCAGGCCTGCGAACTCGTCGAGCAGGACATCTCGGCCCGCTTCGCGGAGGAGGGCGCCTCCGCGGATCAGTGGCCGTCCGCCGCGCAGAGCGCGTGATCGGCCAGCACCTCGATCACCCGGCACTGGCCGATGGAGCCGTGCGGGCCCGCCTCCAGCATCCGCGCCACCTCCGTCCGTAGCGCCTCCAGCCGCGAGATCCGCGCCTCGATCGCCCTGAGGTGGCGGCGGGCGATGGCGTCGGCATCGGCGCAGGGACTGTCCGGATGGCCGGCGAGGTCCAGCAGCTCGCCGATCTCCGCGATCCCGAAGCCGAGCGCCCGCGCATGGCGGATGAAGGCGAGCCGGTCGACGTCCGCCGACCCGTAGCTGCGGCGGTTCGAGGCGGTGCGCGGCGCCGACGGCATCAGGCCGATCTGCTCGTAGTAGCGGATGGTCGGCACCTTCACCCCCGTGCGTCGGGAGAGCATGCCGATGGGCAGCCCCTCGCTCTTCGTGGCCATGGCGAAACCCTCTTGATCCTCTAGTGGCTAGAGAAGTTATGCCCTCCTTCGCGCCATGCAACCGGTCGCCGGACCGGGAAGGAGAATGCCATGCAGTCCACCGCCACCCAGGAGCGCCATCCCGCCGGCTTCGACGGCACCGACCCGCGCTACCGTCGCATTCTGTGGATCGTCATCGCCATCAACGCGACGATGTTCATCGTCGAGATGCTGGCGGGGCGCCTCGCGGGGTCGCAGGCGCTGCAGGCCGACGCCCTCGACTTCCTCGGCGACACCCTGACCTACGGGCTCTCGCTGGCGGTCATCGGCAGAAGCCTGAAGGTGCGGTCCGCAGCCGCCATGGCCAAGGGCGTGAGCCTCCTCCTCATGGGCCTGTGGGTCTTCGGCTCGACCGCCTGGCAGGTGCTGGTGCTCGGCGTGCCCAAGGCGGAGTTCATGGGCGCCGTGGGTTTCCTCGCCCTCGCCGCGAACCTCGCGAGCGTCCTCCTGCTCGCGCCCCACAAGGACGGGGACGCCAATGTCCGCTCGGTCTGGCTCTGCTCGCGCAACGACGCCATCGGCAACGTCATCGTCATGGTCGCGGCGCTCCTCGTCTGGTGGCTGGCGAGCCCCTGGCCGGACCTTGCGGTCGCCTTCGTCATGGCCGGCCTGTTCCTGCAGTCCGCCACGCTCATCCTCGCCCAGTCCTGGCGCGAATGGCGCAGCGGCGAGGATCTCGGCGCGCTGATGGGGCACGGCCACGACCACGACCATGATGACCATGACCGGCCGGGCCACCACCATCACGCCGACCGCGCCCGTTAGCTGCCGTTCATCCCCCGGCCATCCTCGCGACATGTTGGTGGCGATGATGGGGGACTGACACGGAGGTTGCCATGCACGCCCGTCTTGCCCTCGCCGTCCTCGCACTCGCCGCGACGCCGGTCTTCGCCCAGGCGCCGGGCGCATTTCCTGCGCCGACCGGCACCGAGAACGGCCGCTTCGTCCTGCGCGAGACGCCGGACGGCCTGTTGCGGATGGACAGCCGCACCGGCGCCATCTCGCTGTGCACCCGTACCGGCGGCTCGCTCGCCTGCCGGCTGGTGCCGGACGACCGGGCAGCGCTCGAGCAGGAAGTCGAGCGGCTGAAGGCGGAGAACGAGGCGCTGCGGCGCGGCGGCGCCCAGGCCGCCCGGCCCACCCAGCCGGGAGGCGAGGGGATGACCCTGCCGAGCGATGCCGAGGTCGATCGCGCGCTCAGCCTGGCATGATCCGCGAGAGCGAGGACAATCCCTTGCCCGAGCGGCGGCTCTGATCAGGCGGCGCGGCCGACCGGCGGTTTGTCAAGGCCCTTCGGCGACAGCGTGAACACCTCGACGCCGTCGCGCGTCACCCCCACCGTGTGCTCGAACTGCGCCGAGAGCGAGCGGTCCCGCGTCACCGCGGTCCAGCCGTCGGAGAGCACCTTCACGTGCGGGCGGCCGAGGTTCACCATCGGCTCGATGGTGAAGATCATGCCGGGCTTCAGGAGGCTGCCCTCGCCGGGCTTGCCGAGGTGGACGATGTTCGGCTCGTCGTGGAACAGCTTGCCGACGCCGTGGCCGCAGAAGTCGCGCACCACGCTCATGTGCTGCGGCTCGACATAACTCTGGATGGCGTGGCCGATGTCGCCGACCGTGTTGCCGGGCTTCACCGCCGCGATGCCGCGCAGCAGCGATTCGTAGGTCACGTCGATCAGCCGCTCGGCGCGGCGCGGAATGTCGCCGACCGCATACATGCGCGAGGCGTCGCCGTGCCAGCCGTCGAGGATGAAGGTGACGTCGATGTTGACGATGTCGCCGTCGCGAAACGGCTTGTCGTTGGGCATGCCGTGGCAGACCACGTGGTTCAGCGACGTGCAGCACGAATATTCGTAGCCGCGATAGGCCAGGGTCGCCGGGTAGGCGCCGTGGTCCATGCCGAAGGCGAAGACGAGCTGGTCGATCCGGTCGGTCGGAACGCCCTCCTTCACCTCGCCGACGAGCATGTCGAGGCATTCGGCGACGAGGCGGCCGGCCTTGCGCATGCCGGCGAAGGCTTCCTCGCCATAGAGCTTGATCTGGCCGTTCTTGCGCATCTGCGCCGAGCCGGCCTCGACATAGGACACCACGGGCGAAATCCCTGTGAACAACGCGGATCGAAATATGCGCGGAACATAAGCATATCGCCCGTCGAAGCAAGGCGGGAGGGGGCGCCGCGCGTCTCTCGCGAGCGCCCCCGCCGGCTCAGTCCGTCAGGCTCAGCCCGTTCCAGCGGGCCACCTCGTCGGAGAGCATGGGCACGTACTTGCCGCCGTTGCCCTGCGCCTCGGCCATGGCGAAGTAGTTCTTCACCGCGTTGCCCATGGGGTTGGCGATCCCCGAGGCCTGCGCCATCGCGGCGCAGTAGCGCATGTCCTTGTGGGCATTGGCGAGCGTGAATTTGTGAGCGTTCTCATCGCGCTCGATGACGTACTTGAAGAAGGTCTGGTAAAAGCCGCAATCCATGCGCCCGCCCGACAGCACGGCGTTCATCGCCTTCGGCGCGACGCCGTTGGCCTTGGCGACGGCCAGCGCCTCCGCATAGAGCGCGGCATAGCCCATCGACACGAAGTTGTTGACGATCTTCATCGTGTGGCCGGCGCCCGTCGGCCCGACATGGACGATGCGGCCGGCGAAACAGGCGATGACGTCGTGGACGCGGGCGAGGTCCGCCTCGGCGCCGCCGGTCATCACGTCGAGCTTGCCCTCCCAGGCTTCCTTCGGCGTGCGCGACAGCGGCGCGTCGAGGAAGGTGACGCCGAGGGGCGCGAGGTCCTCTGCCAGCCGGCGGGTCAGGGTCGGCTCCGAGGTCGAGCAGTCGACGATGGTCAGGCCCCGGTGCGCGCCGGCCCTCAGGCCCTCGGGCCCGTTCACCACCGCCTCCACCTGCGGCGAGCCGGTGACGCAGATGAAGACCACGTCGCTGGCCTCCGCCACCGCCTTCGCGCTCCTGGCTTCGCTGGCGCCGCGCTTGAGGAGATCCTCCACCGGCTCGCGGTTCCGGTTCGCCATCACGGTGAGTGGATAGCCCTTCTCGACGATGTTCTTGGCCATCCCGTGGCCCATCAGCCCGACGCCGATGAAGCCGATCCTCTGCTTGGTCATTGTATCCTCCCGTGACCTTTGTTTGACCGGGAGCCTAGCGCCGCTGCGCCGAAGGGACGAGAGGTAAAACGATTGAAATTTGCCTTCAAACTTTTAAATTGAGTTTTAGAAGTGAGTGGGGACGCAGGCGATGAACGACATGATCGGGGAGGGCGCACGGCCCGGACGCGTCACTCTCCTGCAGATCGCCGAGCGGCTTGGCGTCTCCACCGCCACCGTCTCGCTCGCACTGCGGTCGAGCCCGCTCGTTGCCGAGGCAACGCGGGAGAAGGTTCAGGCGCTCGCCCGCGAGCTCGGCTATGTCTACAACCGCTCGGCCGCGAGCCTGCGTACCGCGCGCACCAACATGATCGCGGTCGGCGTCAACGACGTGGTGAACCCCTATTTCGGCGAGATCCTCGCGGCCATCGAGGAGACGCTGGCCGGCTCCGGCCACACCGTGCTGCTCGGGACCTATTCCGACGATCCCGCCAAGCAGGACCGGGTGCTCGAGACCCTGAAGGAATACCGGCCCGACGGCATGATCCTCTGCCCCGCCAACGGCTCGACGGGGGAGGCGTTGAGCACCATCGCCGCCGTCGGCATTCCCGTCGTGCAGATCACCCGCGAGATCGAGGGCATCGGCCTCGACGTCGTCGCCTCCGACGACGTGGCGGCGACGCGCCTCGCCCTCGACCATCTCCACGGCCTCGGCCACCGGCGCATCGCCGTGGTCGGCGGCAACGACACCATGTCCACCGGCCGCAACCGCCGGCTCGCCTACCGCACCTGGCTGGCCGAGAGGGGCCTGCCCTTCGACCCCGCCCTCCTGGTGACCGGGCTCGGCACCCGCGACACCGGCTTTGCCGGCGTCCAGCAGCTGCTCGACCTCGCCGCGCCGCCGACAGCGGCGGTCTGCATGAACGACCTCATCGCCTTCGGCGTGATGATGGGCCTGCGCCAGCGCGGCCGCGAGGCCGGGCGGGATTTCTCTGTGGTCGGCGCCGACGACGTGCGCGAGGCGGCCATGTGGGCGCCGGGCCTCACCACGGTCTCCACCCATCCGGGCGAGCAGGGCCGGCGGGCCTGCGAGCGGGTGCTGGTGCGCACGGTGAACCCGGCTCTGCCGGCCGCCCGCATCATCCTGCCCCCAACCCTGGTGGTGCGCGGCAGCACGGGGCCTGTCTCCCCCTGAAACGCATCATGCCCAGCGCGGGGCCGGGCATGGGGGAGCGACGAGGCGTTCCGGCGTCAGAAGGTCTTCGCCAGCGCCTCGGCCTTGGCCTTCACCTCGGCGAGTGAGGCCTCGGCCGAATCCGGCATGCCGGTGTTGATCACCTGCAGCGAATGGATGGTCTCGAAGCCGAAGAACTTCAGCATCCACTCCACATAGGGCTTCTGGAAGTCGATGGCCTCGGCGCCCGTGCCCGGCCCGTAGGCGCCCATCGAGGCGGTGACCACCAGGGCGGGCTTGCCCTTCACCAGGCCGAAATAACCCTGGTCCGGCGACCAGCCGAAGGTCTGGCCGGGCTGGGCGATGACGTCGATGTAGTGCTTCAGCACGTAGGGGACGGAGAAGTTCCACATCGGCGTCGCGATGACGATCTTGTCGGCGGCCTTGAAGTGGTCGGCGGCGGCAACGATCTTTGCCCAGGCCTGGGCCTGCTCGGCGGTGAAGTCCTTGCCGCCCATGACCGCGTATTTGGCGTCGAGCGTCGCGCCGTCGAAGGCCGGCAGGTCGGCGGCCCAGAGGTCGAGGGTCTCGACCGTGTCGCCGGGATGGGCGGCCTTGTAGGCGTCGAGGAAGGCCTGGGCGGCCTGGGTCGAATAGGAGCGGCCCTTGCGCGGGCTCGCTTCGATGAACAGCACTTTGGCCATGGGGGAGGTCCTTGCGTGGAAACGAAAACCGGAGAGCAGCCTTGCTCGAACCCCCATATGCGCCGTCACACGATGCAAATAAATTGACGATATTGCCATGAGATGCTTGCGTGTCTGCAAGCAGACGGAGCCTTGACAGCCATGACGCAGCCGCTGGTGTCCTGGGACGACTACCGCACCGTGCTCGCCGTCTCCTCGGCGCGCTCGCTGGCGGGGGCCGCCGAACTCCTCGCCGTCAACCAGTCCACCGTCTTCCGCCGGCTCGGCGCCATGGAGGAGCGGCTGGGTGCCCGCCTCTTCGAGCGCAGCCGCACCGGCTATTCGCTGACCGCCGCCGGCGAGGGCATGGTGAAACTCGCCGAGCGCATGTCCGAGGACATCGTCGAGTTCGAGCGGCGCCTGACCGGAGGTGCGGGTGACGACCAACGACACCCTCGTCGTCCACCTGCTGACGCCGATCTTCGCCTCCTTCCGCAAGGCCTATCCGGAGATCACCCTCGACGTCGTCGTCGGCAACCAGTCGCTCAACCTGTCGAAGCGCGACGCCGACGTCGCCATCCGCGCCACCGCCGATCCGCCGGAGACGCTGGTCGGCCGCCGCCTCTCGGCCATCCCCTGGGCGATCTACGCGGCCGAGAGCATGAAGATCACCGAGCTCGACCCGGTCGACTATCGCTCCCACGCCTGGATCGGCCTCGGCGACAACCTGTCGTCGCTGAAGCCGAGCCGCTGGCTCGTCCAGCACGTCGGCGAGGACCGGATCGGCTGGCGCATCAACACGGTGCTCGGCCTCGCCGAAGCCGTCGCCGAGGGCGCCGGAATCGGCCTGCTGCCCTGCTTCATCGCCCGCACCTTCCCCAACCTCGTGCCGCTGTCGGGGCCGATCGCAGAGATCCCCGGCTCGCTGTGGATCCTCACCCACCCGGACCTGCGCTCCACGGCGCGTGTGCGGGTCTTCATGGACCACGTCGGCAGCGAGATCGCCAAGCGGCGGGCCCAGATCGAGGGCGTCGAGCGCGGCTGAGAGGGCCGCTCAGGCGTCCAGCACGTCTGAGAGGATCGAGGCGACGATGGCGCGCGTCGCATCCGCCCGTCCGAGCGACGCCGCGCGCTCGGCCATGGCCGAGAGTTCGCCGCGGCCGTCGGTGACGAGATGCGCCACCCGTGTCGCGAGGGCCGCGACGTCGGGCTCGAACAGCCCGGCGCCGGCATCGACCACGTGGTCGACGTTGGCCGCCTCCTGGCCGGGAATGAACCCGTAGAGGAGCATCGGCAAGCCACGGATGCTCGCCTCCGCGATGGTGCCGGGTCCGGCCTTGGTGACGAGCAGGTCGCAGGCCCCCATGAGGTCGCTCATGCGGTCGACATAGCCGAGCGCCGTCACCGGCACGGGCCAGGCCTCCGCCGCGAGCCGCGCCTTCAGCCGCGCGTTGCTGGCGCAGACCACGGCGATCTGCGCGGCCGGCCCGCCGGGGCTCGCCGCCGCCAGCGCCGCGGCCGTGCGCGCGACGATCGCCTCCATCGGGCCGATGCCGCCGCCTCCGCCCATGACGAGGATCGCCGGCAGCGCCTCGTCCATTCCGAAGGCGCGGCGGGCATCGCGGCGCGCCGCTGCCGGTGAGGCGAAGTCGGCCCGCACCGGCAGTCCGTGGGCGTGGAGCCGCCCGCGCGGCAGCCCTCGCGACACCGCGAGCTCCACCGCCCGGTCCGTCGGCAGGTAGACGGCGGCGTTGCGCGGATGGAGCCACAGCGGATGGATGCCGCCGAGGTCGGTCACCACCGTCACGAAGGGTGTCAGCGGCGCCACCCGCTCCAAGACGGGCAGGACGAGGTGGTTGACCAGCGGGTGGACGGAGATGACGAGGTCGGGGCGTTCGCTGCGCAGCAGCGCCTCGATGCGGCTGCGCGACAGCCGCCGCACGATCGCCGCGGAGGACCGGCCGACCGGGCTGAGCGCCGTGACGCGCCACATGGCGTGCCACAGCCGCGGCGTCCGGTTGACGACCGAATCGTAGGTCGCCGGCATGCGCGAGAACGGAAAGGCGGTGTGGTCGGTCAGGAGGTCGACGATGGTGACCCGGCAGTCCGGCCGCCGGGCGCGGAATTCCGCCTCCAGCGCCCGCGCGCTGGCGAGATGGCCGCCGCCGGTGCGGCTCATCAGGATGAGCACGGCGAGCGGGCGCGGGGCCGGGCCGTCGGCGGCGTTGAGGCGGGCAGGGGCGTCGGTCACGCGAAAGTCTCCGCCCGCGTGTCTAGCGGCAGTCCCGCGGGAAGGCGAGGCCGCCTGCGGCGGTGCATCGCCGCGGCATTCATCACGGCGCTTGATCGCGGGCTCCACAAGGCCTCACTTGCGGCAGGGCCGCAGCCTCACGCATAAGGCGTCGCTGACCGCGAGGAGACCCGCCATGCCCGTGCTGCCCACCGCCGCCGACGTCGCCGATGCCGCCCGCCTCATCGAGGGCGTGGCCCGGCGCACGCCGCTCGTCACCTCGCACGAACTCGACGCCATCACCGGCGGGCGCGTTTTCCTCAAGGCCGAGCCGTTCCAGCGCACCGGCTCCTTCAAGTTCCGCGGCGCCTACAACCGCCTCGCCCGCATCCCCGAGGACCGCAAGGCCGTCGGCGTCGTCGCCATGTCCTCCGGCAACCACGCCCAGGGCGTCGCCACCGCCGCCCAGCTCCTCGGCATCCGCGCCACCATCCTGATGCCGAAGGATTCGCCCGTGCTGAAGCGGGAGCGCACCGCCGCGGCCGGCGCCGAGGTCGTGCTCTTCGACCGGGCCAAGGACGACCGCGAGGCCATGGCCCGCGACATCGCCGCCTCGCGCGGCGCCATCGTCGTGCCGCCCTACGACGATTTCCACATCATGGCGGGGCAGGGCACGGTCGGCCGCGAGATCATGGAAGACCTCGGCGGGAAAAACCTTGCCCCCGACACGGTGCTCGTCTGCTGCTCGGGCGGCGGGCTCCTCGCCGGCATTGCCCTGGCGGTGAGCGAGAAGGCGCCGCATGCGAAGATCTATTCGGTCGAGCCCGAGGGCTTCGACGACCACGCGCGCTCCTTCGCCGGTGGCGAGCGGGTCTCGAACGAGCGGCGCACGGGCTCCCTCTGCGACGGTCTCCTCGCCGCGACGCCGGGCGAGCTCACCTTCGCGGTCAACAAGCCGCTGGTCGCCGGCGGCCTCGTCGTCTCCGAGGACGAGGTTCGGCGCGCCGTGGCCTTCGCCTTCCGCGAGCTGAAGCTGGTGATCGAGCCCTCGGGCGCGGTTCCCCTGGCGGCGCTGCTCGCCGGCCGCATCGACGTGAAGGGCCAGGTCGTCGCCGCCATCGTCTCCGGCGGCAACGTCGACCCGGCGCTCTTCGCCGAACTCATCGCCTGAGAAGGAGCGGCGGGCGTCTCAGCTCGTCAGCGCCACCTTCTCGACGAAGCTCAGCTTCTCGATGTCCTCGATCCGCGGCAGGCCGGGGACGAGCGGCGCCTCCGTCTCGCGGGGCGCACGCGGCGTCTCGGCCAGCGGCATCTCCGACGTGGAGAGTGCGGCCGCCGCCGTGGCGCGGGCGGTGGCCGGAAGGTCTTCGTCCACGACCGGAGCGGGCTGACGGACTGTGGGAGCAACTGGAGCCGGCGCGGCGGGCTCCGGAACGGCCGCGACGGGCGCCGCATCGGCGAAGAGCCCGTCGTCCAGCATCATGTCGACGTCGGACTGCACCAGGCCCTCGCCGGGCTTCGCCGGCCCGTTGAGGAGCGAGGCCTCCTCCGAGACCGGGCGCGGCGCAGGCCCGGCCGGCGCGCGGCCCTCGCCCCAGATCGCCATCATCGAATCGATGCGGTCCTCGAGGAAGCGCAGCACGCCGATCACCTTGCGGGTGCGCTGCCCCGTGATGTCCTGGAACGAGCAGGCCGTGTAGATGTCGGTGGTCTTGGTGTCGATGAGGTCGCAGACCTCGCCCTCGGCGCCCATCTCGCGCAGCGTCCAGGCGATCTCCTGGATGGTCTCGGCGGCGCTGAGGATGTCGCCGGTCGCCGTCGCCGTCGCCTGCACGATGGCGTCGAGCTCGACGGAGGCGTCCTCGAAATGGCCGGTGCCGGCATCCACCCCCTCGGGCTTGATCGCGGCGATCTCGGCCTTGGTGCGGGCGATGGCGTGGGCCATCTCGCGGATCTCCATGCGGACCCGGTCGACGTCCGGGGTGGAGCGGGGAACGGAGACCGCGTTCTCAAGCTTGCCGATGGCGTCGAGCACCGCGACGGTATCGGAATGGCGGTTGCGCCGGGCGTACTCGGCGAGGAACCAGCGCCCGCGGGCGGTTTCCATGACGGCCTGCTCGATGGCCTCGTAATCGGCCTCGGCGAGGGACACGGGCGCCAGCCGTGACGGGGGCGTGATGTCGTCGGTCATCCGTCGGTCCGCTCTCGCAGGATCAATCGTCCCGGTCTAGAACGGAACGAGGAAACGATTCTCTGATGAAATCTTAATGGTCCGTGACCTTTCCGCAAAATCGGACGATTCGAAGCGTTTTGCGTCACGGCTGGCGTTGTTTTATGCCGCTCTCTTCATCGGCTTCGGGCTTCACCAGCCCTTCTTCCCGGTCTGGCTGAAGGCCAAGGGCCTCGCCGACGGCCAGATCGGCATCGTGCTCGCCGGCGGCCAGCTCATCCGCCTCATCGCCACGCCCGTCGTCACCTATCTCGCCGACAAGGCGGGCATCCTCTCCTACGCCATCGTCATCTGCTGCTGCGCCACGGCCGTCGCCTTCATCGGCGTCGGCCTTGCCGACAGCTTCACCATGATCCTCATCGGCGTCGTCATCACCGGCCTCGTCTGGAGCCCGCTCGTGCCGCTGGTCGACGCCTACGGCCTCGCCGGCGTCGCCAAGCGCACCCTCGACTACGGCCGCATCCGCGTCTGGGGCTCCATCGCCTTCATGGTCACCAACATCGTCGGCGGCCTCGCCCTCACCCTGGTCGCCCCCGACTGGATCGTCTGGATGATCTGGGCGAGCATGATCCCCCTGGTCGTCGCCTCGCTGATGCTCGTGCACGACCGGCGCGACCGCTCGGTGGCGCCCTCAGGCCCCGGCTTCTTCAACCAGCGCTTCGTGCTCATCATGATCGCCGCCGCCCTGCTGCAGGCGAGCCACGCGGTCTATTACGGCTTCGCCTCCATCCACTGGAAGGCACTGGGCTATTCCGGCTTCACCGTGGGCATGCTTTGGGCCATCGCGGTTCTCGCCGAGATCGCCATGTTCTGGCTGGCGACCCGCTTCACGCGGGACTGGCTGATCGGCGGGGCGGGGGGCCTGTTGCGCTGGGTGCTGATGGCGCTCGACCCGCCGCTCTGGATCAACGGGCCGCTCCAGCTTCTCCATGCCGCTGGCTTCGGCCTCGTGCATCTCGGCACGATGTCCTATCTCGCGGCACGGCTGCCGGCCCACCAGCGCGCCAGCGGGCAGGGGACCGTCTCGGTCGCCATCGGCGGGGCCATGGCCCTGTCGACGCTGATCGCCGGTTATCTCTATGCCCGTGTCGGTGCCTCGGCCTATCTCGCCATGGGGTCGCTCTGCGTCGCCGGGCTCATCGTCACCGCGGTGGCGAGGGCCATGCCTGTGCCGCGCCCCGCGGCTCCGGCTCAGCCCCAGAGCGAGGGCGTCGGCGGGTAGACGGTGGCGGATCGGCGGGCCACGAGTTTGGCCAGAGCAGATCGTGGAGGAGTGGATGGCCTTTGTTTTTCGTCACCGCGATTCTTCGGCGATCTGCAGAGCCGTTGGTGCCCAGAATCTCAAGGTCTGGAGGCAATCGGTGTCCGGGCTCGATGCTCCAAAGGTCGCGGGCATCGGTGATATCGCCGATATGATGAAGCAGTCCGAGGTGCTTTGGGGCACGGCGCTCCCGTGGTACTTCGCGGCGTCGAAGGCCGATCAGTCGAGCTGTTCGCTGGCAGGAGCAGTTTCTCATATTGGCGAGGGTGACCCAACCACGGTCCTCATTATCGCCTATCAGGACGGAGGGTTGATCTCTGTTTCCGCTGTGGCCCAGCCATTCCACCAGAGCGCCGTACCGGCGCCCTGGTGGAGACCATGGTCAGCATGAAAATTGTTTCCTGGCCGTATAGGCTCAGCCCCAGAGCGAGGGCGTCGGCGGGTAGACGGTGGCGCCCTCGTAGCGCAGGCCCTCAGGCCGGTCCTCGCGCAGCAGGAGCGGCCCGTCGAGATCGACGAGAAACGCCTTCTGCGCGATCAGGGTGGCCGGCGCCATCGACAGCGACGTGCCGAGCATGCACCCGGTCATGATCTTGAGGCCGAGCTTCTCCGCCTCGGCGACGAGCAGGAAGGCCTCGGTGAGGCCGCCGGTCTTGTCGAGCTTGACGTTGATCGCGTCGTACTTGCCGGCGAGCTTCGCCAGCGACGGACGGTCGTGGACGCTCTCGTCGGCGCAGATCGGGATGGGACGGCGCACGTGGCGCAGCGCCTCGTCGTCGGAGGCGGGCAGGGGCTGTTCCACCAGCGCGATGCGGAAGCGCTCGCAGACCGCGAGGTTCGCCGCGAGATTGGCCGGGGTCCAGCCCTCGTTGGCGTCGATGACGAGCGTCGCCTCGGGCACGGCGGCGCGGATGGCGGCCAGGCGGTCCGCGTCGCCCTCGCCGCCGAGCTTGATCTTGAGATGCGGGCGGCCGCACCTCGCCGCCTGCTCGGCCATTTCCTCGGGCGAGGACAGCGAGATCGTATAGACCGTCGTCAGCGGCTTCGGCGCCGGCAGGCCCGCGAGGTCCCAGGCGCGC
>LNFH01000130.1 GCA_001464235.1 Rhizobiales bacterium Ga0077556 | reverse complement strand
TCGGAGAGGATGCGGACGCGGGGCGAGAGCACCTTGTCGCCGCCGACGAGCTTGGCCACCGCCTCGCCGCGCCAGCGGATCGTGCCGTCGTTCGACAGGATGAAGGTCTCGTCGCCCGAGGCTGCGAGCTTCTCGGCACGCTGGTCGATCTCGCCCGCCAGCGCCTTGGACGCCGCCGCCCTGAGCGCCTTGCCGGCCTCGCCGTCGCCGGCCAGCGGATCGGGCGCGAAGCGGAACCCCTCGAGCCGGCCGACGTGCTGGCCCTCGACGGTGACGTCGCCGGTCTTGGTGATCTCGGCTTCGAGCATGGTGTTTTCCCTTAGGCGCCGCATCAGCACGCTCGTCCTGCGGTCGACGAAGCGTTGCGTCAAGCGTTCATGGAGGGCGTCGGACAAAATGTCTTCGACGCGGCGGGTTTCGGCCTGCCAGTGGACGGGGTCGTCGACCCAGTCCGGCCGGTTGGCCGCAAAGGTCCAGGTGCGGATGTGGGAGATCCGCGTGGACAGCGTGTCGATGTCGCCGTCCGTGCGGTCGGCGAAGGCCACCTGCGCGGCGATCCAGTCGGAGGGAATCCGCCCCGACCGCCCCGTCAGATAGCCGAAAAGCGTCGTCACGAGGTCCGCGTGGCTCGCCGGCGAGATCTTGCGGTAGTCCGGCATCATGCAGGCCTCCCACAGGCGGGTGACCGCATTGCGTCCGACCGCACGCTCCTTCACCAGCGGATCGCGCAGCGCGAGCTCCAGCACGCGCTGGTCCTCGGCGATGGGCGAGCGGGTGAGGCCCGGCTCGGTCGGCACCACGTCGAGGCTGTCGCGCAGCCGATCCACCGAGCCGAAATCCAGATGGGTGTTGCGCCATTGCAGCACCTTCACCCCGTCGAAGGCATGGCTCTCGAGGGCGTGGACGAGATCGTCCTCCAGCGGCGGGCAGCGGCCCGTGGTGCCGAAGGTGCCGTCGCGGTTGGAACGCCCGGCGCGCCCGGCGATCTGGGCGAATTCGACCGGATTGAGCCGGCGGAACTGGTAGCCGTCATATTTGCGGTCCGCGGCGAAGGCGACGTGCTCGACGTCGAGGTTGAGGCCCATGCCGATGGCGTCGGTGGCGATGAGGTAGTCGACGTCGCCCGCCTGGTAGATCTCCACCTGGGCGTTGCGGGTGCGCGGCGACAGCGCGCCGAGGACCACCGCCGCCCCGCCCCGCTGGCGTCGGATCAGCTCGGCGATGGCATAGACCTCGTCGGCCGAGAAGGCGACGATGGCCGAACGCCGGGGCAGCCGCGTGATCTTCTTCTCGCCGGCGAAGGAGAGATTGGAGAAACGCGGCCGGGTGACGATGTTGGCGCCGGGGATGAGCTTCTCGATGAGGCCGCGCATGGTGGCGGCGCCCAGCAACATGGTCTCGTCGCGGCCGCGGCGGTTGAGGATGCGGTCGGTGAAGACATGGCCGCGCTCGAGATCGCCGGCGATCTGCACCTCGTCGATGGCGAGGAAGGAGACGTCGAGGTCGAGGGGCATGGCCTCGACGGTCGCCACCCAGTAGCGGGCACCCGGCGGCTTGATCTTCTCCTCGCCGGTGACGAGGGCGACCGCGCCCTCTCCGGCCCTGGCGACGAGCTTGCCGTACACCTCCCGCGCCAGGAGCCGCAGCGGCAGGCCGATCATCCCCGAGGGATGGGCCAGCATCCGCTCGATGGCGAGCGTCGTCTTGCCCGTATTGGTGGGGCCAAGCACTGCGGTGACCCCACGCCCGCGGAGGGCGGGGGGCAATGGCGGAAGCGAAAGGGTCATTCCTCCATCCCTGTATCATGCCGGGACGGACGGCGCGCATCTTTTCGCGCCCCGCGGACATCACATTCATGCCCGGAACGGGTGAGGAACGAATCGGGCCCGAATCGCTGACTCCGCATGAGTCACGATTCGTTCCCGACGAGATGTGGTGTCCGCGAGTCGATCGGGCCACTAGCCGAGTCGAGAGGGCGCCGCGCAGAGTCTTTGCGACGGGCGAACGAGTCATCTTGGTTGACGAATTCTTAACGGCGACTCGGCACCGCCCGCCTGACGATACGAGGACTCGCGCAAGACTCGCGGGCCGCGTGCGAAGATTCGGCTGCGAATCGCGGAGACTCGGGGTCTCCGCGACAGTTCAGATAAAGGCTGCGAGGATCCGGCGCACGTCCTGCAGGGTGAAGGGCTTCTCCATCACCAGGATCGCGTCGTCTCCCGCATGGCGCTCGATGGCGCCGGGGCCCTCGACCGCGTCGCCCGTCATGATGACCACCCGGTCGGCGAGGCGCGGATTGAGGGCCAGCGCCCGGTCGCGGAACCTCAGGCCGTCGATCCCCGGCATGCGCAGGTCGACGAAGACGAGGTCGGCGGCGAGGATCGCCCCTTCCTCCAGCGCCTCGCGCGCCGTCTGCGCCGGCAGGATCGTGTGGCCGAAGAGCTCGAGCATCTCGGCGAGGCTCGCCCTGACGTCGGTCTCGTCGTCTACCACCAGAATGGTCAGACCCTCCGGCCGCGCCGGCTCCTCCGCATCCGGTGACGCGGCGGCGGAAACCGCGGCGGGCAGCAGCACGGTGAAGCGGGCGCCTCCCTCCTCGCTGCGGTCGAGGGCGATGGACCCGCCGTGCGACTCCACGATGGACTTGCAGATCGACAGGCCGATGCCGGTGCCGACGCCGGCCGGCTTGGTGGTGAAATAGGGGTCGAAGATGCGCCCCGCGATCGCTTCCGGCACGCCGGGTCCGTTGTCGCTGACGACGAGGCGCACATGGCCGTTCTTGCGGCGGGTGGCGATGCTCACCACGCGCGGCGGCTCCATGTCGACCAGCGCGTGCTGCGCGTTGATGACGAGGTTGGCGACCACCTGGCCGATGAAGTCCTGGTCGGCGACGATCACCGGCAGGTCGGGGTCGAGGTCGAGGTCGAGCGTCACGTCATGGCTGCGCAGCCCGTAGGCCAGCATCTCCGCGGCGGCGCGGACGAGGTCGTTGAGCTGGGTCGTCTCGCGCTTCTCCGGCCGCTGGCGGGCCATGGCGAGGAAGCTCTTGACGATGCGGCCCGCCCGGTCGGCCGCGGCGTGGATGCGCTCGGCCCGCCGTTTCTGGCCGGCATCGCTCGCCGTCTCCATCAACAGCGTCGACTGGGCCACGAGGATGGCGAGGG
>LNFH01000129.1 GCA_001464235.1 Rhizobiales bacterium Ga0077556 | reverse complement strand
CAACCTCGGCCACCGCGTCCGCATCAAGGGCGGCTACTTCCCCGTGCCCCCGATCGACAGCCTGCAGGACATGCGCGGCGAGATGCTCGCCTCCATGGCCAAGATGGGCGTGAAGGTCGAGAAGCATCACCACGAGGTCGCTTCCGCCCAGCACGAGCTCGGCATGAAGTTCGACACGCTGACGCACATGGCCGACCAGATGCAGATCTACAAGTACTGCATCCATCAGGTCGCCAACATCTACGGCAAGACCGCCACCTTCATGCCGAAGCCGGTCTTCGGCGACAACGGCTCGGGCATGCACGTGCACCAGTCGATCTGGAAGGGCGGCAAGCCGCTGTTCGCCGGCAACAAGTACGCCGACCTGTCGCAGGAGTGCCTCTGGTACATCGGCGGCATCATCAAGCACGCCAAGGCCCTGAACGCCTTCACCAACCCGTCGACCAACTCCTACAAGCGTCTGGTCCCGGGCTACGAGGCGCCGGTTCTCCTGGCCTACTCGGCCCGCAACCGCTCGGCGTCCTGCCGCATTCCGTGGACGGCCAACCCGAAGGCCAAGCGCGTCGAGGTCCGCTTCCCCGACCCGACCGCCAACCCGTACCTGGCCTTCGCCGCCATGCTGATGGCCGGCATCGACGGCATCACCAACAAGATCGACCCGGGCTCCGCCATGGACAAGGATCTCTATGATCTGCCGCCGAAGGAGCTGAAGAAGATCCCGACGGTGTGCGGCTCGCTGCGCGAGGCCCTCGCCAACCTCGACAAGGACCGCGCCTTCCTCAAGGCCGGCGGCGTCTTCAACGACGACTTCATCGACAGCTACATCGAGCTGAAGATGACCGAGGTGATGCGCTTCGAAATGACGCCGCACCCGGTCGAGTACGACATGTACTACTCGGTCTGATGCGGAGAGGGCGGGCTTCCGGGCCCGCCCCCACCGGACGATCAGGAGCGGGCGCCCTCGGGCGCCCGTTTTCGTTTGGGGCCTGCAGGCTCAGGCCGCCTTCACCGTCGAGAGGAACTGCTGCACGGCCTGCTTCAGCTCGTCGGACTGGGCCGACAGGGCGCTCGCCGTTGCGAGCACCTCGCGCGCCGCCTCCCCCGTCTGCGCCGCCGTCGCCGTCACGTCCTGGATCGTGCCGGAGACGCTGGCGGTGCCGTTGGACGCCTGCTGAACGTTGCGCGCGATCTCGGCGGTGGCCGCGCCCTGCTGCTCCACCGCGGCGGCGATGGCGGCGGCGATCTGGTCCATGCGGCGGATCACCTCTGTGATGCCGTCGATGGAGCCGACCGACTCCGTCGTCGCCGACTGGATCTCGTTGATCTGCCCGGCGATCTCGGTGGTCGCCTTGGCGGTCTGCTCGGCGAGCGACTTGACCTCGGAGGCGACCACCGCGAAGCCCTTGCCGGCCTCCCCCGCCCGCGCCGCCTCGATGGTGGCGTTGAGCGCCAGCAGGTTCGTCTGTCCGGCGATGTTGTTGATCAGGCCGACGATGTCGCCGATGCGCTGGGCGCTGTCGGCGAGCTGGCGGATGATCGTCGCGGTGCGGTCCGCGTCCGAGACGGCGCGGCGGGCGATGGCGGCGGAATCGTTCACCTGCTTGCCGATCTCGGCGATGGAGGCGCCGAGTTCCTCGGTGGCGGAGGCGACCGTCTGCACGTTGCCGGTGGCCTCTTCCGACGCCTTGGACACGATGCCCGACTGGCGCGCCGTGTCGGTCGCCGTCTCCGTCAGCCGGCGGGCCGTGGCCTGCATCTCGCCGGACCGGGTCGCCACCACGCCGACGATGCCGCCCACCGTCGTCTCGAAGGCGCCGGCGAGCTTGTCGAGCGTCTCGCGGCGGTCGCGGCGGCCCGCGTCGATATAGACGGCGATGGCGATGTCCATGTCGAGCATCGCCGCCTTCACCACGGCGGACTGCAGCGCCTGGCGCTCGGCCGCCGGGCCGCGGCCGAGCAGCGCGGCGGGCATCCGCTTCTCGATGGCGGCCAGAACGCCGGTGACCAGCGCATTGTACCCGCCGATGTACCAGCGCGGCTCGAGGCCGAGCTTGTTGTGGATCTCGCCGATCCGCGTGACCGAGGCCTCGTAGTCGCCGTCGAACCGTCCTTCGAGGATCACGCCCCAATGCTTGATCTGCATCGCCTTGGCGTGGGCCATGTGATCCTTGCTGCGGAAGAAGGCAGCCGTCTCGGGAATGCCCCCGATCATCTGGTAGAACTGATCCAGCACCCCGGGCAGTTCCTCGAGCACCATGGCCCGATGCGCCCGCAGCGCCTCGATGGCGGCCCGGTCGAGCCCATGAAAGCGAAGGCGTTCGGCGAGCGAGCTGGCCCGCGCAGACGAAGAGGTCATGGACGAAGGCGACAGCGCGCCGGCGGGGGTCATGGGGTGCTCCCTGGCCTGAAGAGATCGTGAACACTGGCTACGGCGCATCCATTTGCGCCGCACAAGAGCACCATTGCCGCATTAAAAAAGTATTTTATGAAAAGGAGAGCTGACGCGTTAACGGCGCTATACAGGATGACAGTTTGTCGCAGCCTTGCACATTAGTGATACTAATCATGATACCGGTATCGGGGTATATCATCTTACCCTACGGCATCACACGTGAATATTGACGCCCAGTTCTGTCACTTGGGTTTGACGTCGGTCTACGCCGCGGCGCGCAGGGTGGATCACCCGACAAAGCTAAAAAAACCGAGGGGCTCTTCCGAGACGGCGGATGCGCCGCGACGCGAGAGTTTGACCGAGGCTGTTCAGACGGTTGCCGACCGGGATGTCAGGCGCGACCGAAACAGCTCAACCGACCGGCGCCACCTGATGCGGAGGACTGCGCCGCCTCACCAGTTCCACATGCGCTCCGACAGGCCCGCCGCATGCGCCGTGGCAAGAAAGCGCAATATCCGGATTTAAGATGCTGTTTATAGGTATCACATTATTGATGTGGCATTCCGCAACGGAGCCACCGCCCAGATGTTGTCTCTCGGCTCATACCGCATCACGCCCAAGATCCTGGCCATCGTGGCCCTCCTCAACTCCGCGTTGGTCGCCATCGCCCTGATCGGCGCCTTCGCCCTCGACCGGGTGGGTGACGACGCCGATCAGGCCGCGGCCGCCGCCCGCCGAGCCGTCGCCTCGGCCCGCGTCAACCAGCACGTCATCCTCATCAACCGGGTGGAATTCGTTCTCGCGGCGAGCCCGACGCAGGACCTCATCCGCCAGTTGCCCGCCGAGGCGGCCCGTGAGGCGGACCTCGCCCGCGAGCGCTTTGGGGTGATCCGTGCCTCCACCACGCCGGTGGTCCAGGAGGCCCTGCGCAAGGCGGAGGACGCCTTCAACGCCATGATGACCCACAGCCAGCAGACGTTCGCCTTCGCGGCCCAGATCCAGGGGACGGCCACGACGGAGCAGCAGCAGCGGCTGAAGGATCTGGCCATGGCCAGCCGCGAGCGCACCCTCGAGGCCCGCCGCCTCGTGACCGAGATGACCAACCTCCTCATCACCCGCTCCGACGCCTATGCGAAGGAGATCCAGGAGACGGCCGATGCCAAGGAGCGGCTGATGTACGCCATCATGGGCTTCGCCCTGGTCGCCGGCATCGCCTTCGCCCTCTTCATCGGCCAGGTGGGTATCGCCCGGCCGATCGGCCGCATCAACGCGGTCCTCGCCGAACTCGCCCGCGGCAACTACCAGGTCGCCGCCTACGGTGCCGAGCGCCGGGACGAGGTCGGCGACATCGCCAAGGCAGCCGAGACCTTCCGCGCCAACGGCATGGAGACCGACAGGCTCCGCGCCGAGCAAGAGGCGGCCAAGGCCGCCGACGCCGAGCGCCAGAAGGTGATGACGCTTCGAGGGCGCCGTCGGCGGCATCGTCGACATGGTCTCCGCCGCCGCCACCGAGATGCAGGCGACCGCCACGCAGCTCTCCGCCTCCGCCCAGGAGGCCTCGGCCCAGTCGACCTCGGTGGCCAGCGCCGCCGAGGAGGCGGGCGCCAACGTCACCGCCGTCGCCGGCTCGGCCGAAGAGCTCGGCGCCTCGGTGCAGGAGATCGGCCGCCAGGTCGAGCACTCCGCCACCCTAGCCCGGAGCGCCGTCAAGGAGGCCGATGCGACCGGCGGCATCGTCGCCGAGCTGACCGAAGGTGCGGCCCGCATCGGCGCCATCGTCGAGATGATCTCGACCATCGCCAGCCAGACCAACCTTCTCGCCCTCAACGCCACCATCGAGGCGGCGCGGGCCGGCGAGGCGGGCCGCGGCTTCGCCGTCGTCGCCCAGGAGGTCAAGGGTCTCGCCGAGCAGACGGCGAAGGCCACCAGCGAGATCGGCTCCCAGATCGTCGCCATCCAGGACACGACCAACAAGGCGGTCAGTGCCATCGCCGGGATCACCAGCAGCATCCGCTCGATCGACCAGGCGACGTCCTCGATCGCCTCGGCGGTGGAGCAGCAGGGATCGGCGACGCGCGAGATCGTCGGCTCGGTCGGCCAGGCCTCGGCCGGCACGACGGAGGTCTCCTCGGCCATCACCTCGGTGGCCCAGGCCGCCGCCGAGACCGGCCACGGCGCGGCGCAGGTGCTCTCCGCCTCGGCCGACCTTGCCCGTCAGGCCGAGCAGCTCTCGGCCGAGGTGAAGAAGTTCCTCGCGACCGTCAGGGCCGCGTGACGACAGGGCGGATGGCCGGCCTCTTGCGGCCGGCCGTCCATACGGGAGCCTGCCGCCCGCCTCAGCGTCCCGGCGGAGCGGATCCGGGCCCTGCCCCGGCAGCGCCCGCCTCGCCTTGGCTATCGACGATGGCGCCCAGGGCCTGCGCATCGACCGGACGGTAGAACAGCCAACCCTGTGCATAGGCGACGGACTGCGCGGCAAACCAGGCCGCCTGCTCTTCCGTCTCGATCCCCTCGACGACGAGGTCGAGATCCAGCGCCTTCGCCATGGCGAGGATCTGCGGCAGCACCGGAGAAGGCTGGCGACCCGCACCGATGGTCTCCGTGAAGCTCCGGTCGATCTTCAGCGCATCGATCGACAGCGCGTTCAGGTAGGACAGGTTGGCGAAACCCGTGCCGAAATCGTCGATGTAGACGCGGTGTCCGCGCGACCGCAGCAGCCGGGTGCCGTCCACGGCCCGGTCGCGGCGCGCCGCGGCATGTTCCGTCAGTTCGAGGATGATGCAGCGCGGATCGATCCCCGTCCTGTCGAGCATGGCGGCCAGGGTTTCGAAGAAGTCCGCATCGTCGAGGTCGTTCGCCGAGATGTTGATGCTGACGCGGAAATCCGGGTGGCTCTGGATCAGCCCGGCGAGTTCGTGGGTCACCCGCTGCAGCATGAAGCGCGTGATCTGGCCGATCAGGCCGGCCTCCTCGGCAAGCGGAATGAAGATCGACGGCGGGACCTGCAGGCCCTCCGCATCCCGCCAGCGGATGAGCGCCTCCGCGCCGACCACCGAACGGTCCGCGAGCGTGACGATCGGCTGGTAGACGACGTCGAAACTGCCCCGGGCGACCGCACGCTTCAGGGTCTCCGTCATGGACAGCCGCGCCGCCTGCCGCTGGACGAGGAACAAGCCCAGCCCGAGGCCGATGACCGACCCGAGCAGGCCGGTCGCCGCCATGATCGGCCATTGCAGGCGCAGCACGTCGGCCTTGGCGAGCGAGGTGACGACGCAGATCGAGCGCTCGCCGTCGCACACGGGGTGGAACAGGATGCCGTGCCGGTCCAGGGGCCGGCCGGCACTGATCTCCGCGCCGGAGAGCGACGGCGAGGACCCGAACAGGCGGAGGAATCGGCCGTCAGCGCCGAGATAGCCGGCGACGAAGTCGACGCCGATCAGCACCTCGTCCGCCAGGGCTTCGGGATCGATGACCACGTTGGTCTCGCCCTGGCCGAGGATGGGGGCGCGGCTGTTGCGCGCGACGAGCAGCGGTTCGGCGGCGTGGACGGCGAGGCCCTGCCGCGTCACGAGATCGGCGGCCGCGATCATGGCCGGCGAGGCGACCGCCTGCAGCGTGCCCGAACAGTGCAGGGCCCCGCCCCTCACCCGGCCCACGTCCTTGACGAAGCGGGTGCGGAACACCTGTTCGCGCAACTGCTCCAGTTCGGCCGGCGAACAGAAGGCCGAAGGCTGCCGGTTGAAGAGATCGATGGTGAGCCGCGCCTCCCGGTCGATCGCCGCGAGGTGGTCGAGAACGGCCCGCCCCGTCGATGCGATTCGATCCTGCCCGACGGCGAGCAGCAGCAGCCAGCCGGCGAAGGCGGAGACGGCGGCACCGGCAAGCGTCGTGGCGGCGACGAGGAGGACCTGCAGGACACGGCGGCCGCGGCGGGCCTGATCCGCTGACGACGCGCGCTGGGAGATGGGTCTCACGACGGCCTGTTCGTACCGGAGGTCCGGCTTGCTCGACGCAGACCTGCGATCTGCTCACCTAGGGTAAGCCGACTGTGCCGTCATTGCCCGTGACAGACAAGAGGAACCGCCGCCACTTCGGGCCGGTGGTCGGGAGTCAGAGGATGAGGAAGGTCGCAGCCAGCGTCAGGGTCACGGCCCATGCGCCGATGCGCCCGAGCGTCCAGGCCGGATCGGTCTCGTCGCCGGGGAGCACGAGGCTCGTCTCCTCCGGGTCGATGCAGCCGAGCGCCAGCCCCGCCCGCTCGGCGGCGCGCATCAGCTTCGCCATGTCCTGTTCGACGGTCACCAGTCCCAACACGCGGTCCATGACGCAACTCCGGAACGCCTCGCCCACCCTGTCGCGCACTGTGAAGCGGCAGGCGTAAACGAGGACTTTGCAAAGCCGTCCTGACGGGGTTCCATGTCGCCGGTGTGGCACCGAATGTATCCACCTGTGGCATTTTGGTTTCACCCGCATCGTCACCGGACTGTCGCGGGCCTCGGCTGAAATGATCCGGCCCGACGAAAGAGGAACCTGACACCATGTCCGACGCACCGAAGCCGGATGAGACCGGCCCGCTCAGCGTCTCCCAGCGCGCCGAACTCGCCGAGGATCGCGGCACCAGCCCGGCCGAGGCTCCGACCTTCGGCGACGTGGTCGCGGCGCGCTTCCATCGCCGCGACCTCATGAAGGGCGTGCTCGGCGTCGGCGCCATCACGGCGACGCTGGGTCCTGCGGCATTGGCGTCCGGCACCGCGGCGGCGCAGACCCCGGCGATGCCGTCCTTCGGCTTCCGCGAGCTCTCCTCGACGCCCACCGACCGCGCCGAGGTGGCCGAGGGCCACAGGGCCGAGGTGCTGATCCGCTGGGGCGACCCGGTTCTCGCCGACGCGCCCGCCTTTTCGCCCACGGCCCAGACGGGCGCCGCCCAGTCCCGCCAGTTCGGCTACAACAACGACTATCTCGGCTATTTCCCGATGCCCGGCGCCGCGAACCCGTCCCGCCACGGCCTGCTCTGCGTCAATCACGAATACACCAACGAGGAGCTCATGTTCCCCGGCCTCGGCCGTCAGGACTGGGGCGGACCGCTCGGTCGCGCCAAGGCCTTCTCGGGCATGACTCCCGAGATCGTCGCCGTCGAGATGATGGCGCATGGCGGCTCGGTGCTGGAGGTGCGCCGCGAGGGTGAGCGGTGGGAGGTGGTGGCCGGCTCGCGCTATGCCCGCCGCATCACCGCCGAGACGCCCATGGCCATCACCGGCCCCGCCGCGGGTCATCCGCGGATGCGGACCGCCGCGGACCCTGACGGCCGCCGCGTCCTCGGCATGCTCAACAACTGCGCCGGCGGCCGGACGCCCTGGGGGACCTGGCTGACCTGCGAGGAGAACGTCAACGGCTATTTCTCCGGCCGCCTGCCGGAGGGACACACCGAGGCGGCGAACTACCGGCGCATGGGCATTCCAGGCCGCTGGTACAACTGGGGCGACTACGAGCCGCGCTTCGACCTGTCGAAGGAACCGAACGAGGCCAACCGCTTCGGCTGGGTGGTGGAGATCGACCCCTTCGACCCCGCCTCGACGCCGAAGAAGCGCACCGCCCTCGGCCGCTTCAAGCATGAGGGCGCGGCCGGCATCGTCGCCCGCGACGGTCGCTACGTGCTCTATTCCGGCGACGACGAGCGCTACGACTACGTCTATCGCTTCGTCACCGAGGGCCGCGTCACCGGCGATCGCGCGCGCGACGCCGACCTCCTCGATGCCGGCACGCTCTCCGTCGCCCGCTACAACGCCGACGGCACCGGAGACTGGCTGCCCCTCGTCTTCGGCCAAGGGCCGCTGTCGCCCGCCAACGGCTTTCACTCCCAGGCCGACGTGGTGATCGAGACGCGCCGGGCGGCCGATCTCCTCGGCGCCACCCGCATGGACCGGCCGGAGGACGTCGAGGCCAATCCGCGGACCGACAAGGTCTATGTGATGCTGACCAACAACAACCGCCGCAAGCCCGAGGAGATCGACGCCGCCAATCCGCGCGCCGACAACCGTTTCGGCCACATCGTGGAGATGACGCCGGACGGCCGCGACCATGCCGCGCCGCGCTTCACCTGGGACATCCTGGTGCGCTGCGGCGACCCGGCCGTCGCCACGGTGGGCGCGACCTTCAACAGCCGGACATCCAGGGATGGGTGGTTCGGCATGCCGGACAACTGCGCCGTGGATGCCGACGGGCGCCTGTGGATCGCCACCGACGGCAATTTTCCCTCGCGCACCGGCCGCAACGACGGCGTCTGGGCTATGGAGACCGAGGGCGAGGCACGCGGCACCTCCAGCCTCTTCTTCAAGTGCCCCTTCGGCGCCGAGCTCTGCGGGCCGGAATTCACGCCGGACGGCGAGACCTTCTTCGTCGCGCTCCAGCATCCCGGCGAGGCGGACCCCGAGGATCCGAACGCCGCGCCGGCCACCTACGAAAACCCGGCGACGCGCTGGCCGGATTTCTCGCCCGACATGCCGCCGAGGCCCTCCATCGTCGCCATCACCCGACAGGGTGGCGGCAAGGTCGGCAGCTAGAGACCGT
>LNFH01000128.1 GCA_001464235.1 Rhizobiales bacterium Ga0077556 | reverse complement strand
GAGGAGTACCAGGGCGGCTCCTCGGCCGTGTCCAACCTCGGCATGTTCGGCATCAAGGACTTCGCCGCCGTCATCAACCCGCCGCACGCGACGATCCTGGCGGTCGGCGCCGGCGAGAAGCGCGTCGTGGTGAAAAACGACGCGCCCGCTGTGGCCACCGTCATGAGCGTGACGCTGTCCACCGACCACCGCGCGGTGGACGGGGCGCTGGGTGCCGAGCTGATGGCCGCCTTCAAGGGCTATATCGAGAACCCGATCGGCATGCTGGTGTGAGCCGGCCATGAGCGGCACCCGATGGACCCTGGTGTCGATCGTGGTGGCGACCCTCGCCATGGCCTCGTCGTTCTTCCAGAGCTACAACTATTCGCGCAACCTCGACGTGGTTCAGCGCAACGTCATTCGCGGCGAGTATCTGCGCACCTGCCGCGACATCATCGACGCCTATTTCCAGATCAAGATGCGGACCTACGCCATGCATGAGGCGGCGAACGCTCCGGGCCGCGGTGCCGAAGCGGCGGACCCTCTGGCCCAGCGCGAGCTGGAGGCGGGCGTCTTCCGGTTCGGCGCGCTCGGCACCTTCCTCGCCAATTTTCGCGACGACGCCATCCGCGAGCGCTACACGCAGCTCTCCTGGAAGCTGCTGGCGATCGCCCGAGACACCCACAAGCAGCCGCGCGAGGCCTTCGACAGGGCCTATGGCGAGGCCGATACCCTGTTTGGAGAGATGAACGAGGACTGCGCCCGGACGGCGCGCCTGTCGTTCCTGTAACGCCACCCACGAAAGGCCAAACGCATGTCCAGCTACGACATCATCGTCATCGGCGGCGGCCCCGGCGGCTATGTCGCGGCCATCCGCGCCGCGCAGCTCGGCTTCAAGACGGCCGTGGTGGAGCGCGAACATCTCGGCGGCATCTGCCTCAACTGGGGCTGCATCCCCACCAAGGCGCTGCTGCGCTCGGCCGAGATCTACCACTACGCGACGCACGCGAAGGACTACGGGCTGACGCTGAACGGCACGATGAGCGTCGACATGGGCGCGGTGGTGAAGCGCTCGCGCGGCGTCTCGGCCCAGCTCAACGGCGGCATCGGCTTCCTGATGAAGAAGAACAAGATCGACGTCATCTGGGGCGAGGCGAAGATCGCCAAGCCGGGCGAGGTGGTGGTCTCCGCGTCGTCGAAGCCCGCCGTGCAGCCGCAGGTGCCGCCGCCCAAGGGCACGCTGGGGGCAGGGACCTATCAGGCCAAGCACATCATCGTCGCGACCGGCGCCCGGCCGCGGGTGCTGCCGGGCATCGAGCCCGACGGCAAGCTGATCTGGACCTATTTCGAGGCCATGAAGCCCGAGACCATGCCGAAGAGCCTCATCGTCATGGGATCAGGCGCCATCGGCATCGAGTTCGCCTCCTTCTACCGCACCATGGGCGCCGAGGTGACCGTGGTCGAGGTTCTGCCGCAGGTCATGCCGGTGGAGGACGCCGAGATCTCCGCCCATGCCCGCAAGCGCTTCGAGAAGCAGGGGATGACCATCCTCACCTCCACCAAGGTGACGAAGGTGGAGAAGGCCGCCAATTCCGTCACGGCGACCGTCGAGGACGAGAAGGGCGCCAAGCGCACCATCACCGCCGAGCGGATGATCTCCGCCGTGGGCGTCGTCGGCAACGTCGAGGGGCTCGGCCTCGAGGCGCTGGGCGTCACCATGGACCGCGGCACCGTGAAGACCGACGGGCTCGGCCGCACCAACGTCCCCGGCATCTACGCCATCGGCGACGTCGCAGGTCCCCCCATGCTCGCCCACAAGGCCGAGCACGAGGGCGTCATCTGCGTCGAGACCATCAAGGGCCTGCACACCCACGCCATGGACAAGGCGATGATCCCCGGCTGCACCTACTGCCACCCGCAGGTCGCCTCCGTCGGCCTCACCGAGGCCAGGGCGAAGGACGCCGGCTACACGGTGAAGGTCGGCCGCTTCCCCTTCATGGGCAACGGCAAGGCCATCGCGCTCGGCGAGCCGGAGGGCCTCGTCAAGACGATCTTCGACGCCAAGACCGGCAAGCTCCTCGGCGCCCATATGGTCGGCGCGGAGGTCACCGAGCTGATCCAGGGCTTCGTCGTCGCCATGAACTGCGAGACGACGGAGGAGGAGCTGATCCACACCGTCTTCCCGCATCCGACCCTGTCGGAAATGATGCACGAGAGCGTCCTCGACGCCTATGGCCGGGTCGTCCACACCTGACCGCCTGGGGGTCCGGATGGCTCCGGAGGCGACGCGGTCCGGAGCAGGCGTCTAGTGTCGTCCTCTCCTGGCGGCATGAGGTTCCGTGATGACGAGGATGATCGCGCGCGCGGCGGCAAGCCTCATCGTCCTGCTGCTCGCCATGACCGGTCCCGCGCGGGCCTGTTCGGCGCCTACCTGCGCCAACGGCCTCGCCTACCAGGCCTACGGCCCGGCACAGGCCCGCATCCTCGCCGTCTTCGTGCACGGCGACGTCTCCGCCGGCGGCCCGGCGGACTACATGTACCGCTACGCGCAATCCTTCGCCGCGGGACGGCGCGACGTGGCGGCGGTCGCCCTCCTGCGCCCCGGCTACTATGACCGGGCCGGCAACCGCTCCAGCGGCTCGGACAACGGACGCAGCGACACCTTCGACGCAGGGTCGATCCGCACGATTGCCGGCGCCATCCGCGACCTGAAGGCGAAGTACGGCGCGCGCCGCGTGATCGCGCTCGGCCACTCCGCCGGGGCGGGGGCCCTCGGTGTCCTCGCGGGCAATTCCGGCGGCCTCCTCGACGGCGTCGTCCTGGTGTCCTGTCCCTGCGACGTGCCGGCCTGGCGCGCGTCGCGGGGCGGCAGGCGCGCCTTCTCGTCCCTGTCCCCCGTCGACTATGTCGGCGGCGTGCCGGCCTCGACCGCCATCGTCGCGGTCACGGGCGCGTCCGACGACAACACGCGGCCGGCTCTCGCCGAGGCCTATGTAGAGCGCGCCCGCGCGGCCGGCCGCACGGCACGGGTCGAGATCGTCGCGGGCGGCCACGGCTTCGGCGGCGTCGCCGGCCCCTCGGTCCGCGCCCTCGCCGGAATGGCTCGCTAGGTCCTCCTCTGACGGCGATTTCGCGAGCTTCGCGTCCGGGAGCCGACCCGGCGCCCATTCATCAGCATCGTGAATAGGACCGCAGTCCACGCAGATTGTTTTCCTATCACCATTCGACATGGGTCGATCAGCGGTGGGCGTCCGCTGGAGGGGGCCGGGCCTGGACGAGCAATCAGGGGAGGGCAGGTTCACCCGCACAGACAAAAAGGCCGGCGCGAGGCCGGCCTTCGATCAATGGATGGTTCGCGGGGTCGCGTCAGCTCGTGACGCTTTCTCCCGACGGCAGGACGATGGCCGTCGCGCCCACGGGCACGCGGCCGTAGAGGTCGATGATGTCCTGGTTCAGGAAGCGGATGCAGCCCGACGACACCTGCGTGCCGATCGTCCAGGGCTCGGTGGTGCCGTGCAGGCGATAGAGCGTGTCGCGATTGCCGCGATAGAGGTAGAGGGCGCGGGGACCGAGCGGGTTCTCGGGTCCGCCGGGCAGGCCGCCGGCGACGGGGCCGTAGCGCTCGGGCTCGCGGCGGATCATGTCCTGGGTCGGCGTCCAGCGCGGCCAGGCGGCCTTGCGCCCGATGGAGGCGATGCCCGTGAGGTTGAAGCCTTCTTCCTTGCCGACGCCGACGCCGTAGCGCATGGCGCGCCCGTTCTCCATGACGAGATAGGCGTAGCGGGCGGAGGGGTCGACGACGATCGTGCCGGGGTTCTCGCGGCCGCGATAGGCGACCTCGCGGCGCCAGAAGCGCTCGTTCACCTGGCTCAGGTCGATGGCCGGAACCGGATGGGGCTCACCCTGAACCTCGCCGTACATGGCGACGTAATAGGGATCGAAACGGGGCGTCTCGATCACCAGCTCCTCGCGCCGGGTGGTGCATGCGCCGAGGATGAACGGGGCGCCAAGTACAAGGAATCGTCGATCGATCGTCATCATAAGCCTCAGAACCTGACGCCGCGAACAAGGTTCCCCGCCCCGCGGAGGAATTGTTGACGCGACGTCTTCGTGAACAGGGGGCGGCTCGTAACACCGGCGGTGGGCGTCAAACATGACGAAACCGTGAGGCCGGGAGAAACACGGCGTCACTGTTGCCGCACTGCACCACCCGGGCTCGTCGGCACCCACGCCTTCACGCCACCTGCGGAGGGATCGTGGCCCGAAAACGGTTAATCCTTGGCAATCACCGCGTCACGGCGCGCGATCACAAGCTCGCGAACAGGTCGTAGTCGCCGGCGCGGTCGATCTTCACCGTGACGAGTTCGCCGACGGAGAGCTTGCGCTTCGTATGGATGAACACGGAGCCGTCGATTTCCGGCGCGTCGCCCTTGGAACGGGCCTTCACCACGGTCGGCCCCACCTCGTCGATCAGCACCTGCTGGCGCGTGCCGACCTTGCGCTTCAGCCGGCGGGCGGAGATCTCCGCCTGCTTCTTCATGAAGCGGTGCCAGCGCCGCTCCATGACCTCGGGCGGCACCTGACCCTCGAGGGCGTTGGAGGTGGCACCCGCCACCGGCTCGTACTTGAAGCAGCCGACCCGGTCGAGGCCGACCTCGTCCAGCCAGTCGAGCAGGAAGTCGAACTCCTCGTCCGTCTCGCCGGGAAAGCCGACGATGAAGGTGGAGCGGATGGTGAGGTCCGGGCAGATCTCGCGCCAGCGGCGGATGCGCTCGACGGTCTTCTCCTGGTGTGCCGGGCGCTTCATGCGGCGCAGCACGTCGGGGTGGGCGTGCTGGAAGGGAATGTCGATGTAGGGGAGGATCTTGCCCTCGGCCATCAGCGGGATGACCTCGTCCACGTGCGGATAGGGGTAGACGTACTGCATCCGCACCCACACCCCGAGCTCGCCGAGCGCCTGCGACAGGTCGAGGAACTTCGTGCGCCAGGTGCGGTCGCGCCACTGGCTCTCGGCATATTTCACGTCGATGCCATAGGCCGACGTGTCCTGGCTGACGACGAGAAGCTCCTTCACGCCTGCGGCGACCAGTTTCTCCGCCTCGCGCATCACCTCGCCCAGCGGCCGCGAAACGAGGTCGCCGCGCAGCTTGGGGATGATGCAGAAGGTGCAGCGGTTATTGCAGCCCTCGGAAATCTTCAGATAGGCGTAGTGGCGCGGGGTCAGCTTGATGCCCTGCGGCGGCACCAGATCGAGGAAGGGGTCGTGCTTCGGCGGGGCGGCCTCGTGCACGGCGGCCAGCACGCTCTCGTATTGCTGCGGGCCGGTGATGGCGAGCACGGACGGGTGGGCCGCCCGGATCTGCTCGGGCTCGGCGCCCATGCAGCCCGTGACGATGACGCGGCCGTTCTCCTTCAGCGCGTCGCCGATGGCCGCCAGGCTCTCGGCCTTGGCCGAATCGAGGAAACCGCAGGTGTTGACCAGCACGAGATCGGCGCCCTGGTGGCTGCGCGACAGCTCATAACCCTCGGCGCGCAGGCGCGTGATGATGCGCTCCGAATCGACCAGCGCCTTGGGGCAGCCGAGCGAGACGAAGGAGATCTTCGGTGCGGCCCGGTCGGTGGGCGGGGGGAGGGTGGCGGTGTCGGTCATCGGCGCTCGTCGCGGGAACAAGGCCCGCCAATAGGCGAAACCGCGGGTCGCGACAAGCAAGACGCGACGTCGGGGCCGATCGGTCGGCGCCCCATGAACCGAATGAACCAAATGCCACCCGGCCGGTTCATTGTCCGTTCAACTGGGCCGGGGCAGCATCGCCGCAGTGAAGTCCCAAGGAGGTATCACATGGATCGTCGTTCGTTCTTCCTCACGCTCGCTGGCGGCGCGGTCGCCGTCGGCGCTCTCGGCACGACCGCCGCTTCTGCGGCCCCCGCCGCTCCCGCTGCCGCTGCACCTGCCGCCGGCGCGCCGCTGGAAATGCAGTGGGGCTACGGCTACGGCCCGCGCCGCCGCTACTACCGTCCCTATCGCCCCTATCGCCCGTACCGTCCCTACGGCTTCTACGGCCCGCGCCCGTTCCGTCCGGTGCGCCGCTGCTGGATCAACCGCTGGGGCGAGCGCGTCTGCCGCTTCTGATCGGCTGACCCCCATCGGACCAGCCCCGTCGCCCACCCGGGCGGCGGGGTTTTTTGTGCCGGGCCGGCGGGGAGGGCGGCGCCGGCCGCACCCCGGGCTCTGGTCTGGCACCCCTACGTTGACGTCGCGGCCCCGCTCGCCCTAGACAACGGGACCGGCGGCGACGCCCCGGAGAGGTGGCCGAGTGGTTTAAGGCAGCGGTCTTGAAAACCGCCGTGGGTGCAAGCCCACCGTGAGTTCGAATCTCACCCTCTCCGCCATATGTCCATTGCCACAGGAATGAGTACGGGAGGCCTCGCGGCCCCGGTTCTGTTGGTGCCGCCTTTCCGACGGCTGTCCGGTGAGGCAATGTTCGCGGACAGGGAGAGACCAATGGGGAAGCCAGATCGCAAGCTGCAAAGAGATGTCCTCGAATGGCTGAGTGAGAGCTACCCAAAGCAGGCGCGGATCGATCGTTACCCCGTGTCGATTGATAAGGGAGAAATGAGCGCCTGTGTCGCATATCTGGCGGAATACTCTCTGGTTGAAGTGACCTGGTTTCGCCCAGTCGCTGGCGCAGCGTCCGTCGCCGAGGCCAAGATCACCGCCAAGGGGCTAGATTTCCTGGCCGACGATGGCGGCCTCGGTGCGATCCTGAGTGTTGTGACGGTCCGACTTCACGGCGACACGATCAAGGAACTTATCGCTGAGCGAATTGATATGACTGATCTTCCCGCAGAGGAGAAGTCCGCGCTCAAGAAAAGGCTTGAGACCATGACCGCCGAGGCTTTGAAGGTCGCGACCCAAGAGGCCGTGAAAGCCGGCCTCTCCCGCATACCTGATGCTATTGGATGGCTGAAGGGCCTCGGCATTTTCTGACTTAGCCAGTCGAGCCGCCGCTTCGACGACGTCTGGCCGATCTTCTTGGCGACCACTTGGCCTTCTGGATACCGTGAAGTGGTAAATCGCTGCCGCGCAATGTCGCTGCCAGAGAAGCGAGCGCCCCAACAAACCCTTGCGCATCGCATCAGGCCCAACAATATTCCGCAGCGAATGTTATCAGAAGCACATCACAATGAGCACGTCGCGCGCCGCGGTCGTTAACCAGCCGAGGAAGCATCACTATATTCCGGCGTTTTACACGCGGCGTTGGTGCACGAGATCGGATTGTCAGCTTAGTGTGTTTTCTCGACCATTCGGCAACCAGATAAAGGCTCTTCGTAAACACCCAGAAGGTACGGGATGGGCCGATCAGCTATATGCCCTTGAAGGATTTCCTGAGGATATAAGGCAGGCTGTTGAACAGCGCTTTTTCAGTCCAATTGACAGTGCAGCGGCTGAGGCACTTGCCGCAATGGAGAGTGGCAACAAGCTATCCGAAAGGCTCAAAGCAGCCTGGACTACATTTCTCGTGTCGCTCCTCCTGCGAATGCCAGAGGATATTGCGGCGCTTCGTAGCTATTTTCGGGACGTATCAGACGGGGACAGGAGCGCTTATTATGCTGCAAGAACAAGTAAAGATCCTGAAACGATCGAGGAGATCCTAAACAAACCAAAAAATCGGAGATACATTGAGAGAGAAATGTTCCGAAATTTTACCAATATGATCCAGAATGAAAAACTGCGTACGGTAATATTTGAAATGGAGTGGAAGGTCCGCACCTTTGCAGGTGACCCACATAATTTGCTGTCGTCTGACAGACCAATAATCCACTCGAATGGTATTCTAAAACCAGAGTGCCATTTGGCCTTGCCGATTGGCCCCACCCGGTTGTTCGTCGCCTCTAGCGATCGGGAGTGGCTCAAGAGGTTCGCAGCCGAGCCAGAGAGGAGCGTCGTCAAGATCGCAAACCGGCTGGTCGTTTCAGACGCACGCCGGTTCGTGTTCGCCACGGACGAGCAACAGAGCCGCTTCATCAACCAACATTTTGGGACCGATCGTCAACCGAGCATAATCGAAGCTCTTGTCAACGCGCCCGGGCGTCCACCCATAGACTTTGGTTCCGATACCGGACGCAGTTAGAAATGCGGCAGCTTGGTCCTCTTTGAATTCCGTCACGCAGATTGATGAGGCAGGTGATGCTCATCGGCGGGTCGAGATCGCGGATCGACCGGGCCTTCCGGCCAGTCGCGCTCCTGGTCCAGCGCTGCGCGCCGGCGTCAAAACATCCGCCAGACGATGGCTCCTGCAAAGATGACCATCGACGCGAATGTCAGCACCATGGACATCGCTCGGCCGTTGCCCCAGCCCTGGGTCACGATCACTGCAAAGTGCCAGGCCCGACCGATCAGAAGCAGGCCGCTGCCGATCCACAGGATCGCCGGCGCTGCGCCCATGAGCTCGGCGGTGAGAAGACCGATGAGCGTGATCGGCACCGTCTCGGTGAAATTGCCGTGGGCGCGCATACGGCGCGTCAGCACGAGATCGCCGCCGTCGAGAAAATGAATTCCGGTCTTCAGACGTCGGTATCCGACGAAGTTGGTGATCACCACCTGACAGACCAGGAGGATCGACACGACCACGGGGGTGACGACGAGGGGCATCGGGGCCTCCCTTGCAACATGCCGGACGGGAGCATAATTACTTGCAAATCGCAAGCAACATTCGCGGAGTGCGTTGTGAAGGTGAAATCCGATTGGAAAGGATGCCCCGTTCGCTATGCCGCAGCGATCCTCGGGGATGCCTGGACCCTCGTCTTGCTGCGTGACTTGCTTTTCCGGGACAAGCGCCGCTTCCGCCACTTCCTCACGGAGGAGTCGCCGGCGTCGAACATCCTCGCGGATCGGCTGGCGAGGCTCGAGAGCGCAGGACTGATCACCAGGCACCGTGATCCGCAGTACGGCAATCAGATCGCCTGCGACCTCACCGAGAAGGGAATCGCCCTTCTGCCGATGTTCCTCGCGATGATCGAATGGTCCGCCGCCTATGACCCCGACACGGAAGCACCCGAAGAGTTTCTGGCAGCTTACCAGTCCGACCGGACCGGGTTCGCGCGGCAGCTCATGACGAACCTCGCTCTCAAGAGGGAACGGCGCTGAACGCGGCATCTTGCACGACTTAATCCCGCCTCAACCATCACCGGGCCAGAATGAGACACGCGTCACGAATTCGTCTCATTTTCACCGACACTGGCACCCTTCATCACCATCGGCTATGACAACCGGCGGGATGTGGGCTGTAAGGCCCGCGGCATGCGGCATGGAGCGACCGGCTTGACCCATTCAGCGACGAGCGAGGGATCGCGTCCGACGGCTGTCCGCAAGGCCACCCTGAAGCGGCTTCTCGCCTGTTCCGCCCTGTGCGGCCTCGGCATTGCGCTCGGCGGCTGCAACAGCCAGACCGCATCGACCGGCGACGGTCCGGTCGACCGGTTCAATGCCCGCTACGGCGTCAGCTCCAGCCCGCGCGTGGTGGCCGAAGGGCGCCCGGTTCCGCGCGGCGGCGGCGTCTACCGGGTCGGCCGGCCCTACCGGGTCGCCGGCCGCGTCTACACGCCCTTCGAGAAGCGCGACGGCCATACCGAGACCGGCATCGCCTCCTGGTACGGCCGCCAGTTCCATGGCCGCCTGACCGCCAACGGCGAAGTCTACGACATGAACATGCTGTCGGCCGCCCATCGGACCATGCCGATGCCGAGCTATGCCCGCGTTACCAACATGTCCAACGGCCATTCCCTCGTCGTGCGCGTCAACGATCGCGGGCCGTTCCACGGCAACCGGGTGATCGACCTGTCGCACCGGGCCTCCAACATGCTGAACTTCCGCGGCCAGGGCCTCGCCCGCGTGAAGGTGGAATATCTCGGCCGGGCCTCGCTGGAAGGCTCGGACGACCGGATTCTTCTCGCGACCCTGCGCACCGACGGCCGACCGGCGCCGCGCCCGCAGCAGGTCACCGAGACCATGATCGCCTCGGCGGCGCCGCAGACCGTGCCCGATCCGGCCCCGCGCGCCGCGGCTCCGTCCGTCCAGGTGGCGGCGGCCCCGGCCCCCGCGCAGACCTTCGGTTTCTTCCGGCAGGAGACGCAGGCCCAGCCGGTCGGCAGCCCGGACATGCGCCAGCCCGATCCGTCGCCCAGCGTCGCCCCGGTCATCCAGGCCGCCGCGCCCCAGGCCGCGGCCGAATCGCCGGTCACCATGGCCTCGGCGCCGCTGCCGCCCGAACGTCCCGGCGTGCGCGAGTCGGTCGCCACCACGACCGTCGCCCGCTCCGGCGCCACCGCCCAGGTCTCCCAGGTTGCAGCCGCGCCGAGCGTGACCGTCGTCGCCACCCCGGCGCCGCAGGCGGCTCCGGCCGCGTCCTCCGCCCCGGTTCTCGCCACCGCCGCGTCGCGTCCGGTGAGCATCCCAGCCGCCACCGCCTTCGCGCCGCCGCGCGCGCCGGCGCCGGCCATCGCCGCCATGCCGGGCGGCGCTCCGGTCCGCGCCGCCCTCGGCTTCTCCTCGCTCTACTGATCCGCCTTGATTTCACCGGCGGCCCGCCCCATCCATGGGGCGGGAGGACCACCGTGACCAAGCCGCGACCGGGATTGATCGTCTGTGCCGCCGCGGCGCTCGTGGCGCTTCTGGCCGGCTCGCCGCAGGCGCGCGCCCAGGACAATTTCCAGACAACCGTCCGCAACGCCATCCTCGTCGACGTCGGCACGCAGTCGGTGCTGTTCGAGAAGGCGGCCGACGAGCTCCAGGCGCCCGCCAGCCTCGCCAAGCTGATGACCATGGCGGTGATCTTCGAGGAGATTCGCCAGGGCCGGTTGCAGCCGGACCAGGAGATCGTCATCAGCGAGGATGCCTGGCGGCGGGGAGGGGCCCCGTCCCGCACATCCTCCATGTATGCCGCCGTCAATTCGCGCGTGAAGGTGCAGGACCTCATGCGCGGCGCCATCATCCAGTCCGGCAACGACGCCTCCATCGCGCTTGCCGAAGCCGTCTCCGGCACCGAGCCCAACTTCATTCCCGTGATGAACACGCGGGCGCGGGCGATCGGCCTCACCCAGTCCGTCTTCCGCAACGCCACGGGCCTGCCCGATCCCGAACAGCGCACCACCGCCCGCGAGGTCGCCCGCCTCGCCGACCACATCATCCGCACCTTCCCCGAGCACTACGCGATCTACGGCGAGCGCGAGTTCACCTGGGGCGGCATCCGCCAGCAGAACCGAAACCCGCTCCTCGGCACCTATACCGGCGCCGACGGGCTGAAGACCGGCTACATCGAGGAGGCCGGTTTCAACCTCGCCGGGTCGGCCGTGCAGAACGGCCAGCGGCTCATCGTCGTGGTGATGGGCGCCCGCTCGCTGCAGGAGCGCTCCAACGAGGCCCGCAAGCTGCTCGACTGGGGCTTCCGCTCGTTCGAGCTCCGCGACCTCTTCCAGGAGCAGGAGACGATCGGCGACGTCGCCGTCTATGGCGGCGCCCAGGGCAGCGTCGCGGTCACCGCCGGCAAGCTGGTGCGCCTTCTCCTGCCGCGCGGCCAGTCGGACCGGGTGACGGCCCAGATCGTCTATCGCGGCCCCGTCCGCGCGCCCGTCAGGCGCGGGACGGAGGTCGGACATCTCAGGGTGATGCGCGGGTCCCAGCTCGCGCTCCAGGTCCCGGTCTTCGCCGCCGCCGACGTCGAGGCCGGCACGCTCACCCAGCGCGCCATGCAGGGCGCGTGGGAACTCGGCACCGGCTGGATCCGCGGGGTCGCCCGGCCGTGAGCACGGAGCCCGCCCGCGGCCGCTTCATCACGCTCGAGGGCGGGGAGGGGGCCGGAAAGTCGACCCAGGCCCGTCGCCTGGCGTCCTTCCTCGAGCAGCGCGGCCTCGACGTGGTCATGACGCGTGAACCCGGCGGCTCGCCCGGCGCCGAGGTCATGCGCCATGTCCTGCTCTCCGGCGGCGCCGAGCCCTTCGGACCGGAGGCCGAGACCCTGCTGTTCGCGGCGGCCCGCCGTGACCATCTCGCCGTGACCATCAAGCCGGCGCTGGCGCGGGGCGCCTGGGTGATCTGCGACCGCTTCGCCGATTCCACCCGTGTCTACCAGGGCCATGCAGGCAAGGTGCCGCTGTCCTTCATCCAGGCGCTGGAGCGCGTCACCGTCGGCGAGGACAGGCCCGACCTCACCCTCATCCTCGACTTGCCGGTGAAGGTGGGCCTGGCGCGCGTCGCGAGCCGCGGCGAAGCCACCGACCGCTTCGAGAAGGAGGGCCTCGCCTTCCACAACAAGCTGCGCGCCGGCTTCAAGGCCATCGCCCGCGCCGAGCCGGAGCGCTGCCGCCTGATCGACGCCGCCGCCGAGGCCGACGTCGTCGCCGAATCCATCCGCAAGGCCGTCACCGAGCATTTCGGCCTCGCCCCGCGCCTGGTGGCCCCATGATCGAGGAGAACGCCGCCGACCGTCTCGACGGCGCCCCCCATCCGCGCGAGCGCCAGGTCCTGATCGGCCACGCTGACGCCGAGCGCCAGCTGCTCAACGCCTATCGCGGCCCGCGCATGCATCATGCCTGGCTGATCGGTGGTCCCGAGGGCATCGGCAAGGCGACGCTCGCCTACCGTTTCGCCCGTTTCGTCCTCGCCAACCCGGTCGCGGCCGCGCTGCCTCCCGGCACGGTGGACCTCGCCGTTCCCGCCGACCATCCCGCGGCGCGGCGCATCGTCGCCGGCTCGCACCCGGACCTCCTGGCGCTGCGACGCATCGCCGAGGCCGGCAAGGACAAGATCCCGCAGGACATCTCGGTGGGCGCCATGCGCGAGATCGTGCGCTTCTTCGGCTCGACCGCGGGCGAGGGGGGCTGGCGCATCTGCATCGTCGACGCCGCCGACGACCTCAACCGGTCCAGCGCCAACGCGCTGCTGAAGCTGCTGGAGGAGCCGCCGCCGCGCTCGCTCTTCCTCATCCTCGCGCACATGCCCGGGCGCCTCCTGCCGACCATCCGGTCGCGCTGCCGGACCCTGCCGCTGTTGCCGCTCGGCGAGGACGATATCGTGGCGGGGCTCCAGACCTTCGACGAGATCCGGGTACCGGCGGACGAGGCGCGCCGGATCGCCGCGCTCGCCGACGGCAGCCTGCGCCGCGCGCTCGAAATCGCCGAGGGAGGCCAGGAGGGCTTTGCCGGCGAGGTCACCCGGCTCCTCGACAGCCTGCCTTCGCCCGATCCCCTCGCCGTCCACGGCCTCGGCGACAAGCTCGCGCGCCGCGACGACGGCCTGTTCGAACTCTTCCTGCGGCTCGTCTTCGCCCATCTGCACCGGCATGTGACGGCCGCCGCGGGCGAGGGGCCCCGCCGCCTTGCACCCCATGCCGAGGTATGGGAGAAGGTCGAGGCTACCGCGGCGCAGGTGCGCACGTTCAACCTCGAACGCAAGCCCTTCGTTTTCCAGGTTTTCGGCTGGCTCGCCGAGGCCGGCCGGCGGCGCGCCTGACCCCGCAACCGTCCGAAACGCCCCATGTCGAAGCCCCGCTTCTACGTCACGACCGCCATTTCCTATCCGAACGGCGCGCCCCATATCGGCCACGCCTACGAGGTGATCGCCACCGACGCGATCGCCCGGTTCATGCGGGCCGACGGGCGCGACGTGTTCTTCCTCACCGGCACGGACGAGCACGGCCTGAAGATGGTGCAGACGGCCGAGCGCGAGGGCCTGCCCGTGCGCGCGCTCGCCGACCGCAACGCCGACCGCTTCCGCGCCATGGCCGGGGCGCTCGCCATCTCCAACGACGACTTCATCCGCACCACCGAGCCGCGCCACTACAAGGCGAGCCAGGCCATCTGGGAGCGCATGGTGGCGGCCGGCGACATCTATCTCGGCGGCTACGAGGGCTGGTATTCGGTCCGCGACGAGGCCTTCTACAACGAGGACGAGACCTCGGTCGGGCCCGACGGCGTGCGTGTGGGCGGGCAGGGCACCCCCGTGGAATGGACGAAGGAAGAGACCTATTTCTTCCGCCTCTCCAAGTACCAGGACAAGCTGCTCGCCCTCTACCAGGCGAACCCCGACTTCGTCGGCCCCGACACCCGCTTCAACGAGGTCATCAGCTTCGTGAAGGGGGGCCTCACCGACCTGTCGGTGTCGCGCACCACCTTCGACTGGGGCGTGCCGGTGCCCGGCGCAGACGGCCACGTCATGTATGTCTGGGTCGACGCCCTGACCAACTACATCACCGCCGCCGGCTTTCCCGACGAGAGCGGCCCGAAATGGGCCTACTGGCCGGCCGACCTCCACGTCATCGGCAAGGACATCGTCCGCTTCCACGCGGTCTACTGGCCGGCCTTCCTGATGTCGGCAGGTCTCGCCCTGCCGAAGCGCGTCTATGGCCACGGCTTCCTGTTCAACCGCGGCGAGAAGATGTCGAAGTCGCTCGGCAACGTCGTCGATCCCTTCATCATGGCCGAGGCCTATGGCGTCGACGCCATGCGCTACTTCCTGCTGCGCGAGGTCGCCTTCGGCAATGACGGCTCCTATTCGCACGAGGCCATCGTCGCGCGGACCAATGCCGACCTCGCCAACGACATCGGCAATCTCGCCCAGCGCTCCCTGTCGATGATCGCCAAGAACTGCGACGGCATCCTGCCGACGCCGGGGCCCTTCAGCCACGAGGACGAGGCGATCCTCGCCGCCGCGGACGGCATGCTGGCGGTCTCGCGGGAAGCGGTGGGCAGCCAGCAGTTGCACCGCTGGCTGGAGGCCGTCTGGGCGGTGGTCGGCGAGGCCAACCGCTATTTCGCCGCGCAGGCCCCCTGGGCGCTGCGCAAGACCGACCCGGCGCGCATGGAGACGGTGCTCTACGTCACGGCCGAGGTGATCCGTCAGGCGGCGATCCTCGCGGCGCCCGCCATTCCGCTCGGCGCACCGAAGCTGCTCGACCTGCTGGCCGTGGCTGACGACGCCCGCGACTTCGCGGCCCTCGGCACGCGGCTGAAGCCCGGGACCGCGCTGCCGCCGCCGGCCGGCGTCTTCCCGCGCTATGTCGAGCCGGAGACCGCGGCCTGATGTGGGTCGACAGCCATTGCCACCTGGACTTTCCCGAGCTTGCCGCCGATCGCGGCGGGCTCATCGGCCGGGCCGTCTCGGCGGGCCTCCAGTCCATGGTGACCATCTCGACTCGCGTGCGACGCTTCGACGGCATCCGCGCCATCGCCGAGGCGCATGACGGCATCTGGTGCTCGGTCGGCACCCATCCGCACAATGCCCACGAGGAGCTGGACGTGACGGCCGACGATCTCGTCGCCCTCGCGGACCACCCCAAGGTCATCGCCATCGGCGAGGCCGGGCTCGACTGGTTCTACGACAAGTCGCCCCGCGACGCACAGGAACAGGGCTTCCGCACCCACATCGCCGCGGCGCGCGCGTCCGGCCTGCCGCTGGTCATCCACGCCCGCGAGGCCGACGAGAGGGTCGCGGCGATCCTGAGGGAGGAGATGGGGAAGGGGGCCTTCAAGGCCGTCCTCCACTGCTTCACCGGCTCGCGCGAGCTCGCCATGGCCGGCGTGGCGCTCGGCCTCTACGTGTCCTTCTCCGGCATCGCCACCTACAGGAGCGCCGCCAACCTGCGGGAGCTCGCCGCCGAACTGCCGGCTGACCGCATCCTCGTGGAGACCGATGCGCCTTACCTCGCGCCGGGCAAGTTCCGCGGCAAGACCAACGAGCCGTCCTACGTGGTCGAGACCGGCCGGGTGATCGCCGAGGCCCGCGGTGCCGCGCCGGAAGAAATGGCCCGCCAGACCACCGAGAACTTCTACCGTCTCTTCGCCAAGGCCGATCCCGGCCTGCGACTCTCGGCCTGAGACGTCATGGCGCTGAAGGTCACCATCCTCGGCTGCGGCTCATCGGGCGGCGTGCCGCGGGCGGGCCTCGGCTGGGGCGACTGCGATCCCGCCGATCCGCGCAACCGCCGTCGCCGCTGCGCCGCGCTGGTCGAACAGAGCGGCCCGGACGGCACCACCAGCGTCCTGATCGATACCGGGCCGGACCTGCGCGAGCAGCTCCTGTCCGCCGGCGTCACGCGGCTCGACGCGGTACTCTACACCCACGACCATGCCGACCACACCCACGGCATCGACGACCTCCGGCCGCTGGTTCTCACCATGCGGCGGCGCATGCCGGCCCACGCCGATGCGACGACGGCCGGTTTGCTGCGCGAGCGGTTCGGCTATTGTTTCGCGTCGCCGCCGGGCAGCGACTATCCGCCGATCATCGATCTCGACCTCTTCGCGCCGCACGAGCCGGTCTCGGTCAGGGGCCCCGGCGGAACGCTGACCTTCGCGCCGTTCCCGGTGGAACACGGCGCCGGCTACCGTGCCTTTGGCTTCCGCGTGAACGGCTGTGTCTATTGCCCTGACATCAATCGGCTTTTGCCGGAGAGCGAGCGCTACTTCGACGGCGCCGACACGGTGATCCTCGATGCACTCCGCTATACGCGCCATCCAACCCATTTCACGGTGGACGAAGCCCTGGCGGTGATCGAACGCTTCGCGCCACGCCAGGCCGTACTCACCAATCTGCATTCCGATCTCGACTACGCGACGCTGGCGGCTCGGCTGCCGACTGGCGTGGTGCCGGCCCATGACGGGATGGTTCTGCAGACGGCGTGAACGAGGCTGGCCACAGCCTTTCGCCAGCAGTCAGGCACGTTTGACGCCGGATTATGCAGAGAGACTGCATTCCATGTCATATGTTATGCGACCTAGGTCGTTACTTTATTCAAAGCGCTACCAGTTGTTCACGATGTGAAGTTGCTTACGATAGAGTTCGCGCGGCGGCATTCTTCGATGGCGCCGTTTTGGCCCGAAAGGAAAGCTGTATGTCTCGTTATGCCATGCCTGTTTTTTCCCTCACGTGCCTGATGCTCGTCGGTGCCTTCAGTATGGGAGCGGCAGCGGCTGCGCCGGTTCGTGCGTTGGAGATGCAGCAGCAGAACCATCCGAACTGCCGAGGGTTGCGGGCAGGAGATCCCGCATTCGCATTGCTCGGTTGCCGTCGGGGCGGTTCGCAAGCGCAACCACAAAGGCAGCAGACTTCTGCTCCGGCCCCGCGCCGTCAACAGCCGGAGCAGCACCCGAGCTGCAACGGCATGCGACGAGGTGACCCCCAGTTCATCAGTCTTGGCTGCCGCGGGCGTAGCTGAGGTCGATGGGAATCCCCAGCAAAGAGCGCGCTGAAAAGGCGCGCCCTAAGGGCATTCTGTAGAGATGTGGCATTCCATAATATGTCTTATGCGAATCGCAGATAGAGGTCTCGGGATTCCTCTTCGCTGCCGCATCCTGTGGACGGCGTAGCGACGGTCTTGCCATTCGCTTCGCCGCTCCCCTCACACTGCCCCATGACCGCCGAACCCCAGACACCGTCGCCCTCCGGCGACATCGCCGATCTCGTCGCCATCATGGCCTGGCTGCGCTCGCCTGGACGCGGGTGCCCGTGGGATCTCGAACAGACCTTCGCCTCGATCACGCCCTACACGATCGAGGAAGCCTACGAGGTGGCGGATGCCATCCAGCGCGGCGACTTCGCGGACCTCAAGGATGAGCTCGGCGACCTCTTGCTCCAGGTCGTCTTCCACGCCCGCATGGCCGAGGAGCAAGGCCTCTTCGCCTTTCCGGACGTCGTGCACGCCATCACGGCGAAGCTGATCCGCCGGCATCCGCACGTCTTCGGCGGCGATCGCGACATGAGCCCGGAGGCGGTGAAGGGCCTGTGGGACAGCATCAAGGCGGAGGAGAAGCGCGCCAGGGCTGACGAACGCCGACGGCTCGGCCTGCCGGCGGAAACGGCGGCCGGCGTGCTGGCGGGCGTTCCGACCGCCCTTCCCGCCCTGACGCGCGCCCTGAAGCTCCAGGCCAAGGCCGGCAAGGTCGGCTTCGACTGGAACGACGTCGACGCCGTGCTCGCCAAGATCGTCGAGGAGGCCGGCGAGATCGTCGCGGCACGGACCGAGGGCGCAGCGCCTGGCGCCGTGGCGGACGAGGTCGGCGATCTGCTCTTCGCCGCGGTCAACCTCGCGCGCCACCTCGACGTCGACCCGGAGGCCGCGCTGCGGGGCACCAACGCCAAGTTCGAACGGCGTTTCGCGGCCATCGAGGCGGCGCTGGCGGCCGAGGGCCGCGGGCCGGCCGAGGCCTCGCTCGCCGAGATGGACGCGCTGTGGGATGAGGCGAAGCGCCGGGAACGCGGCGGCTGACGGGGGTTCAGCCGGCCCGCGTGAGGCGCCGCGCGAGCTGGTCGCGCTTCTCCGGCGCGATGCGCAGCGTCACCTGGGTGTCGCCGCTCGCCAGCGCCTTGCGCTCCTCCACCTCGGCATTCTCGTGGATCCAGTGGAGCGTGCCGCCGTCGGCGGCCGCCACGGTCACCGTCAGGCGCTCGTGGGCGGCGCGCAGCTTGTCCTCGACGGCGGCGAGAAGGCCCGGCAGCCCCTCGCCCGTCACCGCCGAGACGAAGAACGGCCGCTGCCCCTCCTCGTGGCGCGCCGCGCGGTTCAGTGCCGCCTCGCGCGCCTCCGGTCCGAGCAGGTCGACCTTGTTCCAGACCTCGATGATGGTGCGGTTCGCCGGGTCGATGCCGAGATCGGCGAGGATCGCCGCGACGTCGGCGGCCTGCGCCTCGGTGTCGCCATGGCTGACGTCGCGCACGTGCAGGATCACGTCGGCCTCAATCACCTCCTCCAGCGTCGCCCGGAAGGCGGCCACCAGCATGGTCGGCAGGTCCGAGATGAAGCCGACCGTGTCGGAGAGGATCGCCTTGGTGCCGTGCGGCAAGCGCATCTGCCGGAGCGTCGGGTCGAGGGTGGCGAAGAGCAGGTCCTGCGCCAGCACACCGCCGGTCGTCAGCGCGTTGAACAGCGTCGACTTGCCGGCATTGGTGTAGCCGACCAGCGCGATGATCGGATAGGGCACGCGGCGGCGGCTCTCCCGGTGCAGACGGCGGGTGCGGGTCACCTGTTCGAGCTCGCGCTCGATGCGGGTGATGCGCTCCTGGATCATGCGGCGGTCCGCCTCGATCTGCGTCTCGCCGGGGCCGCCAAGGAAGCCGAAGCCGCCGCGCTGGCGCTCGAGGTGCGTCCAGGAGCGGACGAGCCGGCTCTTCTGGTAGCTGAGATGGGCGAGTTCGACCTGCAACCCGCCTTCCTTGGTGCGGGCCCGGCGGCCGAAGATCTCGAGGATCAGGCCGGTGCGGTCGACGACCTTCGCCTTCCAGGCCTTTTCCAGGTTGCGCTGCTGAACAGGCGAGAGCGCCGCGTCGACGAAGACGAGCCCGGCGTCGTGGGCCGTCACCAGCCCGCCGATCTCCTCGACCTTGCCCTTGCCGATGAGGGTCGCCGGCCGCGGCATGTTCAGTCCGACGGTGACGGTGTCCATGACCTCGAGGTCGATGGCGGCGGCGAGGCCCACCGCCTCGTCGCGGCGCGCCTCCACCGTACGCGAGGGCGCATCGGCCCCCTCGCCTCGCCGGCCCGTCAGGATCGGCACGACGACGACGACGCGCGTCGGTTCGCCGCGCGGTTCGTCACCGTCGGTGTGGGTCGTTGAGACGATATCGGGTCGAACCTCAGCCCTTGTCGCCGTCTCCGTCCTGCGGGTCGAACAGCTGGACCGGCGCGCCGGGCATGATGGTGGATATGGCGTGCTTGTAGACCAATTGCGAGTGCCCGTCGCGGCGCAGGAGCACACAGAAATTGTCGAACCAGGTGACGACGCCCTGCAGCTTGACGCCGTTGACGAGGAAAATCGTCAGCGGAATCTTGTGCTTGCGAACGTGGTTGAGGAAGGTGTCCTGGAGGTTCTGAGCTCGTTCCGCCATTGTCTTTTTCCGTTGTTGCCGCGGACTCACACATGCCGCGAAGGTTTATGGACCGGCCGGGCCGGTCTGGCTTGTTCTTGACGCCTCCATTTAAGGCCGATCCTCCCGCACCGCACAAGTGAAAGAGTCGTCACGGCCGCGTGTTGGCGCGGGTCTTGGTTTCAGACGATTTCCGCCACCTCGTGGAACTTGGCGCGCAGGTCGGTGGCGATGGAGCCCGGCGCGCCGTTGCCCACCGGGCGCCCGTCGATCTCGACGATGGGCATGACGATCGTCGTCGCCGAGGACAGGAAAGCCTCGCGCGCGTTCTGCGCCTCCTCGATCGTGAACTTGCGCTCCTCGATCCTGAGGCCCTCCCGCTTGCACAGATCGAAGATCGTGGTGCGCGTGATGCCCTTGAGGATGCCGGTGTCGGCATAGCGCGTCACCAGCGCCCCGTCCTTGGTGATGATCCAGGCGTTGGTGGAGGATCCCTCGGTGACGAAGCCGTCCTCGTCCACCAGCCAGGCCTCATAGGCACCCGCCTCGCGCGCCGCCTGCTTGGCGAGGCAGTTGGGCAGCAGACCGACGGACTTGATGTCGACGCGCTCCCAGCGGTTGTCGGGCAGCGAGATGACCTTCACGCCCTTGGTGGCGCTGGCCTCGCCCTTCGACGGGTCGATGTTCTTCGCCGTCACCACGAGGGCCGGCGGCGTGCCGGGCTTGGGAAAGGCGTGGTCACGGCGGGCGACGCCGCGCGTCACCTGCAGGTAGACGAGGCCGTCGCGCACGCGGTTGCGGCGCACGGTCTCGCGCAACACCATGCCGAGCGGCCGGCGCGCCATGGGCATGGCGATGCGCAACTCGCCGAGCGAGCGCTCCAGCCGGTCCATGTGGCGCGTCTCGTCGACGAGCCGGCCTCCCCTCACCTCGCAGACCTCATAGACGCCGTCGGCGAACTGGTAGCCGCGGTCCTCGATATGAACGGCAGCCTCGCCATGGGGCACGTAGCTTCCGTTGACATAGGCGACGCGGGACATACGGCGGGCTCCCTGGAGGTAAGCGGGTGAACGGCGGATCCTGCCGCAGTGCGGCGCCAATCTGCCACGGTTCGCCGAGGTCGGGAAACGCGCGGGATGCCGCGGCGGCGCAAGGCCGCCCTGCCGAAATCGCGGATCACGCCATCCCTGTCCGTCCGGGCCGGCGCCGCGGGAGGCCGCGGGTGCGGGCCCGCGGATCACGCGAGGCACACGGCGAAGTGAAGCGCGGCCCCGTTCCGAACCCGCCGCCTCTGCCTGATGGTGCGCGGGTAGGGCCGGGATGGCCTCCGCAAAAACGGGAGAACGGAATGGACAGGCGAACCTTCGGATGGGGCATGGCGGCGGTTCCCGTCGCGGCCGTGGGCGCCTCCGCCCAGACCTCGGCCCTGGAGGCCAACAAGCGGACGGTGATCGACTTCTACGAGAAGGGCCTGAACCAGAAGGACTTCGAGGCTGCGGCCGTCCACTTCGGTCCGCGCTACATCCAGCACAATCCCGTCGCGCCGGACGGCATCGAGGGATTCAAGGCCTTCATCGCGTTCCGCAAGGAGCGGACGCCCCAGGCCCACGGGCGAATCGTCAGGGTCTTCGCCGAGGGTGACTTCGTCATCCTGCATGTGCACGCCAAGCGCGACCCCGGCGACCGCGGCACGGCCATCGTCGACATCTTCCGGCTCGAGTCGGGCAAGATCGTCGAGCACTGGGACGTGATCCAGCCGATCCCCGAGACCATGGCCCACGGCAACGGCATGTTCTGACGGACGGCCTCAGTCGACGCT
>LNFH01000127.1 GCA_001464235.1 Rhizobiales bacterium Ga0077556 | reverse complement strand
CTTTACGCCGGGGAGAGGAGCGGGTGGTGCCCGTTCGGGAAGGTCGCGAATGTCATGAAGGGCCAACCTCGTGCCAGCCTCGTCCTCGCCACGCTTACCCTGGCCCTCGCCACCCCCGCCTCGGCCTGCCAGTGCTACAACTTCTCGCGCGCCGAGATCGTCCAGCGCGCCGACATCGTCTTCGAGGGCACGGTCGCCGTCGTCACCGTGGCGCGCGGCCAGTTGCAGGCGACGATCGACGTGCAGCGGCTGGAAAAGGGCCCGGAGCTCACCTCCATCACCCTGCTGACGCCGGTGAGCGCCGCCGCCTGCGGCGTCAGCTTCCAGGTGCCGCAGCGGGTGATCGTCGCGGCGCGGCGGGACGGGCCGGTCTGGCGCACAGATCTCTGCATGGCGCTGGGGCTTCGGCCGCTGCCGGTTGTCCCCAGCCGGTGAGGCCGCGCCCCTTGGGGCGGCGGCGGCGGCGCGCTAGGTTGGGGCCATGACCCTCCACCTGATCAAGCTCTGCGTCGGCGCCGATTCCGTCGAGGATCTGCAGCAATGGATCGACTGGCGGATCAAGAGCTTCGGCGAGCAGGTCCACACCACCCGGATGCAGCCGAAGCGCGCCGACGAGATCATCGGCGAGGGCTCGCTCTACTGGGTGATCAAGGGCCAGGTGCTCTGCCGCCAGAAGCTGACCGGCGTGCGCCCCTTCACCGACGGCGAGGGCATCTCGCGCTGCGACCTCATCCTCGAGCCGGTGATCCACCGGGTGCAGCCGCGCCGCAAGGGGCCGTTCCAGGGCTGGCGCTACCTCACCGCGGAGGACGCGCCGCCGGACCTCGATTCCGGTGCGACCAAGGGCATGCCGCCGGAACTGGCGAAGGAACTGGCGGAGCTGGGGCTGCTTTAGGCAGGCCGCTCTCGCCCTTTCACCCTCCCCTGGAGGGGGAGGGTCGACGGCCGTGAGGCCGTTGGGGAGGGGTTGCGGTTCGGCAGGTGCGGGTCACCCCACCCCGCTCTCGCTGCGCTCGATCGACCCTCCCCCTCCAGGGGAGGGTGGGCGGCGGGACCCGCGCCGACCTAGACGGCGATATTGTCGATGAGCCGCGTCTTGCCGAGCCTTGCGGCCACCAGCAGGCGCCAGGGCACGCCGGGGCGCGGGGCCCCGAGATCGTCGGCGGCGCGCAGTTCGAGATAGTCGAGGTCGAAGCCGGCGGCGGCGATGGCCGCGCGACCCTTCTCCACGGCCGCGGCGGGATCGCCGGCGAGCGCGGCCGCCACCTCCTGCAGGATCCGGTGGAGGGCGGGGGCCTGCGCCCGCTCAGCGGCGGAGAGGTAGACGTTGCGCGAGGACATGGCGAGGCCGTCCGCCTCGCGCAGGGTCGGCGCGCCGATCACCTCGAGGGCTAGGTCGAGGTCGGCCGTCATGCGGCGGATGACGGCGAGCTGCTGGAAATCCTTCTCGCCGAAGACGGCGACGTCGGGGGCCACTTGCGTGAACAGCTTGGCGACGATGGTGGCGACGCCGGCGAAGTGGAAGGGACGGGACGCGTCCTCCAGCCCCACGGCCGCGGGCCCCTCCACCTTCACGGTGGTGGCGGCGCCGGGCGGATACATGGTCTCGACGGCGGGCGCATAGACCGCCTCGGCGCCGACCGCCGCCAGCGTGCGAAGATCCGCCTCGAAGGTCCTGGGATAGGCCGCAAAATCCTCGGTCGGCGCGAACTGGGTCGGATTCACGAAGATCGACACCACGACCCGGTCTGCATGGCGGCGGGCGGTCTCGACCAGCGAGACGTGGCCGGCATGGAGGGCGCCCATGGTCGGCACCAGCGCGACCTTCAGGCCCTCGCCGCGCCAGCCGGCGACGCGGGCGCGGATCTCGTCGATGGTCCGCGCGACGGCGGGGGTCTCATCGGTCATGCACGTCTCCAAAGAGGTCAGGCCTCGTCGTCGTCGTCGGGGTCGGGCCGGGTCATCCACCAGATGACCAGCATGGCGACGGGAATCCAGGCGATGCCCGCCAGGGCGTAGAACACCGGCTCGCCGACGGGGCCGAAGCGGCGGACGGCGTTGTGCATGATCGCCATCACCACCAGGGCGTAGAAGCTCACCCAGATGAGGAGAAGGACCGTGCCGACGAGTTTGCGGGTGCGTTGACGCATGCGTGACCACCGGGCGGGGTTGCCGCCTTGCCGGGCGGGAGGCGAGGGCTATATCTCGCTCCGTACGCTCATCACAAGCTGGAGGATCGCCGCATGACGGCGACAGCGGCCCTTTCGTCCCGCCCCGACACCGACCGCGCCATCCGTCTCTGGCTGCTCGCAGTGGCCGCGCTCGTCTTCGCCATGGTGGTGGTGGGCGGCGCGACGCGGCTGACGGATTCCGGCCTCTCGATCACCGAATGGAAGCCGGTCACGGGCGCCCTGCCGCCGCTGACCTCGGCGCAATGGGCGGAGGAATTCGCCAAGTACCGGGCGAGCCCGCAATACCAGGCCATCAACCAGGGCATGAGCCTCGGCGACTTCCAGTTCATCTACTGGTGGGAATGGGGACACCGCTTCCTCGGCCGGCTGGTGGGCGCGGCCATGCTGTTGCCCTGGATCTATTTCGTGGTGCGTGGCCGGATGTCCGTGCGGCTCGCCGCCGGAACCTTCGCCATCGGCCTGATGATGGGGCTGCAGGGCTTCGTCGGCTGGCTGATGGTCGCCTCGGGGCTCCGGCCCGGCATGGTCTATGTCGCGCCGCTGAAGCTGATGTTCCACCTGTCGCTCGCCTGCCTCATCTTCGCGCTGCTGGTCTGGACGGCGCTGAGACTGATGCCGGAGCGGCGTCGCGAGCCGGTGTCGGACGCGGTGCGCCGCGGCGGCATCGCTGTGCTGGCGGTGCTGGCGCTGCAGATCGCCCTCGGCGCGCTGGTCGCCGGCAACAAGGCGGGCATGCGGTTCAACGACTGGCCGTTCATGGACGGCGCGCTCATCCCGCCCATGGCCGTGCTGTTCGACAAACCGAGCGTCGTCGAGGCCTTCATCGATTCCCTCGCCCTCGTACAGTTCAACCACCGCCTCGTCGCCTATGGGCTGGTCGCCCTGGCGCTCTGGCACATGCTGGCGGCGCGCGGCACGGCCTATGGCAAGGGTGCGACGGTGCTGTTCGGGCTCATCGCCGCGCAGGCGGTGATCGGCATCGTGACGCTCATGCTGGTGGTGCCGCTCTGGGCCGGCCTCCTGCACCAGGGCTTTGCCGTGCTGGTGCTGGGCCATGCGCTGTCGCACGTCTTCGCGCTGACCCACGCGCCGCGGATGCAGGTGGCGCCTGTCGGCCGGGCGGTACCGGCGGAGTAGGGACGGGATCGACCTCCAGCGGCGGGGTTCAACTCCACCTCTCCCCGGCGGGGAGAGGTCGGCGCGGAGCGCCGGGTGAGGGGGCTTCTCCCGATCCTCGCGGTGCTCGGATCGATCTCCCCGCCGGGGAGAGGTGAAAGCGCCCTTCCGTCCCGTCACGCCCGGTACAAGGCCGGGCATGGCTCACATCGAAGCTGTCGCCTCACACCGCTCCCAGCGCCTTCTCGAGATCGGCGATGATGTCGGCCGGATCCTCGATGCCGATCGAGAGCCGCACCACCTCGGGACCGGCGCCGGCCACCGTCTTCTGCTCGTCCGAGAGCTGGCGGTGCGTCGTCGACGCGGGGTGGATGATCAGCGAGCGGGTGTCGCCGACATTGGCGAGGTGCGAGAAGAGCTGCACCTCCGACACCAGTTTCACGCCGGCGTCGAAGCCGCCCTTGAGGCCGAAGGTGAAGACCGCGCCGGCGCCCTTCGGCGCGTATTTCTTCGCCAGGGCATGGCCCTTGTCGCCGGGCAGGCCGGGATAGGAGACCCAGGCGACCTTCGGGTGGGTCGAGAGGAATTCGGCGACCTTCTGGGCATTGGCGCAGTGGCGCTCCATGCGCAGCGGCAGGGTCTCGATGCCGGTGAGGATCTGGAAGGCGTTGAAGGGCGAGAGCGCCGGGCCGAGGTCGCGCAGGCCGAGGACGCGGGTGGCGATGGCGAAGGCGAAATTGCCGAAGGTCTCGGCGAGGACGATGCCGCCATATTCGGGGCGCGGCGAGGTCAGGAAGGGATAGCGGCCGGACTTGATCCAGTCGAAGGAGCCGCCGTCGACGATCACGCCACCGATGGAATTGCCGTGTCCGCCGAGGAACTTGGTGGCGGAATGGACGATGATGTCGGCGCCGTGCTCGAAGGGGCGGATGAGGTAGGGGGTCGCCAGCGTGTTGTCGACGATCAGCGGCAGGCCGTGCTTCTTGGCGATGGCCGCGATGGCGGCGATGTCGGTGATCTCGCCGGCCGGGTTGGCGATGCTCTCGATGAAGATCGCCTTGGTCTTCGGCGTGATGGCGCGCTCGAAGGAGGACACGTCGTCCTGGTCGGCCCAGACCACGGTCCAGTTGAAGCTCTTGTAGGAGTGGTTGAACTGGTTGATCGAGCCGCCATAGAGCTTCTTCGAGGCGACGAACTCGTCGCCCGGCTGCAGCAGGGCGTGGAAGACAAGGAATTCGGCCGCGTGGCCGGAGGCGACGGCAAGCGCCGCCGTGCCGCCTTCGAGGGCCGCGACGCGCTCCTCCAGCACCGCGTTCGTCGGGTTGCCGATGCGCGTGTAGATGTTCCCGAAGGCCTGGAGCCCGAAGAGCGAGGCGGCGTGGTCGACGTCGTCGAAGACGAAGGACGTCGTCTGGTAGATGGGCGTGGCGCGGGCGCCCGTGGTCGGGTCGGGCTGGGCGCCGGCGTGGACGGCGAGGGTCGCGAAACCGGGCGCGCGGTCGGCCATGGGGAGTCCTCCTGGGGGTGCCGCGCTTAAGCGGGCTTGATTGGCGAACGTTGTGTTCTTTTTACCGAACGGACTGGTAGAGGGTCAAGGAAAGAGAATTTCCTTTTCCATGGCGGTGGCAGGGAGAAGGTTTTCCCGCCAGCCGCGCCTCCAGGCGATCCGATGCGGGTCAGCGCTTCGGGCGGGACGGACGCGCCGCCTGGCGACGCGGCCGGCGGTTCTCGAACATGTCGGCCGCCGTGAAGATGACGATAGTGGTCAGCGCCAGCGCCGCTGCGCAGAGCGCCAGCACGATCAGCAGGGGATAGCCGAAGAGATAGACGGCGAGGACGAGCGTCAGCACGACATTGCCGATGAAGTAATACTTGGCGTCGTCGTGGCCGCTGACGGCGTCATCCACCATCCAGCCGAGGATGGGGAATTTGGCGAGAGGGCGGGGCAGGGCGATGGCGGCGGTGGTCATGGCGAGCTCACGGGGAGAGCGGGAGAGGGAACGCCGCCGTCCTAGCACGACGGCGAGACCGCCGCAGCGGCGGCGCTCAGTCGCTGCCGCCGAAGGTCTGCCTGAGGCCGAGCTTCTGGAACTTGCCGGATTTCAGCTGCGGCGCGCGCTTGGCCGAGATGGTGCGCGAATTGACGCCCATCCACGAGATTTCGGAGGAGAGGCGGCCGAGCTCGATCTTCGGACAGCGATCCATGACCACCTTCAGGCCCGCCGCCTCGGCCCTGGCCGCGGCCTCGTCGTAGCGGACGGAGAGCTGCATCCAGACGACCTTCGGCGGTGAGGGCAGGGCGAGGGCCTCGTCGACGATGGCGCCGGCGGCCTCGGCATTGCGGAAGATGTCGACCATGTCGACAGGCTCGGGAATGTCGGCGAGGCGGCCGTAGACCCGGCAGCCGAGGATCTCCTGTCCGGCGAGGCCGGGATTCACCGGGTGGACCCGGTAGCCGCGGTCGAGGAGATATTTGAGGACGAAATAGCTGGGGCGCACCGCATTGGCCGAGGCGCCGACCATGGCGACGACCTTCACCTCGCCGAGGATGCCGCGGATATAGGCGTCGGGATAGCTGTCGTGGTTCACCGGTCCTCCCATCGGGGCTGGCGCTTGGCGAGGGTGGCGCCGATGCCCTCCTCGGCGTCGCGGGCGAGCATGTTCTCGACCATCACCGCGCTGGCGTGGTCATAGGCGTCGGAGAGGCGCATGCCCAGCTGGTCGTAGAAGGCGCGCTTGCCGATCTTCACGGTCAGCGTCGACTTGGCGGCGATGCGGGCGGCGAGCGCCTGCGCTGCCGCCAGCTCCTCGCCGGCTGGGACGACGCGGTTGACGAGGCCCATGCGCAGCGCCTCCTCCGCCGGGATCATGTCGCCGAGGAGCAGCATCTCCATGGCGTGCTTCGGCGCCACGTTGCGCGAGAGCGCCACCATGGGCGTCGAGCAGAAGAGGCCGATATTGACGCCGGGCGTGCAGAACCGTGCCGCGGCCGACGCGACGGCGAGGTCGCAGGTGGCGACGAGCTGGCAGCCGGCGGCGGTGGCGAGGCCCTGGACGGCGGCGACCACGGGCTGGGGCAGGGCGACGATCCGCTGCATCATCGCCGAGCAGCGGCCGAGAATGTCGGCGAAATAGGCCCGGCCGCGGTCCGGATCGGCACGCCGGGCGGTCATTTCCTTGAGGTTGTGGCCGGACGAGAAGCAGGGGCCGACGGCGGTGAGCACGACGGCGCGCACCGCCCGGTCCGCGGCGATGGCCGTGAACGCGTCGGAGAGGGCGGCGAGCATCGCCTCCGACAGCGCGTTGCGGCTCGCGGGATCGTCGAGGGTCAGCGTCGTCACGCCGTCGTGGTCCCGACGGTCGAGGATCGGGCGCGTCGAGAGGGCAGGCGCGTTCATCGCCATCCGCCTTTCGCAAGAGGAGCGGCCGAGAATGTCGCCCGCTATCGTCGCCATCGCAAGGCGGCCGAACGGCCGCGAGCCCGACGGATGCCATGACCCAGACGAAGCCGCCGCCGAAACTCGACACCGCCGCCATGGAAGCCTTCCTCGAGACGGAGTTTCCACAGGTCTTCGGGGCCGGAAAGACCTTCCACGTGGAGGCGGTGGAGCACCGCTTCGCCCGCATGCGCTGCCGCTACGACCCCCGCCAGCTCCGCCCCGGTGGGACCATTTCCGGGCCCACGATGATGACGCTCGCCGATACCGGGCTCTATGTGGCGATCCTCGCCTCCATCGGGCCGGTGGCGCTGGCGGTGACCACCAACCTCTCCATCAACTTCCTCAGGAAGCCCGACCAGAAGGACCTGCTGGCGGAATGCCGGATCATCAAGCTCGGCAAGCGGCTGGCGGTCGGCGAGGTGGCGATCTGGTCGGAGGGGGAGCCGGACGAGCTCGTCGCCCATGCGACGGGCACCTATTCGATCCCGCCGGAGCGGTGAGGGGGGCGCCGCCGATCTCTTGAAGGAAGAAGGCCCCACCCGCACCCTCCCCGCGCTCCGCGCGGAGAGGGGGACTTCGGCCTCGCGCCCAAATTCTTGGGTCGGGCCAGGCTCGACCGGGTGGCGCATGCTCAACGCGGTAGTCTCCCTCTCCGCGCGGAGCGCGGGGAGGGTAAGGGTGGGGCCCTTCGATCTTGACCCGCCTCACGCCTCCAGCCGCTTCCGCAACTCCGCCTTGGCGATCTTCTCCAGCGTCGAGCGTGGCATGTCGTCGACGAGGTGAACCTCCCGCGGCACCTTGAAGTCGGCGAGGGCGGCCCTGCAGGCGGCGAGCACCGTGTCGGCGAAGGCCGGCGGAGCACCGGCGACGCCACCCTGCGGGATGATGAAGACCACCGGCACCTCGTCCAGCATGGGGTGCTTCTTCGCCACCACGGCCACCTCGCGGACGCCGGCGACGGGCGCGATGACCTGCTCGATCTCGGAGGCCGCGACATTCTCGCCGCCCACCTTCAGCATGTCCTTGTCGCGGTCGGCGAATTTCAGGAAGCCGTCGGCGAGGAGTGTGATGCGGTCGCCGGTGACGAAATAGCCGTCCTCGTCGAAGCTCTCGCGCATCGCCTTGTCGTTGAACAGGTATTCCTTGAACAGCGACAGGCCGGGAATGCCGCGGATGCGCAGATGCCCGGTGCCGCCGACCGGCGTCGGCCGCCCGTCCTCGTCGATCACCAGGATCTCGTATTCGGGCGCCGCGCGGCCGATCGCCATGGGCGTGTTCGGCTGGTTCGGCTCGCCGATGATGCCGTGGGTGATGGTCTCGGTCATGCCCCACCAGCCGATGGTCTTCACCCCGAAGATCGCGTCGGTCGGCGGCTCGCAGACGGCGCTGCCCCAGAG
>LNFH01000126.1 GCA_001464235.1 Rhizobiales bacterium Ga0077556 | reverse complement strand
GAGAACGACCAGGGTTACATGACCTCGACCGCCTTCAGCCCCACCCTCGGCCACTGGATCGGCCTCGGCCTGCTCGCCAACGGCCCGCAGCGCCTGGGCGAACAGATCCGCGCCTACGACCCCGTCCGCGGCGGCGACGTCGTCGTCGAGGTGGTCAATCCCGTCTTCGTCGATCCGGAAGGAGCCCGCCTCCATGGCTGACATCGCCCTCGCCGGTCTCGTCCATCGCGGCGGCTATGCCGGCCTCGGCCGCAGGTCCGGCACCGGAGCCGGCGTCCTCGCCGTCGAGCGGGCAGGCCTCGCCGCCGCAACCGTCATCGCGCGCCGCGGCAAGGCGGGAGAGGCCGCGGCCGCCCTCGGCCGTCATCTCGGCCTGACGGTCGCCGACGGTCCGCGCCGCGCCGCCGCCTCCACGGCCGAGGTGCTCGGCACCGGCCCCGGCACCTGGCTGGTGATCGGCGGGGAGGATCGCGGCTTCGTCGCCGGCCTCGCCGCGGCCCTGGCAGGTCTCGCCGCCGTCGTCGACCAGTCCGACGGCCAGGCGGTGCTCACGCTGAGCGGGTCGCGGCTCCCCGAGGTGCTGGAAAAGGGCGTGAGGATCGATCTCGATCCCGCGAGGTTCACGCCCGAGGACGTCGCGGTCACCGCCGTCGCCCATATCGGCGTCACGCTCTGGAAGATCGACGCGGCGCCGACCTTCGGCCTCGCCCTGCCGCGCAGCTATGCCGCGAG
>LNFH01000125.1 GCA_001464235.1 Rhizobiales bacterium Ga0077556 | reverse complement strand
TATCTCACCGGCCACCTGCGCCGCGCCGGCTTCGACGACATCCACTTCATCGACGCCATGACCGAGGACGTCTCGGACGAGGATCTCGCCCGCCGCATGGCGACGCTGCAGCCCGACGCGGTGGGCGTGACCTCCATCACGCCCTCGATCTACAAGGCGGAAGGCGTGCTGAAGATCGCCTCCGAGGTCGTGCCGAAAGCCGTCCGCGTGCTCGGCGGCGTCCACGCCACCTTCATGTACAAGCAGGTGCTGAGCGAGGCGCCCTGGGTCGACGTCATCGTCCGCGGCGAGGGCGAGGAGATCTGCACCGAGCTGATGAGCGCCATCCGCGACGGCCGCTGGCCCGCAGCGCGCGCCTCCATCAAGGGCCTCGCCTTCCGCGACGGCGACCAGATCGTCGCCACCGCCGCCGCGGCGACGGTGAAGGACATGTCGACCATCAAGCCGGACTGGTCGATCCTCGACTGGAGCAAGTACATCTACCTCCCGCTCGGCACCCGCGTCGCCATTCCCAACCTCGCCCGCGGCTGCCCCTTCACCTGCTCCTTCTGCTCGCAGTGGAAGTTCTGGCGCGACTACCGGGTGCGCGACCCGAAGGACGTCGTCGACGAGATCGAGGACCTCGTGGTCAACCACGGCGTCGGCTTCTTCATCCTCGCCGACGAGGAACCCACCATCAACAAGAAGAAGTTCGTCGCCTTCTGCGAGGAGCTCATCGCCCGTGGCCTGCCGGACCGGGTCAAATGGGGCATCAACACCCGCGTCACCGACATCTACCGCGACCGCGAGGACCTGAAGTTCTACCGCAAGGCCGGCCTCGTCCATGTCAGCCTCGGCACCGAGGCCGCCGCCCAGCTCAAGCTCGACCAGTTCAACAAGGAGACCAAGGTCGAGGAGAACAAGACGGCGATCCGCCTGCTGCGGGAGGCCGACATCTTCGTCGAGGCGCAGTTCATCGTCGGCCTCGACAACGAGACGCCGGAGACGCTGGAAGAGACCTACCGCATGGCCTGGGACTGGCAGCCCGACCTCGCCAACTGGTGCATGTACACCCCCTGGCCCTTCACGCCGCTGTACCAGGAGATCCGCGACCAGGTGGAGGTCTTCGACTTCTCCAAATACAACTTCGTCACGCCGATCATGAAGCCGGCCGCCATGGAGCGGGGCGAACTGCTCGACGGGGTCATGAACAACTACCGCCGCTTCTACATGCAGAAGGCGCTGTTCCATTACCCCTGGCGCGGCACCGGCTTCCGCCGCCGCTACCTGCTGGGCTGCCTCTACGCTTTCCTGCGCGCCGGCTTCAAACGCACCTTCTACGACCTCGGCAAGGCCGGGTACTGGGGCCCGCAGACGAAGAAGACCGTCGACTTCCATTTCGACGAGACGCGCACCATCGCCGAGGCGCAGCTCGAGGACTGGGAAGCCTCCGCCGACCGGGCCGCGAAGGCCGCCGAGCGGCGCGACGCGGTGCGCGCCCAGATGAAGGAGCGGGCCGAGATGCGCGCCTGCGGCGGCGGCCCCTCGCACACCCACGCCTGACGGGGAGGGGAGCGATGACCGCGGCCGCGCATGGGCCGGCGCCTGTGATCGGGCCCAATGCCGTGCTCCAGATGGTGCCGGCGATCGCGCGGGAGCTCGGGCCCCCTCGCCTCGCCGACATCCTCGCCGGCGCGGGCCTGACGCGCCTTCCCGACGGCACGGCGATGATCCCCGAGGAGGATGCGGCGCGCCTTCACCGAACCCTGCGCGAGGCGGAGCCGGCCGCGGCGCGGCGCATCGCCGCGGCAGCGGGCGTGGCGACGGCGGACTACATCCTCGCCCACCGGATTCCACGTGGCGCACAGCGCGTGCTCAAGGCCCTGCCCGCGGCCCTTGCCGCACCGGTCCTCGCCCGCGCAATCAGCCGCCACGCCTGGACCTTCGCCGGCTCGGGCACGTTCCGCCGCCGCGATCCCTGGACCTTCGAAATCGCCGGCAACCCGTTGATCCGCGGCGAGAGCAGCCCGGTGCCGCTCTGCGTCTGGCACGCCGCGGTCTTCGAACGGCTCTACGCGGTCCTCGTCGCCCCGGACTGCCGGTGCGAGGAGGTGACCTGCGCCGCGCAAGGGTCGGATGCCTGCCGTTTCCACGTCCGGCGCCACCGCCCCGCCCGCTGACGGGGCGTCCCGCTCACCGGGACTGGCCGGGCCGCAGGTGAGCCATGCACCTCGCGCCATCTTGCAATTTCGCCGCAGCCCTTGGAGGCTCCCCGCCGTCGCAATGACGCCCCGCAGGTCCGCTCGACCGGACCGACGACAAGGAGGCGCAGCGCGACGCCGCCGTCAGGCGGCGGAAGGCGCGGCACGTCCGCGCCGACGGGAGGACGGATGGAACGCACAAGCCGCTTCAGCGCGGCCCTGATCTTCGTTGCGCCGCTCGCCGTGCTGGTCGTCCTCTGGGCCGTCCTGGTGCCGGCCCTCGGCGTCCGGCCGCAGATCTTCCCCTCCGTCGCCGCCGTCGGCCGGGCCGGGATCGACAGCATCCTCGACGGCTCGCTGCTGCGGCACGTCGCGGCCAGCGTCTCCCGCGTCGCCATCGGCACGGTCCTCGCGGTGCTCGTCGCCGTACCCCTCGGCATCCTCATGGGGGTCAGCCGCGGCGTCTCCGCCTTCGTCACGCCGCTGATGCGTTTCTTCTCCGTGCTGGCCGGCATCGCCTGGATCCCGATCGCCACGCTGTGGTTCGGCTACGGCTTCGGCGCCATCGTCTTCGTCATCTTCAACGCGGTCTTCTTCGTCGTCGCCTACAACACCCTGCTCGGCGTCTCGACCATCCCGATGACCCTGCGCCATGCCGCGGCCTCGCTCGGCGCCGGCCGCCGGTCCATGCTCACCGACGTGCTGCTGCCGGGCGCCCTGCCCAACATCGTCACCGGCATCCGCACCGGCCTCGGCTTCGCCTGGCGCGGCCTCATCGCCGCCGAGATGATCGCGACCGACGTCGGCCTCGGCTACATGCTCTTCGTCGCCCGCGACTTCTACCAGACCGAGGTCATCGTCCTCGGCATGATCGTCATCGGCACGCTCTGGCTCCTGATCGACCGGCTGCTCCTCGTCCCGCTCGAACGGGCGACCATCGAGCGCTGGGGGCTGGTCAGCCCATGAACGCCCTGCTGCCGCTCTGGAGCTTCGTCGTCAGGACCTCGGTGAAGTGGCCGGTCCTGCGCACGCTCGCCCCCTTCGTGCCGGTCGTCGCCCTCTGGTGGGCGGTGGCGGCCTGGGGACCCTTCCCGCCCGCCTTCTTCCCCTCCCCGCCCGACGTCTGGACGAAGTTCGTGACGCTGATGGAGAAGGGCATCCTGCCCGAATATCTCGGCGACAGCGTCGGACGGCTCGCCATCGGCGCGGCGGTCGGCATCGGCCTCGGCGTGCCGCTGGGGCTGTGGGTGGGCCTGAGCAAGGGCGCCCACCGCGCCCTCTGGCCGGTGCTGCTGTTCTTCCAGGCCATCGGCGACATCGCCTGGCTGCCGATCCTCATCATCTGGTTCGGCTTCGGCCTGACCACCATGACCTTCGTCATCGTCTACACCGTGCTCTTTCCCGTCATCCTCAACACGGTGCTCGGCGTGCGCTCGGTGCGCATCGAGCTGCACCGCGCCGCCCAGAGCCTCGGGGCGCCGCCCTGGCGCATCCTCACCGAGGTGGTCGTGCCCGGCGCCCTGCCCAACATCATGACCGGGCTGCGCAACGGCCTCGGCTATGGCTGGCGGGCGCTGATCGCCGCCGAGATGATCGTCGGCACCAGCGGCATCGGCTTCCTCATGTTCGATGCGCGGCGCGCCGGCTCGGTCACCGAAATCGTGCTGGGCATGATCGTGCTCGGCATCCTCTGGTACATCGTCGACGCCTGGATCCTCGCTCCCATCGAGCAGGCCACCGGCCGGCGCTGGGGATTGGTCACGCAGTGAAGTCGCTCAGCCTGAAGAACCTCGCGAAGACCTATTTCGACGCCTACAAGGGCGAGCACGTCACCGCCATCCGCGACGTCTCGCTGGAGGTGCCGGCCGGCGAGTTCGTCTCCATCGTCGGGCCGTCCGGCTGCGGCAAGTCGACCATCCTCAACATGGTGGCGGGGTTCATCCCCCATTCCGGCGGCGACATTCTCGTCGGCGGCGAGGCGGTGAAGGGCCCCGGCCCGGACCGCGGCGTCGTCTTCCAGTCCTTCGCGCTGTTTCCCTGGAAGACCGTGCTCGACAATGTCGGCTTCGGGCCGAAGATGCGCGGCGTGCCGAAGGCGGAGCGCGACGCCATCGCCCGCGAATACCTGGCGCTCGCCGGCCTGTCGCACGCTGCCGACCGCTATCCGAACGAGCTCTCCGGCGGCATGCAGCAGCGCGTCGGCGTCGTCCGGGCGCTCGCCAACCAGCCCGACGTCCTGCTCATGGACGAGCCCTTCGCCAGCGTCGACGCCCAGACCCGCATGACCCTGCAGGACGAGCTCTCCCGCATCTGGGAGGAGCGCCGGCCCACCGTCGTCTTCATCACCCACGACGTGCCGGAGGCGGTCTTCCTCGCCAACCGCGTCGTCGTCCTCTCCAAGGGCAAGGTGCTCGCCGAGGTCGACGTGCCGATCAGCCGCCCGCGTGTCTGGGACCGCCTGGTGGCGGACGATCAGTTCAAGGACCTCTCCAACCAGGTCCTCGCCCTGGTGAGGTCGGCATGAGGCTCCTCCGCCAGGCCCTCGGCTCCCGGCGCGGCCTGATCCTTCTCGGGCTCGCCGCCGCGTGGCTCGGCTGGCAGGCCTGGATCTTCGCCACGGCGCCGGCCAAGGTCGCCGGCGGCTTTCCCGACCGCCAGCGCGTCAACGCGCTGATCACCCTGCCCTTCGCCCCGGAGCGTTTCCACATCCTCGTCTTCCAGCGTTACGGCCGCGTCTCCGGGACGGACGGCAACCGCGTGGAACTGCGCGGCATCGACAGAAGCCAACTCGGCGCCATCGCCCGGCACTACTGGGTGAGGCGGATAGAGCCACTGCAACAGGGAGGATGACATGATCACGAGACGGACGGCCGTCGCCGGAACGCTGCTCGCAGCGCCTGCGCTCGCCTATGCCCAGCAGATGACCAAGCTCAAGGCCGGCATGGTCACCGGCATCGACCAGATCGGCCTGCCGATCGCCCTCGAACGCGGCTTCTTCGAGAAGCAGGGCCTCGACGTCGACATCGCCCGCCCCTACGCCACCGGCGTCGATGCGCTCAACGCCCTGCAGGCGGGCGAGAGCAACATCGTCCAGGTCGGCGTGCCGATGATCGGCGCCGTGGTGCGCGGCATGGACCTCGTCGCCCTCGCCAACTATTCCGGTAAGGCCACCGCCCGCGGCTCCGACGCCACCATGGCGCTGGTGGCGCGCGGCGATTCCGGCATCACCCGGGGCAATCTCGCCAGCCTCAAGGGCAAGCGCATCGCTGCCTCCTTCGGCACGATCAACCACCTCTACATCCTCGCCCTGCTCGAGAAGGGCGGCCTGACGCCGGGCGACGTGACCCTCGTCAACACCCCGCCGCCGGACATGACGGTGGCGCTGCTCGCCAAGGGCATCGACGCCTTCGTCGGCTGGGATCCCTGGCCGATCGTGGCGCTGAGGGACGTCCCCGGGGCGGTCGAGATCATCCGTGGCGGCGACGCCATCGCCTATGTCGGCTTCAACGTGGGTCTGAGGCCCTGGGTGGCGGCCAACGGTCCGACCATCGAGAAGTTCCTGGTCGCGGTCTCCGAGGCCGACCAGTGGATGCGCAAGAACCCGAAGCCGGCGGCGCAGGTCGCCACCCGCTGGATCCCCGGCCTCAGGCAGGAGATCGCCGAGGCCGCCATGGAGTTCAACATCCAGCAGGCCGACCGCCGCCTGTCGGCCAACAACTACCGCGCCATGCACGAGGCGCTCGACCGCCTGCACCGGCTCGGCTTCCTGCGCGCGACCTTCGACGTCAACAAGCACTTCGAGCCGAAGCACATGGTCAAGGTGATGCAGGACCACCCGGCCCTGTTCGCCGACCTGCCCGCCATCCCGGCCGACGCCGCCATCGGGCCGGGCTTCGTCTTCAAGCCCTGACGCGCCGGGTCGACGACGGCCGCTCGCCCAACCCGAGCATGACCCGCCCGGGGCCTCCGCAAGGAGGCTCCGGGCGCTGCGTTTCCGCGCCAGGGACCGGCAGACGCGGCGAGAGTTGCAACCGCAGCAGCATGCCGGACTGACGCTCCCGCCCGCGCCCGGCAAAAGCGCCCGGAAAAACGTCATACCGGACAATGCGCAGCGTTGATCAGTAAATTACCATGGGTTGCATACCGATTGCGCTGCACGGACGCTCTCAAAAGATGAATTAACGTTTTCTTAACGGGAAATGACCGGCCGGGCAGGATGATGCCATCCTCCGGAGGCAATGTTCGCAGGGCCGGCTCTTGCCATCATCAGCACAGATCTCAAGACGTCTTTGTTGATACGTTTCGCACATCCGATACCGCAGCGCGTCAATTGCCCAATAATCAATACTCAATACTGTGTCACGATACTGCCAAATACGTCGAACGTTTCTATTTGTATCAGGTAGATTCCGGATATGCGGCCGCCAAACCAACAGACTAACGTAAGGTCGCGTTGTCCGCGGCGAGTGTGAGGCCCCTTCAAAGCGTCGACGCTTCTTTCAGGTAGCTACGTAAGGAGAGTAACCATGAGGAAGACGTTCTTGGGACTTGGCGTCCTCGGAGCCGCGATGCTTGGGGGCCTGTCGACCCCGGTGCAGGCGACGACCTATGTCGAGACGCGGACGATGAGCCGCTACATCGCCTGCTACGACCGGGTCTATGTGCCGGCCCGTGTGCTGGTGAACACGCGCGGCCGCCAGGTTCGCGCCCCGGGCACCGCCTGGGAAATCTCCGGCACCCGCTGGGACAACGTTCGCACCCTGGGTGTCTACATCCAGACCGAGCGGGTCATCGAGCAGGATCACCATACGCTGCGCCGCCGGCCGTGCTGACCATGGGAGGAGGCGCAGCGAGCGCTGCGTCTCCTCGCCTCTCGGCGACCGGGGTCAGCCTGAAATAGGCCCTGATCGCCTCGCGACTGGCAGGACCGGTCTCCTCGACCGTCACCCGGTCCGCCGTTTCGCAGATGCGCAGTTCCATGCCGTCCTTGGTGACGGCCTGCCGGCAGGACGACCCGCTCAGGACATCCCTGAAACGCGACGGGTCGGCGCAGCCGGTCACGGCCAGCGACATCGCGGCCACGAGAATTGCGGAGCGCATGCAGGTCCAGTCCGCCATGCCGCACCGGTAAACGGACATGGTTAACAAATCCTTTCACCGGCCGGCGGAGACAGACCATGCGCGTTCCACACATGGCTCTCGTGGGGGTGGCGGTTCTCGTGGGCGGCTGCCAGTCGACCGCGATGCGGCAATCGCCCCTCATGGCGGATCAGCGTCCCGCGGCGGGGCGCGACATGGCCGCCGGGGCGGTCTGGTCGAACACCGCGACGACAGCCGGCGGCGGGCGCTGGATCGTCGGGAGCGAGCCCGGCCGGGTGGTCTACGAGAGCCGCCTGGCGGCGCCGGGCCTGCAGGAGGTTACGGCCGATCAGGTGGCCCGCATGACCGCGCCGCAGGCTGACGCCGGCGACGGATGCCGGATCGAAATGCATGACGGAGGGCGGCGGGCCAGCGGAGGGGTGTACCGGCAGGGTTGTGCCGGTTCCCCCTTAGCTGACGTCGTCGCCTGGCGGCGCCAGGGCAACGACTACGTCTTCACCCGCAGGAACGGCCGCACGGTGCGCGTCGACATCATCGACTGAGCCGCCGCCGCTCGGAGGAACGCGCGAGCGCTCCGGGCGCGGACACAGCGCCATCCGGCCTGCCGGCTCCGGCCGCAGGCCGCCAGACTCCCCTTCCAGCACAGGCTGATCGGCACGGCCGATGCGGTCAGTTCGGCGCCCCGGCCGCGTCGCGCAGTCGCGCGCCGGCGCGCGAGAAGCCGTGGACGGCGGGAGAGGTCTCTCCCCGCCGGGTGCCGATGCAGACGTCCACCGCCTCCGGCCCGTCGCCGACGCGCAGGAAACGCACGCCCCTGACCCCGAGCCGGGCGGCCACTTCCGGCACCAGGGCGACGCCGAGGCCGGCCGAGACGAGACCCACGACGGTGTGGATCTGGGTCGCCTCCTGGACGATGGGCGGGGTCACGCCGGCCCGGTCGAGCGCGCCGGTGATGCGCGCATGGAAGAGCGGGCTGGTGAGCCGGGGAAAGCCGATCATCGGCGTCGTCGCGAGATCGCGCAGCGACACCGCCTCGTGCAGTGCCAGCGGCATGTCCTGCGGCACGGCGAGGAGGAAATGCTCGCGCCGGATGGTCTCGAAGACGACGCTGTCCACCCCGGCCATCGGCCTGAGGATGCCCACGTCGATGTCGCCCGCAACGAGGGCCGCAGCCTGCTCAACCATGGTCATCTCGGACAGGTCCAGCACCACCTGCGGATGGTCGTGGGCAAAGAGCCGCAGCAGCTCCGGCAAGGTGCCGTAGGTCGAGGAATGGATGAAACCGATGCGCAGCCGGCCCGACTTGCCGTCGGCGGCCGCCCGCGCCTCGTCCCCGGCCCGGCGCAGATCGTCGAGAATGCGGCGCGCCCGCGGGAGAAGGGTGAGACCGGCGGGAGAGAGCGCCACGCGGCGCTGGCTGCGCTCGAACAGCACGGCGCCGACGTCGTCCTCCAGTTCGCGGATGCGGCGGCTGAGATGGGGCTGGGCAATGCCAAGCCGCGCTGCGGCGCGGCCGAAATGCAGGTCCTCCGCGAGAACGACGAAACTGCGCAGGCGCACGATGTCCATGTCGATACGGATAGCGCATCAATCTACTGCCTTCAATTTATTGGACGTCTTTTGGGCCGTGCCCATACTCCTCCGCAAAAGGCGCGTCCGGGAGGACACATGAGCATCGGGTTTCGCGTGGGGCCGCGGGTGGCGGCGGACAAGGGGCTCGTCGCGGCCTTCCAGGGGGTGCCGACCTCCATCGCCTCCGACAATATGGGCCGGCTGTTCGCCGGCGGCTGCGGCCTCAGGCCCTTCCACCGCGGCGGCGCCCTCCTCGGCAACGCCTTCACGGTGCGCACCCGGCCCGGCGACAATCTCATGGTCCACAAGGCCATCGACATGGCGGAGCCCGGCGACGTCGTCGTGGTCGATGCCGGCGGTGACCTGACCAATGCGATCATCGGCGAGATCATGCTGTCGATCGCCGCCCGCCGCGGCCTCGCCGGCTTCGTCATCGACGGCGCCGTGCGCGACACCGACCACATCGGAGCGTCTCCCCTGCCGGTCTATGCGCGCGGCATCACCCATCGTGGCCCCTACAAGGACGGCCCCGGCGAGCTGAACGGCCCGGTGAGCATCGGCGGCATGCCCGTCATGCCCGGCGACATCGTCATCGGCGACGCCGACGGCCTGCTCGCCATTCCGCAGGCGGATGCGGCGGAGGTCGCCCGGCTCAGCCGCGAACAGATGGCGCGAGAGCAGGCGATCCTCGCCGCCATCGCCGACGGCAGCATCGACCGCTCCTGGGTCGACGCCACCCTCAGGGCCAGGGGGTGCGCGCTGTGAACCACTACGCTCCCGAGGCGCTCACCGGGTTCTGCACGGCGGCGCTCGTCGCCGCCGGTGTGGGCGAGCCGATCGCCGCGTCGGTGGCCCAGTCCCTCGTCTATGCCGACGTGCGCGGCGTCGAATCCCACGGCGTTCTGCGCCTGCCCATCTACGTCCGCCGTGTGCGCGAAAAGATGGTGGACGTGATCCGGCAGCCCGCCGTGGTCCAGGATCGGGGCGCCACGGCGCTGATGGACGGCGGCAACAACTTCGGCGCCTATGTCGGTCAGAAGGCCCTCGACCTGGCCATGGCCCGGGCGCGGGACTACGGCGTGGCGACCGTCGGGGTGCGCCGGTCCAACCACTTCGGCACCGCCGCCTATTTCGCCGAGCAGGCGGCGGCCCGGGGCCTCGTCGCCGTCATCGTCTCGAACGCCTCGCAGACCATGCCGCCGACGGGCGGCGTCAGGCCCTTCCTCGGCACCAATCCGCTGGCGATCGCCGCCCCCACCGGCGGCCCCACCCCGTTCCTGCTCGACATGGCGACGAGCCAGGTGGCGCGCGGCAAGATCATCGCCGCGGCGCGGCGCGGCGAGGCGATCCCCGAGGGCTGGGCCATCGATGCGGCGGGACAGCCGACGCGCGATGCGGAAGCGGGCCTCGCAGGCGCGGTGCTGCCGCTGGGCGGCGCCAAGGGCTATGGTCTCTCCATGGCCATCGACATCCTCGCCGGCGTGCTCACCGGCGCCGGTTACGGCCCGCACGTGCGCAACATGTACGAGGACTGGAAGAACCCCCAGGATGTCGGCCATGCCTTCATCCTGATCGACATCGCAGCCTTCATGCCGATGCCCGCCTTCATCGCCCGCATGCAGGACTATCTGGCGCTGCTGAAGGCCGAGCCGCGGGCGCCCGGCGTTGCCGAAATCCTCTTCGCCGGGGAATACGAGCATCGCCTGGCCGAGGGGCGCAGGGCGCAGGGCATCGCCCTCGTCCCGGCGCTCGTCCGGGAGCTGGCGGCGCTGGCGGCGGACCTCGCCGTCGCCATGCCGGATCCCCTCGAGACATCCGACCGCCGGAGTGGAACGGCCGCCGCCGGCGCCTGACCGCTCCATGACCAAGTCGCCGCAGCGCGACGCCGCAAAGGGAGGAATACCATGTTCGACCGACGTCACTTTCTCAGCCTCGCCGGGTCCGCGCTCGTCGCCCCGGTCGTCTCCGCCAGGGCGCAGTCCGGCTGGGCGCCGGACCGTCCGATCACGCTGGTGGTCGGCTTCCAGGCCGGCGGCGGCACCGACGTCACCGCACGCGCCGTGGCCCAGGCTGCCGAGGGCGTTGCGCCCGTGCCGGTGGTGGTGGTGAACCGCCCGGGAGCTGCCGGGGCCATCGCCGCCGAATTCGTCGCGCGGGCCGAACCCGACGGCTACACGATGCTGGTGGGTGGCGGCAGCGAGAGCACGACCCTGCCGCACTACAACCGCCTGAACTACAAGCTCGAGGACTTCCGCGGCATCGCGCGGGTCAACCGCGAGCACATGGTGCTGGTCACCTACGCGAAGGGCGGCATCAATTCCGTCGCCGAACTGGTGAGGCGCGCCAAGGCCGAGCCCGGCAAGCTGACCTACGGGTCCTCCGGGCAGGGCGGCATCCTGCACGCCGCCTTCCAGGCCCTGGAGAAGACGGCCGGCATCCAGATGACCCACGTCGCCTATCGCGGCGGCGCCCACGCGTTGCAGGACGTCCTCGGCGGCCGGCTCGACATGACGCTGCTGACGCCGGCCGAGGCCAAGAACCAGGCCGATGCCGGCAACGTCTTCATCCTCGCCACCACGTCCAACCGCACCAGCATCCTGCCCGACACGCCCTCGCTCACCGAGGCCGGGGTGCCGGTCAACATCGAGAACATGAAGGGACTGATGATTTCGGCGCGCACCCCGGCGCCGATCATCGCCTATCACGATGCGCTCTTCGCCCGCGTCCTCCAGAGCGACCGCATGAAGGAGCTGGCCCAGCGGACCAACCTGGATCTCGCCTATCTCGACGGCGCGGGCTTCATGAAGGCCATGGAGGACACGTCCAGGGCGGTTCTCGCCGCGAAGGGAAACACCTGAGCCATGGCGCAGCCGAAGGAGAGGGTGGCGTTCATCGGGCTCGGCGTCATGGGGGCCGGGATGGCCGCCAACCTCGCCCGCAAGGGCTTCGACACCACCGTGTTCAACCGCAGCGCCGCCAAGGCGGAGCCCGTGGTTGCGGCCGGCGCGCGCCTCGCCCCGTCCGCCCGTGACGCCGTGGAAGGGGCGGGCGTCGTCTTCCTCTGCCTGCCGGCGACGGCAGACGTCGAGGCGGTGCTGTTCGGCCCGGCGGGCATCGCCGCCCGCCTCGCCGCCGGGACGGTGGTCGTCGACACCAGCACCATCGACCCGGTGGCGACCCGCGGCTTTGCCCAGCGCCTCGCCGCCCACGGCGTCATGATGCTCGACGCCCCGGTCTCCGGCGGCCAGAAGGGCGCCGTGGACGGCACGCTCACCTGCATGGTCGGCGGCCCCGACGAGGCGCTAGCCCTCGCCCGGCCGTTCCTCGCGGCGATGGCGACGACCATCGTCCATATCGGCGGCAGCGGGGCCGGGCAGGTCGCCAAGGCCTGCAACCAGATCTGCGTCTCCGCCAATCTCGTCGGCGCCAGCGAGGCCATGGCGCTGGCCATGAAGATGGGGGTCGATCCGGCGCGCGTGCGCGAGGCCCTGCTCGGCGGGGCGGCACGCAGCGTCGTGCTGGAGCGGCACGTCCAGAAGCTTCTCGACCGCGATTTCCGGCCCGGTTTCCGGACGGCACTGATCGCCAAGGACCTCGCCATTGCGGCGAAGGCGCTCGACGACGCCCGGGTCTTCGCCCCGGTCTCCGCCGTCGTCCTGCAGGTCATCAAGGGGCTCGCGGCATCCGGCCGCCAGGACGACGACTGGTGTTCCGTCGGCGACCTCGTCCAGCAACTGTCTGCCATCCCGCAGGCCGGCGGACCCGCGCAGGAGCGCTGAGGGCCGGCTCTCCGCACGCGATCCGGGCGCAGTCCGGTTTCCTCCGACCCACCTGTTCCGGATGGCCGCGGACGGCTCTCCGCATGGCGATCGCCCCGCCTCGTCGCAGCGACCCGCCACCCGGCGACGATGCCGGTTGCATGTCTGATATATTATGCGTACCGTCGTACCGGGAGAGGGCGGCGGATCGTGCTGAGCCTGGTGTTCAACGGCGGTGACAGGGGCGCGCAGCGGAGCCAGACGGCCGCCGCGGTGATCCACGCGCTGCTGCGCGACGAGATCATGTCGCTCCGGCGCAAGCCCGGCGAGCCCATCGTCGAGAAGGAAATTGCGGCCGCCCACGGCGTCAGCCGCACGCCGGTCCGCGAAGCCCTGCTGCGGCTCGCCGACGAGGGTCTCGTCGACATCGTGTCGAAGTCCGGCACCTATGTATCGCGCATCCCTCTCGCCGCCCTGCCGGAAGCGATCACCATTCGCCGCGTCCTCGAGCAGCTTGCCGTCCGCGGCGCGGTCGCCTCGGCGACGCCGAGCCAGATCATCGAGCTGCGCGCCATCCTCGTCCGCACTGCCGAGGCGGCGGAAGCGGGCGACACGGAAGCCTTCCACCGTGCCGACGAGGCCTTCCACGAGGCGGTGGCGACCGCCGGCCGCTATCCCGGCGTCTGGGCGCTCGTCCGCCACGTCAAGCTTCAGGTCGACCGGTTCCGCCGGCTGACCCTTCCGCTGGAGGGCCGCATGGCCCGCGTCGTCACCGAGCACGAGGCGGTGCTCACCGCCATCGAGGCGCGCGACGCCGAGGCGGCGGCCGCGGCGATGGGCGCCCATGTCGATGGGCTGTCGCTCGGCCTCGACGACCTCAAGCGCTTCAACCCCGGTTATTTCCTGGAGGATTCGGCGCGCTCCGACCTGAAGCGCGCCTGAGGGCATGCCACCGGCGCCCGCTGCGGGGCCGGCAACAAGCGGCGGACCAAACCGCCCGACCACCACAACACGGGTAGGGAGGACACCCAATGACCAGCATCTCACGCCGCAACGCGCTCATCGCGGGCGCCGGCTTCGCCACCTTCGCCGCCACGCCGCTGCGGGCCCAGCAGGTGAAACTGAAATGGGCCCACGTCTACGAGACGGGCGAGCCCTATCACACCGAGGCGCTCTGGGCGGCGGGCGAGATCGCCAGGCGCACCAACGGCAAGTACCAGATCGACGTCTTCCCGGCGTCGCAGCTCGGCAACGAGAACCAGATCAACGAGGGCCTGTCGCTCGGCACCGTCGACATGATCTACACCGGCGTCGCCTTCGCCGGCTCGATCCACAAGCCCATCGCCATTTCGAACGCGCCCTACGTCCTGCGCGACTTCGACCACTGGAAGGCCTATCGCGACTCGCCCCTGTTCCGGCAGATCGCCTCCGGCTACGAGGGCCGGACCCGCCACAAGGTCACCGCGCTGACCTATTACGGCGAGCGGCACGTCACCGCCAACAAGGCCATCAACAAGCCTGAGGACATGCGCGGCATGAAGCTGCGGGTGCCGCCGGCGCCGCTGTTCCTGATGTTCACCAAGTCGGTCGGCGCCAACGCGACGCCGATCGCCTTCGCCGAGGTCTATCTGGCCCTCCAGCAGGGCACGGTGGACGGGCAGGAGAACCCGCTTCCCACCATCATGGCGAAGAAGTTCTACGAGGTGCAGAGCCACATCATGCTCACCGGCCATATCACGGAGTCGCTCCTGTCGATCGTCGGCTCGCATGTCTGGGGCCGCCTGAACGACGCCGAGAAGGCGACGTTCAACGAGGTTCTGCTGCAGGCCGCCTCGCGCGCCTCGAACCAGATCCGCGAGAGCGAGCAGAAGCTCGCCGACGAGTTCCGCAAGCTCGGCAAGACCGTGGTCACCCCCGATCGCGCCGCCTTCCGCGCCGCCGCCATGCCGCTGCACAACGATGCGGCCTCCGGCGCCGGCTGGTCGAAGGCGGAATACGACGCGTTGCAGGGCCTCGCCCGCTCGAGCTGATCCCGGCTCCGGGAGGCGCCGCCCGCGCGGCGGCGTCTCCGCACCGCCCTCGTCCCATCAGACTTCCATAGCGGCTTCGCGCCGCGAGGACATGCCATGTCACCCAACCCGCCGCCCGCCGGGCAACCGAGCGACGACGTCCACCTCATCGTCGCGCAGGACGAGGAGGTCGTCGTCGAGAAGCACGTCGAGGACTGGATGGCGATCGCCCTGTTCTGGGTCCTCGCCTTCATCGTCTTCCTGCAGTTCTTCACCCGCTACGTGCTCAACAACAGCCTGTCCTGGACCGAGGAGATCGCCCGCTACCTGCTGATGGTGCTCGTCTTCGTCGGCGGCGCCATGGTGGTGCGGCGCAACACCAACATCGCCGTCGAGCTGGTTCAGAACGTCATGCGCGACGGGACGCTGAAGCGCCTGCTGATCGGCGCCGTGGAGGTGACCAAGCTCGTCTTCATCGGCCTGCTCGCCTGGTTCTCGGTGCTGATCACCGAGCGCATGCACAACCTCTACATGACCGTCTTCGACTGGCCGATGTCGCTGGTCTACGGCGGCATCGCCATCGGCTGCTTCATGATGCTGTTCCGCCAGGGACAGATCGTCTGGCGCGGCGCCCGCACCGGCTTCAGCCGGCCCGATCCCCTCAGCACCGACACCAAGGCCGGCGGCACGCCATGACCATCGTCATCTTCATCTTCTTCGTGGCGCTGCTCGCGGGCATCCCCGTCTTCATCGCGCTCGCGGGTTCCGCACTCTACTACACCCACTTCGTCGCCCTCATCCCGGACTTCGTGGTGCTGCACCGCATGGCGGGCGGCCTCGATTCCTTCCCCCTCCTGGCGGTGCCCTTCTTCATCCTCGCCGGCAACCTGATGAACTCCGCCGGCATCACCAACCGCATCTACGACTTCGCCGTCGCCTCGGCGGGCTGGATGCGCGGCGGGCTCGCCCAGGTGAACATCGTGGGATCGGTGATCTTCGCGGGCATGTCCGGCACGGCCATCGCCGATGCGGCCGGCCTCGGCACCATCGAGATCAAGGCGATGAAGGATCACGGCTACTCGACCGAGTTCGCCGTCGGCGTCACCGCCGCCTCCTCGACCCTCGGGCCGATCATCCCGCCCTCCCTGCCCTTCGTCATCTACGGGATGATGGCCAATGTCTCCATCGGCGCGCTGTTCCTCGGCGGCGTCATCCCCGGCCTCTTCATGACCGCCAGCATGATGATCTTCGTGTGGTGGTGCGCGCGGCGCTACAACATGGGCCGCGACCAGGTCTTCCGCTGGAAGGTGCTGGGCATGACCTTCGTCTCGGCCCTGCCGGCCCTGCTGACGCCGATGATCATCATCCTCGGCATGACCTTCGGCTGGTTCACGCCGACGGAGGCCGCCATCGCCGCCTGCACCTGGGCGCTCATCCTCGGCTTCGTGCTCTACCGCTCGCTGACCTGGAAGCAGCTCTACAAGGTGACGCTCGACACGATCGAGACCACCGCCAGCGTCCTGCTCATCGTCGCCGCCGCGTCCCTCTTCGGCTGGGTGCTGACGACGACGCGGCTCACCGAACTGGCGGCCGAGGGTCTGCTGTCGATCACCACCAACCCCTATGTCATCCTGGTTCTCGTCAACATCCTGCTGCTCATCGTCGGCTGTTTCCTCGAGCCCATCGCCTCGATCTCCATCCTGGTGCCGGTGCTGATGCCGATCCTTCTGAAGGTCGGCATCGACCCGATCCATTTCGGGGTGATGATGACGCTGAACCTGATGATCGGCCTGCTCCACCCGCCGCTCGGCATGGTGCTCTTCGTGCTGGCGCGAATATCGGGGATGACGGTCGAGCGGACGACGGTGGCCATCCTGCCCTGGCTGGTACCGCTGCTCTTCTCGCTGGTGGCGATCACCTTCATTCCCGAGCTGACGCTCTGGCTGCCGCGCACCATGGGCCTGACGAAGTGAGATGAGCCCCGGATCTCCCGATCGCCCGCCCGCGACGCGGCGGGCGATCGTCCGGCCCTCTGTCGTCAGGTTGCGGCTCGGGGCCATGAGGACGGCACAGACGCCATGGGAAGGCACCCGCCCGCCGGGACAGTGACGCGACGGCGACTGAGCCTGTCGGGGAGCCGCAACGCCGAGGCACCCCGAGGCGCGAAAAACGATCAACGATGTCAGAGGGCTTTGGCGGAGAGGGAGGGATTCGAACCCCCGATACGGTTGCCCGTATGCCGCATTTCGAGTGCGGTGCTTTCAACCACTCAGCCACCTCTCCGCGGTCGCATGGGCGATGGATGAGGACCATCGCCGGCTGTTGAAGCGAAGCGCGACATAGCGGAACGGGACGGCGCATTCAAGCGCTGCATTGGCGCCGGCGACGATTTCCGCGCAGAGCGTCGCCGCCGCGGGCGCCGGCCGGCATCCGCCGCACCGCGGGAAGGGTCGGGACGGGACGGGGCCACGCCCCGGCGCAGGGGCATCCGCGGGCGAGAAAAAGCCCCGGCGTTGCAGGGTTTTCCTTGACTCTCGCCGCCTTATCCATCATTGAGCCGCCTCTTGGAGCTTCAGCCTGGCCGTGTCATGCGGTCAAGCCCGTGCTCCGAGCGCGAACCAACCGCCTCCCACGGGGCGGCAAGACCAAACAAGAAGACGGCCGGCCGCTCCCCTGAAGGATGCGCCAAGGCCCGTCGAGACAAGGACGACAGACGATGTACGCAGTCATCAAGACGGGCGGCAAACAGTACAAGGTTGCCGCCGCCGACACGATCACCATCGAGAAGCTCGAAGCCGAAGCCGGCGACGTGGTCGTGTTCCCCGAGGTTCTCATGGTCGGCGGCGACGCCGGCATCACCATCGGCGCGCCCTTCGTGGCCGGCGCCTCGGTTTCCGCCGAGATCGTCCGCCAGGCCCGCGGCCCCAAGACCATCTCCTTCCGCAAGCGCCGCCGCCAGAATTCCAAGCGCAAGAAGGGCCATCGCCAGGACCTGACGATCGTCCGCATCTCCGAGATCCTCGTCGACGGCGCCAAGCCCTCCAAGGCCGCCGCCCCGAAGACGGCCGCTCCGGCCGCTGACGCGAAGCCCCAGGGCATCGCCGCCCTGCCCGCCGCCGGCGCCCTGGACTCGTCCAACCTGTCGCTGATCGCCGGCATCGGCCCGACGATCGAGAAGAAGCTGCGCGCCGCCGGCATCACCTCCTGGGAGCAGATCGCCTCCTGGACCGATGCCGACCTCGAGGCGAAGGACAAGGAGCTCGCGCTCCGCGGCCGCGCCAAGCGCGAGGAATGGGTCGAGCAGGCCAAGGAGCTGCTGGCGGGCAAGCCGCCGCGCGCCAAGGCCGATCAGGCCGAGCAGAAATCCGGTGAGGACTGGTAAGCAGCGTCCTGCTGTTGCCATCTTCGTGAATCAGACGTCTTATAAGACATAACGGAATCGGGAGCTCCTCATGGCTCACAAAAAAGCAGGCGGCTCGTCTCGGAACGGTCGCGATTCGAATGCACAGCGTCTCGGCGTGAAGCGCTTCGGCGGCCAGGCGGTCGTCTCGGGGAACATCCTCGTGCGCCAGCGCGGCACCAAGTTCCATCCCGGCACCAATGTCGGGCTCGGCAAGGATCACACGCTCTTCGCGACCGTCGACGGCCGCGTAGAATTCCGAACGAAAGCGAATAACCGTACCTACGTGTCGGTTGTTCCGATGATTGCCGCCGCCGAGTAACAGGCGGCACCGACATCGGAGCCGCCGGCGAGTTCGCCAGGCTGCTCCGCTGATCGAGGATCGAAGATCAAGGGGCGCCCGGTGAGACAGCCGGCGCCCCTTTTTTCTTCGGTCCTGGAGATGGTTCCAGGCCCGGCCACCGGCGAGGGAAGGAACCTGCCATGACGTGCCTCGAAACCGAACTGGAAGGCCGCTCCGGCGGCGAATTGCTCGAGAGCTGTATGCCCGTCCTCGAGACGGAGCGGCTGGTTCTCCGTGTGCCGCGTTTCGAGGACGTCCCGCAGGTTGTGGCGATGGCCAACGACCGGCGGATTGCCGAAATGACGGCCAATCTCCCGCATCCCTATGCGGCGAAAGACGCGGAGACGTGGATCGCCAACGCCTGGACGTCCCAGGACCATCCCCTTCTCATCACCCTGAAGACCAACGGCGCGCTCGTCGGCGCGACGGGTTTCGTGATGCCCGAACTCGGCGATCCCGAAATCGGCTACTGGCTCGGCACCGCCCATTGGGGCCGCGGCTATGCGACGGAGGCCGCCCGGGCCGTCGTCGACCACCTGTTCACCGACCGCGGCGCCGAGGCCGTGGCGGCCCGCGCCCGGGTCGTCAATCCCGCCTCCCGCCGCGTCATCGAGAAATGCGGCTTCCAGTGGATCGGCGCGGGCCTCACCCGCTCGCGGCTGCTGGCGAGCTCCGTGCCGGTCGACAAGTTCCGCCTCGACCGCACCCTCTGGGCCAGCCTCAAGGCCTGGCGCGACCCGATCCTGAGGCGCTCGGCGCCGAAGGTGGTCATCGGCGAGCGATCCTGAGCACGGCCCCTTGCCCGGACGGCCCGCCGGTTCCATACCGGCGGGCGCACCACGGAGGTCGTGTTGTCCGCCGATCCCTCTCCCTGGCTCGATGCCGTTCCGCTGGCGACCCGGCGGCTGGTCCTGCGCCAGCCGACCTTCGCGGATGTGCCGCGCCTCGCCCTCTATGCCGGCGACATCGACGTCGCCCGCATGCTGGTCGCGGTTCCCCACCCTTATACGGAGGCCCATGCCTCCGCCTTCGTCGGCGACGCCATCGCCTCCAATCTGGCGGGCGATTCGCTGGCGCTCGCGCTCGCCCGGCTGCGCGAGCCCCACGCCTTCATCGGCATGATCACCTTCACCCGGCAGGGGAGGGCTGCGACCATCGGCTGGTGGCTCGGCAAGCCCTATTGGGGCCGCGGCTTCGCCACCGAGGCGGTGATCGCCATGGCGGGCCTCGCCTTCCGCGACCCGGCCATCGACCTCCTCAAGGCCGGGGCCTTCGCGGATAATCCGGGATCGCTCCGCGTCCACGAGAAGACCGGCTTCGTGCGAACCGGCCTCGCGACGCGCGCCAGCAAGGCGCGCGGCACGACGGTCGCCCATGTGGAGATGGAACTGACGCGCGACGCCTACGCCGCATTGAGCGCGGGGCCCCGGAGCGCTAAGGGAGGCGCATGAGCACCCTCTCCGTCCCCATCGGCGTCGTCACCGTGTCCGATCGCGCCAGCCGCGGCGTCTACGAGGACAAGGGCGGGCCCGGCATCGTCGCGGCCCTCACCGACCTCCTCGCCTCGCCCTGGCATCCGGTCGCCCGCGTCATTCCCGACGAGCGCGACGCCATCGCGGCGGCGCTGATCGACCTCGCCGACGTCGAGGCCTGCCCGCTCATCCTCACCACCGGCGGCACCGGTCCGGCCGTCCGCGACGTGACGCCCGAGGCGACGGAGGACGTCTGCGAGAAGATGATGCCCGGCTTCGGCGAGCTGATGCGGCAGGTGAGCCTCAAGGTGGTGCCCACCGCCATCCTGTCGCGGCAGACGGCCGGCATCCGCGGCCGCTCGCTCATCGTCAACCTGCCCGGCAAACCCTCCTCGATCCGCGAATGCCTCGACGCGGTGATGCCCGCCATCCCCTATTGCATCGACCTCATCGAAGGGCCGCGGCTGGAGACCAACCCGGCCCATTGCATCGCCTTCCGGCCGAAGGGGGCGGCAGTTACTGGGCTTCGATCCTCCTAAGTCGCTCAAGGAGAGCATTTTTTATTGTACCGCCAGATGCATAAAACTCTCTAGCAACAGCAAGCTGTGACTTGACGGGATACCAGACAGGATTGCCTTGGTTCGTCCTCCGAAAACACAGACCCTCCCGCCTCATTGCGTCCAGTACATCAGGTACTAGTCCGACCACATGACCGGCGATCCCCCGAGAAAATGCCCTTTCTTGGCGTCCCGAGAGACTTTGTATAAACAGCTTATCGATAGCATTAAGTGCAATTCCCACAACCTGCTCAGCTCTTGATGCCTTCAATAGTTCACGCGCGCTGTCTAGATGATGGAAGTTTTCAATCTGAGTTTCACTCAAAAACCGTTTTTCTATTTGGTTCAAAGGAAGAGAAGATGCGAGCAGCGAAAAATAGCAAGAATCAAATGTTGGAAGACATTCGGCAACATCAACATCAACCTCAGATCGCTTCGTAAAGTAGCAATCTTTCAGTATTATTTTTCTCATATCTGAACCATCTAGATAAAGATATATTTCATCGGCAGTAATATCAGAGAATATTACCATTTTCTCGTTTAGATTTGCTCCAATTTCTTGAGCCAAATGAATCCAGTCTATAGCAAGGACACTATCGTGGTACTCTTTTGAAAGCCAATTGAATAGGTTCGGCAATTGCTCCCTGCGGAGGCCGCGCTCCGAGAAACGGAAAGCCGCGACCGCAATGCCAACTTCTCCCAACTGATGTCTCACACCCTTCATTATGTTTCGGTCTCGGCGAAACATTTCTGTTGCCATGTCAACA
>LNFH01000124.1 GCA_001464235.1 Rhizobiales bacterium Ga0077556 | reverse complement strand
CCCGCCTCGCTCCGCTCGTCGACCTCTCCCCGCCGGGGAGAGGTGAAGCACAGCCCCATCCGTCATGGCCGGGAAGAGCCCTGCAGCCTCCGCCGCGGCGCCTCGGGCCGTTCAACACGGGACGTCATCCCCGGCGAGGCCGAAGGCCGAGGGAAGGGGGTCCAGGAGTGGCCGCGCACGATGGCGTCCATTGGTTTCCCCAAAAACCGTGGATCCCCGTCCCCTCGCTGCGCTCGGCCGGGGATGACGGTCATCGCGTGGACAGGCCCGGGAGCCCCGGCGACAGCCGAGCCCGCCGCCCGCGTCGTTAACGGACCATCCACCCTCATCCGCGGTTTTCGCTCGTCCCCGTCCACCCCGTGTTAAACATGAACCGGGTCGCGTCGGGTGGAGGAGATGGCCGTGGTTCGCCACGCCTTGCGGCTCGTCGTCGTGCTTGGAACCGTGCTCGCTGCCGCGGGCGCTGCGGCGCAGGACGTGCGCCATTCCGCCATTCCCGATTTCGATGCGGTCGCCGCCGCCAACCGCGGCTTCGGCGGCTTCTACGTCGCCGGCGGCCTCGGCTACGGCCTTCCCGCCCATCGCGATTTCAGCCTCGTCGACGGATTCGCCTGCCCAGGCACGAACGTTCCCTATCTCGGTCCCGTCTCGCTCGGCGGCGGATCGGGCTGCCGCACCTCCGCGGGGCTTTCGGGCCTCACCGCCCACCTCCTCGCCGGCTGGAACTTCGGCGCCGGCCAGGGCTGGATCTCCGGCGTCGAGCTGCGCGGGCGACTCGGCCGCGAGGCCGGCACGGGCCGCCTCGGCGGGTCGAGTGTGGTCTCCATCCCGGGCCTTGCGCCCTACACCAACACGGCCTCCGGCACCTACCGCGCCGGCATCGACAGCGGCCTCGCCGTCACCGGCCGCTTCGGCTATGCCTTCTCCGGCTTCATGCCGTTCCTGAATGGCGCGCCTTTCCGAGCAGGTCGATTTCGACGCCACGGGATCGCGCTCCTGCACGGTCGGGCCGCCGGTTTCCTGCACCTCCGGCGGACGGGTGGCGAGCCGCACCGGCCGCTGGCTGCCCTCGGCCGTCTTCGGCGCCGGCGTCGAGGTGCCGCTCGGCCGCGCCTTCGTACGCCTCGACGGTGAGGTGGAGGCGGTCTTCTCGCCCTCGCAGAACCTGACGCAGACCCTCGCCGGCCAGACGCTCGTCACGGCGGGCGGCGGCGGTACGGGCGGCGTGCCCGCCACCGTCGGCCAGGCCTCGCTCCGCTCCGAGAACTGGATCATCTCCCGGCGGATCATGATCTCCGGTGGCTTCCGGTTCTGACCGCGCGTGACTATGTTCACCGGCTCAAGGACCGCGGGATGATCCCGGCGGCAGTGACCCCGGCGCTGATGACCA
>LNFH01000123.1 GCA_001464235.1 Rhizobiales bacterium Ga0077556 | reverse complement strand
TCGACAAGGCGGTGCTCGACGGCATCGACGCCGATCTCGCCGACCAGGACACCAAGGAGAAGCTCTTCGACGTCCTGATGCGGCGGCTCGACCTCCTCGCGCCCCACAAGGCCGCCATCCGCAACCTGTCGCGCGCCGCCATGCGCGATCCGGGCCTCGCCCTCGCCCTCAACGGCGTGGCGCGGCGTTCGCACCGCTGGATGCTGGCGGCGGCCGGCGTCGAGGTCCCGGGCGCCGGCGGCATGATCCGCGCCCAGGGCCTCGCCATCGCCTTCGCCAAGGTCGTCAGGGCCTGGCTCGAAGACGAGGATCCGGCGCTCGCCCGCACCATGCGGGTGCTCGACGAGGAACTCGCCAAGGCGGGCCGCGCGGCCAAGACCCTGAAATCCGTCGAGCAGCTCACGGCGCCGCTGAAGAGCCTGCTCTGCGCCCCGTTCGGCTGGCGCCGCCGGTCCTCCTCCTGGGGCCCGGACGCGGAGGACCGCGAGCCGTCGCAGCGCGGCTGGCGCGGCGACGACTTCCGCGATCCCAAGGTCACCCCGGTCTGAGGAGCGGCGGACCGCTTGACCTCACGCGCCGATAGGCGAGAAAGGCCGGGTCCGTCCCGGCCTTTTCATTTCCGCGAGTGCGTCATGCTGCCAGCCGAGCCCAGCCCGATCATCGGTTTCGACGATTTTCTGAAGGTCGACATCCGCGTCGGCGAGATCGTCGAGGCCCAGCCGTTCCCGGAAGCACGCAAGCCTGCGATCAAGCTCGTCATCGACTTCGGCGGCACGATCGGCCGGAAGAAGTCCTCGGCCCAGATCACGCGGCACTACGAACCGGCCGCGCTCGTCGGCCGCCAGGTGCTGGCGGTGGTCAACTTCCCGCCGCGGCAGATCGGCAAGTTCATGTCGGAGGTGCTCACCCTCGGCGTCCCCGACGCCGACGGCGAGGTCGTGCTGATCGGCCCCGGTCATCAGGTGCCGATCGGCGGGCGCCTCTTCTGAGGGCGCCCGCCGTCTGCCCGTTCAGCGGATGGGCGGTGCGTATTGCAGGCCGCCCGCGTTCCACAGGCCGTTGAGCCCGCGGGCGATGCCGAGACGCGAGCCGGCGCCGAGGTTGCGGTCGAAGCTCTCGCCGTAATTGCCGACGTGGCGGACGATGCGCACGACCCAGTCCTTGGTCAGGCCGAGGGCCTCGCCGCCATTGCCCTCGACGCCGAGCACGCGGCGGATCTCCGGGTTGGTCGACTGCAGCATCTGGTCGAGATTGGCCTTGGTGATGCCGAGCTCTTCGGCCGTGACCATGGCGAAGTGGGTCCACTTGACGATGTCGAACCACTGGTCGTCGCCGTGGCGCACGACCGGCCCGAGCGGCTCCTTCGAGATGATGTCCGGCAGGACGAGGTGGTCGTCGGGCTTGGCGAGGCTGAGGCGCTGGGAATAGACGCCCGACGCGTCGGTGGTGAAGACGTCGCAGCGGCCGGACTCATAGGCCTTCAGCGTTTCATCGGCCGTGGCGAAGACGACCGGCTCGTAGCGCATCCCGTTGGTGCGGAAATAGTCGGCGACGTTCAGCTCCGTCGTCGTGCCGGTCTGCACGCAGACGGAGGCGCCGGAGAGTTCGCGCGCCGTCTTCACGTTCAGCGCCTTGCGGACCATGAAGCCCTGGCCGTCATAGTAGTTCACGCCGGCGAAGTTCAGGCCGAGCGCCGTGTCGCGCTGCAGCGTCCAGGTGGTGACGCGGGACAGCAGGTCCACCTCGCCCGACTGGAGCGCGGTGAAGCGGTCCTTGGCCGAGAGCGGCGAGAAGCGCACCTTGGTGGGGTCGTTGAAGATGGCGGCGGCCACCGCGCGGCAGAGGTCCACGTCGAGCCCGGTCCAGGTGCCGGCGCTGTCGGGTTGCGAGAATCCGGCGAGGCTCGGGCTGACGCCGCATTTGACCGCGCCGGCGCTCTGGATGTTGCGCAGCGTTGCGCCGCCGGACTGGGCGAGCGCCGTGCCGCCGGCCGCTCCCATGCCGAGAGCCGCGGCGAGCGCGAGGGACGAGACGATCCGTTTCATGGTGCTGGTGCTTTCCGCTCTGGATGTTGTCTGGCTGCGACGCCCGCCATCCGTCCGGACGCCGCTCCGGTGCAGCCTAGCAGGGACCCGGCGGAAAGCGACAGGTCGGGCGCATCCCCGATCCGGAAAGCCAAGAAGGCCGGGACGAGCCCGGCCTTCGCGAGATTTCGTGAGGGCGCTGCGGCTCAGGCGGCTGCGGCCTTCGGCGTCACCTCGACCGTGTAGTCGTCCATGATCGTCTTCGACATGTTCCCCGGCGTGTAGCGATAGGGGCCGATCTCGGAGACCGGCGTCACCTCGGCGGCCGTGCCGGTGATGAAGCACTCGTTGAAGCTCGAAAGCTCCTCCGGCATGATCCGGCGCTCGATCACCTCGAAGCCGCGCTTGCGGCACAGGTCGATGACGGTGCGCCGCGTGATGCCGTCGAGGAAGCAGTCGGCGATGGGCGTGTGCACCTGGCCGTCCTTGATGAAGAAGACGTTGGCGCCGGTGCACTCGGCGACGCGGCCCTGCCAGTCGAACATCAGGGCGTCGGCATAGCCCTTCTTCTCCGCCTTGTGCTTGGAGATGGTGCAGATCATGTAGAGACCCGCAGCCTTCGAGGTCGAGGGCGCCGTCGCCGGGTCGGGGCGGCGATACTCGGCGATGTCGAGGCGGATGCCCTTCATCTTGGTCGCCGGGTCGAAATAGCTCGGCCATTCCCAGGTGGCGATGGCGAGGTGGATC
>LNFH01000122.1 GCA_001464235.1 Rhizobiales bacterium Ga0077556 | reverse complement strand
AACACCGCCGAGGCATAGTGCAGGCCGTGGGTGAGGACGTGCACCTGCGCGTCGCGCCAGGGGACGAGCTTGCCGTCCATCCAGATAAAGCCATCGCGGTCGTGGAACGGGACCAGAGACATGTCTTCCTCCTGTACTCTCCGGGCTTCTCGGGCGTCCACATCGCGTTTTGCGAACTGGGCCGGGTCCGGCTAACCTTGTCATGCGAGAGCCGGCGCTGGAGCGACGGGTACGATCGTTTCGTGAATGCGGGCAGATGAGTAACAATCGGCATCGAATATGTCAACATGGCTGACATAAATGTCTCTCCGGCCCAGCGCCGCACCACGTCCGGCACCGCGGCGGCGGGGGCGGAGCCGACAGGCCGCGACCCGGCCTACGAGCTTATCGAGCTGATGTTCTTCGCCTATCGCGACTTCGTCGGCGATCCCGACCACGTGCTGGAGCGCTACCAGTTCGGCCGCGCCCATCACCGCGTGCTGCATTTCGTATTCCGCCATCCGGAGATCCGGGTGGCCGATCTCCTCGACATCCTCAAGATCACCAAGCAGAGCCTGGCGCGGGTGCTGAAGGAACTGGTCGAGCAGGGCTTCATCCTGCAGAAGGAGGGCCAGGTAGACCGCCGCCAGCGCCTGCTGGCGGTGACCGAGAAGGGCAGGGCGCTGGCCCTCGAACTCGCCAAGCTGCAGACCGAGCGCTTCGCCCGCGCCATCGCCCAGTCCGGCACGACCCGCGACCAGGCGGTGCGGTTCCTCTATGCGATGATCGATCCCGAGGGCCGTGAGGACGTGACGCGGATGATCACCCAGGCCGATCGCGCCCTCCAGCGCGGCAAGGAGCGCTGACACGATGTCGACGTCGTTGAAACCGCCGGCCGACGACGCGCCGCACCTCCTCATCGTTGACGACGACCGCGTCATTCGCCAGACGCTCGCCCGCTACCTCACCAACAACGGCTACCGGATCACCACCGCCGGCCACGCCGCCGCGGCGCGCAAGAAGCTCGACGGCCTGACCTTCGATCTCCTGATCCTCGACGTGATGATGCCGGGCGAGACGGGCTTCGAGCTGGCCAAGGCGATCCGCGCCGGCACCGCCGGACCGCGCGACATCCCCATCCTCATGCTCACCGCCCGGGCCGACCTCTCCGATCGCCTGACCGGGCTCGAGATCGGTGCCGACGACTATCTGCCCAAGCCCTTCGAGCCGCGCGAGCTCCTGTTGCGCATCGGCGGCATCCTGCGGCGTGCCATGCCTTCGCCGCAGCCGGTGGTGGAGGCCGTCAAGTTCGGCGACTTCCACTTCCACATCAGCCGGCTGGAGCTGAAGAAGGGCGAGGAGGTCGTCCGCCTCACCGACCGCGAGAAGGAGATGTTGCGCGTCCTCTCCGTGAAACCCGGGGAGACCGTGCCGCGCTATGACCTCGCGGCGCCCGGCGGCGACATCAACGAGCGCACCGTCGACGTGCAGGTCAACCGCCTGCGCCGCAAGATCGAGGTCGACCCGGCCAATCCGCTCCACCTCCAGACGGTGCGCGGCATCGGTTACCGGCTCATCGCCACACCCTGATTGCACGCCTGAAACACTCACGCGGCACTGCGCGGGCGCGTTGAAACACGGCCGTGGCGGATTACCCTCACCTTACGTGAGGGGGAATCAGGATGAGCATGGATCAGGACGGCTGGAGCGCGGGACCGGCGCAGAGCGGCGAAGTCGGGAGCGATTCGACGACCGAACATGTCGGGTTTCTGGAGAGGCTCTGGCAGTCGATCACCGGCATCCTGATCGGGCTCGCCCTGGTCGCCGCCACCATCTGGGGCATCTTCTGGAACGAGGGGCGTGCGATCGGCACGACGCGGGCGCTGAACGAGGGCTCCGGCGTCACCGTCACGGTGCCGCCGACCCGCGTCGACCCGGCCAACGAGGGCAAGCTCGTCCACGTCTCCGGCGACCTGCGTTCCGGCGGCCGGCTGACCGATTCCGACTTCCAGATCACCACCGACGCCGTGCGCCTCGTCCGCAAGGTCGAGATGTACCAGTGGAAGGAGGAGCAGCGCACCGAGACCCGCAGCAATGCCGGCGGCTCGCAGACGCGCACCACCACCTATGAATACACCCGCGTCTGGTCGGACCGGCCGATCGATTCCAGCCGCTTCCGCCGTCCGGGCGGCCACGAGAACCCGGCCATGCCGGTGACCGGCCGCAGCCAGACCGCGCCCAACGCCACCATCGGCGCCTTCCGCGCCGAGAGCCGCGTCGTCGGCCTGTTCGGCAGCTCCGCCGAGCGCCGCCTGGAGGTGACCGACGCGCAGCTGCGCGCCTTCCAGGCCCGCTTCGGCTCCCAGGCGCGCCTCGCCGACGGCAACGTCTATGTCGGCTACGACGCCGGCAGCCCGGCCGTCGGCGACGTGCGCATCTCCTACACCGTGCTGCCCGAGGGACCGGTGACCGTGGTGGCGAAGCAGGTCGCGCAGGGCTTCGGTCCCTACCAGGCCTCCAACGGCCGCGACGTCTTCCTCGGCGAGACCGGCACCAAGGCGGCGCAGGAGCTCTATGCCCACGCCCACGAGTCCAACCGCATCCTCACCTGGGTGCTGCGGCTGGTCGCGCTGATCGTCATGTGGATCGGCTTCAACCTGGTGCTGCGGCCCTTCGTGGTGCTGGCCGACGTCATTCCGCTCTTCGGCTCGGCCATGGCCGCCGGTGCCGGCATCGTCGCCCTGGCGCTGACGCTGGTGGTGGCGCTGCCGACCTTCGCCATCGCCTGGTTCTGGCACCGCCCGGTCATGTCCATCGCGCTGATCGCGGCGGGGGTGGCCGGCGCCTATGGCCTGAAGCTCCTCGGCGAGCGCCGCCGCGCCGCAGCGCCCCCCGCTGGCGGGCAGGTGGTGGGCGGGCCGATGGCGGGGCCCCAACCCGCGGGCTGGCCGGCCGAGGCCGCACCCGCCGGCTATCCGGCCCAGCCCGGTTATCCGCCGCAGACCGCCTACGCCCAGCAGCCCGGCTACCCTCCGCAGCCCGGCCATCCCCCGCAGGGCTGGCCGCAGCCGGCACCGCCGCAGCAGCAGGGCGGCTTCCTCAACGTGCCCCCGGGCCTGAGGCCGGGGCAGGGCGGCTGACCCCGTCCCCCCTGAAACGACGAACGCCCGGTCCTTGCGGCCGGGCGTCCGCGCATCGGGCGGTCCTTGCCGTCAGGGGATGAGGATGATCGACCCCGTCGTCTTGCGGCCGGCGAGGTCCTTGTGCGCCTTGGCGGCGTCCTTCAGCGCATATTCCTGCGGCTTCTGGACGGTCACCGTGCCGTCCTTCACCACGTCGAACACGTCCTTGGCATTGGCCAGGAGGTCCTTGCGGGTGGCGATGTAGTGGTAGAGGCCGGGCCGGGTCAGCGTCGCCGACTTCGCCGACAGGACCGCGGGCGAGATCGGGTCAGGAACGCCGGACGCCGTGCCGAACAGCACGAGATGCCCGCGGACGGCGAGGCATTCGAGCGATTTCAGGAACGTGTCCTTGCCGACGCCGTCATAGACCACCTGCACGCCCTTGCCGCCGGTGATCTCCATCACGCGGGCGACGAAGTCCTCCTCGGTGTAGATGATCGGGAACTTGCAGCCGTTCTTCTTGGCGAGCGCCGCCTTCTCCGCGCTGGACGTGGTGCCGATGACGGTGGCGCCGAGTGCCTTCGCCCACTGGCAGAGCCACAGCCCCATGCCGCCCGCCGCGGCGTGGACGAGGATCGTGTCGCCCTTCTTCACCGGGTGGGTTTCCTTCAGCAGGTAGCGCGCCGTCATGCCCTGCAGCATGATGGCGGCGGCCACCTTGTCGTCGATCGCCTTGGGCAGCTTGACGAGCTGCGCCGCCGGGATCATGCGCTTCTCCGCATAGGCGCCGGGCGGCCCGCCGGCATAGGCGACCCGGTCGCCGAAGGCGACCTCGGTGACGCCCGGCCCGATGGCCTCCACCACGCCGGCCGCCTCCATGCCGATCCCGTGCGGCAGCGAGGGAAACTTGTAGAGCCCGCTGCGGTAATAGACGTCGATGAAGTTCACGCCGATGGCGGTCTGCCGGATATAGGCCTCGCCAGGACCCGGCGGCTTCACCTGCACGTCCTCGTAGACCATCGCATCCGGTCCCCCGGTCTTGTGGATGCGGATCGCCTTCACCATGTCGCCTGTCCCTTCGTCCTGCCGGATCCTGCCGTCGCCCGACCGATCCATGCGTTCCAACGCGCCACCACCGTGTTACGATTCGTTGTAGTGCGTTCCAACCCCTTCCGTCACCTGTCAGCCTTGCCGGCGAACTGTTCTCGGCCGGCGCCGGAACGGCTCTTGCGAGGGCGGGTCGAGGAGGCCCCATGCTGTCCCGCCGCGAAACGATCCTGACGTCCCTGAAGGCCGCCGCCGGATTCGGCCTGGCCTCCGCGTCCCCATTGGGGACTCTGCTGGCCGGCCCCGCCGCCGCCGACGAGGCCTCGCCCCTGGCGGGCCTGCGCTACGGAGCGGCGGTCCGCGACGTGCCGCTCGCCGTCGAGCCCGAGTTCCGGGCGGCGATCGCCCGCCATTGCCGCCAGATCGTCGGCGAGGGCGGCCTCAAATGGTTCGACATCCGGCCGACCCGCGAGCAGTTCGTCTACGACCTGCCCGACAGGCAGATGGCCTTCGCCACCGCCAACGGCCTGACGCTGCGCGGCCACACCCTCGTCTGGTACGGCGCCATGCCCGACTGGACCAAGACCATCGCATCCGCATCGGACGCCGAGCGTCTGCTCGTCGGCCATATCGAGGCGGTGATGGGCCGCTATCGCGGTCGCATCAAGAGCTGGGACGTCATCAACGAGGCGATCCCCGACGATCCCGCCAGCCGCTCCGACATCCGCCCCTCCATCTGGCAGCAGCGCCTCGGCGAGGCCCATTTCGCGCTCGCCCTGCGCACCGCGGCGCGCGTCGATCCCGAGGCGCAGCTCGTCATCAACGAGTACGACATCGAATTCGTCGGCGACCGTTATCGCCGCCGGCGGGAGGCCTTCCTGCGTCTCATCCGCGACCTGAAGCTGCGCAACGTGCCGCTGCACGCCGTCGGGCTGCAGGGCCACCTGCGCGGCGACCTGGCGATCGACCGCGAGGGCGTCGCCGCCTTCACCGCGGAATGCCGGGCCATGGGCCTCGCGGTGCTCGTGACCGAGCTGGACGTCATCGACGACAAGCTGCCCGGCCCGCCCGACGTGCGCGACATCCTCGTCGCCGCGAAGGCCTACGAATTCCTCGACGCCGTGCGCGCCGGCTCGCCCATCGATTCCATCCTCACCTGGGGCATCACCGACAGGCACACCTGGGTGCCGACCTATTTCAGGCGCACCGACGGACTGCCCAACCGGCCGCTGCCGCTCGACGCCGCCTACCGGGTGAAGCCTCTGGCGCGGGTCATCGCGCATTTCCTGCGGGACCGCCGCTGATGCTGATCCGGCAGACCTCCACCTACATGGTTGCGCACGGCACCTCGTCGGCGCTCGGCTTCCTGTCGGTGATCCTGTTCACGCGCCTGCTGACGCCGGCCGAATACGGCGTCTACGTCGTGGCGCTGTCGGTTGCCGGCATCGTCTCGTCGCTGCTCTTCACCTGGGTCCGCCTGTCGGTGCTGCGCTTCGAATCGGAGGGCGAGGCGACGGACATCCGCCTGACGGCACTCGCCGCCTATGCCCTGTCCGTCGCGACCCTGCCCGTCGCCCTCGGCGTCACGGTCTGGGCGCTGGCCGTGCCCCTCGACAAGGCGCTCGCCGCCCTCGTCCTCGCCGCGGCGCTCGGCCTCTTCGAACTCGGCCAGGAGATCCTCAGGGCGCGCCTCCAGTCGACCGCCTACATGCGCGCGACCGTGGTGCGCGCCTTCGCCGCCATCGCCATCTCCTTCGCCCTCGTCCAGGCGGGATGGGGCGGGTTCGGCCTCGTCGTCGGCGTCGCCGGTGCCTATGTGATCGCCGCGCTCGCCTTTTCCCCGGTCGTCTGGAAGGGTCCGCGCAAGGCCTTCGACACCGTCACCTTCCGCACCATGCTCGGCTTCGGCGTGCCCATGGCCCTGTCGGGCGGCGTCTTCGCCCTGCACGCCGCGCTCGACCGGCTGCTCGTGGCCGCCCTGCTGGGCGACGCCGCCGCCGGCGTCTATGGCGCCGCGGCCGACCTCGTCCGCCAGATCATCCTCTTTCCGGCCCTGTCCGTCGCCTCGGCCGTGGTCCCGCTCGCCATCCGCGCCCTCGCCGAGGAGGGGGCAGCCGCAGCGGACATCCATCTGACGCGCAGCGGCGAGCTTCTCCTGGCCGTCGTCATGCCCGCCGTCGTGGGCCTGGCGCTCGTCGCGCCGCATTTCGCCGCCCTGATCCTCGGTCCCGAATTCCGCGACACCGCGGCGCTCCTCATCCCGATCCTCGTCTTCTCCTGGCTGTTCCAGACCGTCTCCCAGCAGTTCGTCCAGATCAGCTTCCACCTCGCCAAGAAGCCCATCCTCATGGTGGCGCACGGCATGTCGAGCCTCGTCGTCAACGTCGTGGCCATGGCTCTCCTGGTGCCGTCGTTCGGCCTCAAGGGGGCTGCCTGGTCGCTGGTCATCGCCGAGGCGGCGGGCGTCGTGGCCGGCTATGTGCTGTCGCGGTGGGCCCATCCCTTGCCCTTCGCCTGGCGCCCCCTCGTCAAGGTCGTGGCGGCGGTGCTCGTCATGGCGGTGCCGACCGCTCTGGTCGCCCGCACCGGCGCGACGGGCGACATCACCGTCTTCGCGACCGCCGTCGTCAGCGGCATCGTCACCTATGCCGCGGCCGCGCTCGCCCTCGACATCGCCGGCGTCCGGTCGGCGATGATGGAGCGGGTGGGCTGGAGCGGCGGGGCGTCCTGATCGGGACGGAAGGACGGCTGCGGGACCGCGGCTTCAGGCGGACCAGTCGACCCGGGCGAATTGCGCCGTCAGGGCCGCGTCGATCTCATGGATGGCGGGATCGAACCGGTCGGCGCTGGTGCGCTGGTACTTCCAGTTGTCGTTGATCTCGCGGAAGTGCCGGTAGCCGAAATCCGATGTCGTGCGCAGGGCGGCCGGCCACCCTCCCACCGTGTGCACCCGCCACTGCGCCCGGTCGGGGCAGCGCCAGGGCACCAGCGTCCATTTCGGCGGACAGGCGAGAGCGTTCATCGGGAGCACGCCGAAGCGCCGGGCGATCTTCTCGCGCTGCACCGTGTCGAAGTCGGCGTGCCGCACCGGGACGCTGGCCCGCTCGCCGGTTCCCACCACCCAGCGCCCGCGATAGCGCAGGATGCCGAACGGGTCGGCCTCGGCCGCGGCGAAGACGCTCTCGCCCTGCGTGGAGACGACGAGCTCGTCGACGTCGGCGTTCTGGACGGAGCGCGCGGCTTCGAGGAAGCGGCGCCGCGCGTGTTCCCAGGCGCCGTGCTGGCAGAAGTCGGAATCCCAGAAGCGGCGCGCGTCCAGCCCCTGCGGCCCATACTTGAACGGCCACTCCACCACACGCGCCGCGGCGATGCCGGAGACGGCGGCGAGGGCCTCTGCGATGGCGGCGGCGTGGTAGCGGGTCGAGGCGTTGTCGTAGATCAGGACGGCGTCGGCGCCGTGGGCGTCGCGCGCATAGCGCACCCAGTCCTGGATCCAGGCGAGGTCGTTGTTGCGCGACTGGGTGAAGATCACACGTCGGCCGGCGAAGACGTCGACCTCGCTCGGCTGCACCGCCACCTCGACACGTCCGAGGGCGGAGGTGACCACCAGGCTCTCGGTGCCGTCGGGCGCCTCGACATGGATCTGGCCGTGGCGGTCGAGCTCGCGCAGCTCGAAGGGACATACGCGCCCCGACGGCCTCGCCTCGATGGTCGCAGCCTCGAGCGCCGCCTTCAGGTTGAGGAAGGGCGGGCCGACGAGGACGATGCGGCCGCGGATGCCGAGGAAGGCGTCGAAGAACAGCGTCTCGGCGTCGAACTTCTGGTCGTAGTCCTCCTCACGCCCCTCCATGGGGCGCACGGAGATCCGGCGTGCCGTGCTGAAATCCGTCAGCAGGGTCGGGGAGGGGCGGACGATGGCGATGTCGGCTTGTTTCGGCGTCACGGAGCAGGTCCCGGCGGGGGCGGGACCATGAGGGGCCACGAAGGGAGCTGTCAAACCGGGAGCGCCCATGGGTCAGGCCGATCGCCGGGCCATCAGGTAGATGGCTTTCGGGTTGGTTACCGCGTAGCGCCAGAACAGGCGGCGCGGCTCCAGCCAGATGCGGTAGGCCCATTCCAGCGAGGCGCGCTGCATCCACTGGGGTGCGCGCCTGTTGGTACCGGAGAGGAAGTTGAACAGGCCGCCGGAGGTCTTGATCATGCCGACATGGGTCAGCCGGTCGCCATGGCGGGCGACGAAACGCTGCTCGTGCGGCACGCCCATCGCGAGCCAGAGGATGTCGGGGGCGAGGGCGTCGATCTCGGCGATCTTCGCCTCCAGCGCCTCGCCGGCGAGGAATCCGTGGCTGTGGCCGGCGATGACGAGGCGCGGATAGGCGCGCCGGACGTTGGCGACCGCCCTGGCGTTCTCTTCCGCGGTGGCGCCGTAGAGGTAGAAGGTCGTCCCGGTCTGCTCGGCGCGGCGGGCGACGTCGTGGAAGAGGTCGGTGGTCGCGACCCGTTCCGGCAGGGGCGTGCGACACCTCAGCCGCGAGGCGACGACCAGCGGCTGGCCGTCGGCGACGATCTGGTCTGCGGCCTGCACGAGGGCGGCGAGCTCCGGCTCGGCCGCGACCCGTGCCAGCACCTCGCCGTTGGCCGAGGTGAGATAGAGCGGTGGCCGGCCCCGCCGCCGTTCGCGGGCGGCACGGATCATCCAGTCGGCGGTTTCGGCGCGGTCGAGCACCGCGATGGGCAGGCCGCCCACCGTCACTTTCGGGATGGCGGCGAAGGCCGCGTCGAAGGCCTCGCTCATGTCAGTGCACCAGGCGGGCGAGGGGCGGGCGGCTGGCGATCTGGCGCGTCGCGGGGGCGGGCGCCGGGCGTCGTCCGCCGAGGCCCAGCAGCGCGGCGAGGATGGCGAGCGCGACACCGCCGACACCGCCGACCACGAAGCCGGCGAGTGCCATGACCACGCCGCGGGGCGGGAACACCCGGTCGCGCGGCGGCTGGGCCACGGTGATGATGCGGGCGTTGCTGGTGTCGAGCCGCTCGAGCTCGCTCGTCTCGCGGGAGCGCGAGAGGAAGGCGTTGAGCAGGTTGCGGTTGACGTCCACCTCGCGCTGCATCTCGCGCAGCTGGACGAAGGCCTGGCCCGCCTCGGAGGCGAGGGTCGTCAGCTGCTCCACCGTCCGGCGCTGGGTGATCTCGGCGGCGCGGGCCCGGTCGAGGTCGGCCCTGGCGGCCTGGGCGATGCGGCCAAGTTCGTCGGCGATGGCCCGGTCGAGATCGCTCACCTGGGCCTGGGCGTTGCGGACGGTCGGATGGCGCGGGCCGAACTCGGTCTGCGCGTCGGCGAGACGGCGGCGGGCCTCGGCCTGCTGGCCGCGCAGCGCCGCGATGGTCGGGCTCATCACCGCCTCGGGCAGCGCGCCGGCCTGGCTCGCGGTCCGGAGCGAGGCCTGGATCTGCTCGCTGCGCGCCTGCGCCTCGGCCACGCGGGCCTGGGCCTGGGCAAGCTGGGTGTTGGCGTCGGTGAGCTGCTGTTCGCTGACGAGCTGGGTGCGCGTGCCGACGAGGCCGTTGCGGCGGCGGAAGTCCTCGGCGCGCTCCTCGGCGATGCGCACCCGCGTGCGCAGCTCGTCGAGGCGGTTCGTGAGGGACTGGGTGGCGCGGCGCGCCGCGTCCGCACGGGCGGCCGTCTGGCTGTCGATATAGGCGTGGGACACGGCGTTGGCGAGGCGGGCGGCCTTGTCGGCATCGGACGCGCGCACCGTCACCTCGATGACGAAGGTGCGCTCCGGGCGACGCACGATGACGCGATCGTAGAGCGCGTTGAGCGCCTGGCGCTCGCGGCTCTGCAGGCTCTCTTCGCCGGACCGGGCAAGGCCGAGCGAGCGCAGCAGGCCGACCGCCCAGGAGGCGCCGCCCTGGCCGTTGAATTCCGGGTCGTCGGTCAGCCGCTCGCTGTCGATGACGCGCGAGAGGACGCTCTGCGAGGTGACGATCCGGGCCTGGCTCTCGACGAAGTTGATCGCGGCGTTCGAATCCTGCTGGCGCGGGGTCAGCTCGTTGTCGAAGACCTGGATGCCGCGGGGATCGACGAAGATCTGCGCCGTCGCCATGAAGCGCGGCGTCATGAGGCGGGAGGCGCCATAGGCCGCCGCGGAGCAGGCGAGCGCCAGCAGCAGGATCGGCAGCCAGTAGGGCACGATCGACGCCACCAGCCCCCCGGAGGGCGCGGCGGGGCCGGCGGCGGCCGGCATGGGCGGTTCGCGGCGTTCGGGACGACCATCGTCATACATGGTCGGATCCTTTCCTGGGCCTGTCCGGGCCGCCTGGGGAGGCGGTGCGTCCCGGAGTGGAACACGAGACATCGGTGGTGCTCATGCTCCGCAAGGACGGGACCAGCGGCGGTTGTGCCGTTTCAGGCGATGCCCGCCCGGTCCAGGGCCTCGGCGACCGGCAGCACGGCGAAACCCCGCTCGACGGCACGGCCGACGATGCGCGACAGCACCCGCGGCGTTGTCCCGTAGAGGCTCGGCGCCTCGGCCACGTCGTGGGTGAAGAGCACCAGCCAGCCGCAGGCCGCCGCCGCCCGGTCGAGCCAGGCGTCGAGATTGTCCTCGGTGAGGCCGCGGGCGCTGATCTCCACCGCCTTGATGAAGTCGAGGTCGACCCGACCCGCATTGATGCCCGGCTGGACGGAGCGGGCGGTGCGCACGCTTCCCGCGACGTGCCGCTTCTGACGCAGGCCGCATTGCCCGTAGGGATAGGCGTAATTCTCGCGCACCAGCCCGGGCACGATGCGCCGCAGCGCCGCCCGGTTGGCGGCGAGATCGGCGGCGAACGCGCGGGGATGCATCCGGTTTGCGGGCCGGTGGGCGTGGCCGTGCAGCCCGATCTCATGGCCGCGCCGGTGGAGGGCGGCGACCGCCTCCGCGCCCGCCACGGTCCAGCGGTTGTTGGTGAGGCCGAAGAGGCCGGAGGCAGGATAGTACGTGCCGCGCGCGCCGTGATCCTCGAGGATGCGCGCGCCCGGCACCTCGGCCGATCCGGGGAAGTCGTCGAAGGTGATGGAGAGGATCGGCTGTTCAAGACGGAGGACGGCCGTGCGGAACGCGACGCGCCGGCCCACCATGTGGTCGAGCCGCGGCAGCAGGCCGCCGAAATCCACCTCGTCCGGGTCGACGAGCGCGCCCGGCACGTCCTGAGGCCTTGCGCGCCTGGGCGGGTGGGGGGCCGTCTGGCCGTTCTCGTCGTTCACGCCCTGCTCCTCGCCGACTGCCCTGTTTCCGGACAGCGACGGTCGCGGTCCGTGGTTATTGGGCGCAAACTGGCAAGAGCCGGGCCACGGCGTCCGCACGTCCGCCGCGGCAAGCTGTTTGCTGCGGAGCCTGCGAAACACTCCTTCGTCCCCGCGTGAGGACCCGATCGTGAACCAGGCTGAGACTTCGCCCATGGAACTGTCCCGCAGCGAGACGTCCGGTGACGATGCCGTCCTCCGCAGCGGCGGGCTCGACCCGAACGCGGTGCGCGCCGTGGTCGTCGTCCCGACCTTCCGGCGCCCCGCCATGCTGGCCGACACCCTGGCCTCCCTCGCCGGCCAGCGGGACGCGCCCTCCATCGCCGTCGTCATCGTCGAGAACGACGCGGCGGGCCGGGAGGGTCTCGCCGTCGCCCGGCGATGGCTCGCCGCCGGCGCCCTGCCTGGCATCGCCTTCGTCGAGACCGCCCAGGGCAACGTCCACGCCATCAATGCCGGCTTCGCCATGGCCCTCGCGACCTTTCCGGCGGCCGAGCACATTCTGATGATGGACGACGACGAGGTGGCCTCGCCCGGCTGGCTCGCGCAGATGGTGGAGGCGGCCGAGCGCGAGGATGCCGACGTGGTCGGCGGGCCGGTGGTGCCGTGTTTCCGCGACGAGGCCCCGGCCGTGCTGGCGCGCCATCCCGTGTTCTGGCCGAGCCACGACCAGACCGGCCCGGTTCCGATGATCTACGGCACCGGCAACTGCCTGTTGCGCCGCCGCGTCTTCGAGCGCCTCGGCCATCGCCCGCTCGACCCGCGCTTCAACTTCCTCGGCGGCGGCGACATGGACTTCTTCACCCGCTGCCGCCGCGCCGGCCTGCGCTCCTTCTGGGTCCAGGAGGCGCTGATCACCGAGACCGTGCCGGCGGAGCGCGCCCGCATCGCCTGGGTGCTGCGGCGGGGCATGCGGATCGGCTCCATCAACCGCGCCGTCGACCTGAAGCACGCGACGGGCGCGGCCGGGCGGGCGAAGATCGTCGCCAAGGACGTCGCCATCGTGCCCCTGGCCATCCTGCGCGCCGTCCTCGCGCTGGCGCGCACCCGGAACCTCGTCGTCGCCGCCCATCCCCTGGCGGTCTCCGCCGGCCGCATCGCCGCCTGGGCCGGGGTCGAGCAGCAGCCCTATCGCGCGGGGAACGTGTCGTGACGCCCGCAGGGATCACCGAGCTGCCGCAGGGACTGCCGGCGGACGATCTCGCCCAGCTCATGCGTTGGGCGCGCGTGCTGGTCTTCGTCGGCGCCTTCCTGCTCGCCTGGATCACCCTCGAGCCCTATGCCGACCTCGGCAGCACGGCCTCGCTCGAATTCGCCTTCGGCCAGGAGGGCACGGCCTACGCGGCCTACGGGATCATGGCGGCCGTCGCCGGCGCGGTCGCGCTGCTGACCCAGCCGCGCGCCCTGGCGACCTTGCTCCACCCCCTGTGGATCGCCCTCGGCGCGTGGCTGTCGCTGACCGTCGTCACCTCGGCAGACGTCTCCCTGTCGCTTCGGCGCTTCATCCTGTTCGGCATGCTCGCCGTGCTGACGGCGACGCTGTTCCTGATGCCGAAGGGGCGGCGCGACCTCGCGCGTCTCCTCGCCGCCGCGGTCGGCATCCTCGTCCTCCTGTCGCTGGTCGGCGTCGCGCTGTTCCCCCAGTTCTCCATCCACCAGATCACCGACATCAACGAGCCCCAGCTCGCGGGCGACTGGCGCGGCGTCTTCGCCCACAAGAACACCGCCGGAGCCATCTTCGCGATGACCATCTTCATGATGATCTTCGCCATCCGGTCCGGCCTCGTGCCGCTGGGTTCGCTGCTGTTGCTGCTCTGCTCCGCCTTCGTCATGATGTCCGGTGCCAAGAGCTCGACCATGCTCCTGGTGGTGAGCCTCGCCGTCTCGCTCGTGGTGGCGCGCACCCGCCGTGGCTGGCTGGCGGGGACGATCGCCTTCGCCCCGCTCGTGGTGCTGCTCGTGCTCGGCCCCGGCACGGTCGTCAGCAAGGGGCTCGGCGACGTCATCCGCCTCCTGCCCATCGACGCGACCTTCACCGGGCGCGCCGACGTGTGGGAGCTGGCACTGGAGAAGATCGCCGAGCGGCCTCTGACCGGCTTCGGCTACTCGGCCTACTGGGCGCTGGAATCGACCCGCTTCGGCCAGGAAGACTCGACCCAGTGGGGCGGCCACGCCGCCCATGCCCACAACGGCTACATCGACGCGGCGCTGAACATGGGCATGCCCGGCCTGTTCCTCGTCGTCGCCGTCTTCGTCGTCTGGCCGCTGCGCAATTTCCTCGCGGCACGGGCGAGGGGCGCCGATCCGGCGCTCCTGCTGATGCTCCTGCAGATCTGGCTCTTCGGCATCTACGTCTCTGTGCTCGAGAGCTTCCTCTTCGTCCGGTTCGACCCGATCTGGATCACCTTCCTCTTCGCGGTCTTCGGGCTGCATTACCTGGCGAGGCGCCCCCATGTCGCGGAGTGACGAGGGACTGCCGGGCCTCGACGTCCTGATCTCCGACTCTCCCGCGCCCTGCGGCGTCGAGGCCTTCGCCCGCCGCCTGGCGGAGACGGCCGGCGAGCGCGCGGCGACGCGCGAACTCGGCACCGGCGGCGGCGAGGGTGTGCTCGTCATCAACCTGCCTGTCGTCGCCTGGAAGCGGAAGCTGGTCGATCCCGTGCTCGCCGCTCTCGGAGCGCGCGCACGCGGGCGCCGGGTCCTGGTCGTCCTGCACGAATGGGCCGATCTCGACTGGAAGCGCCGCGCCAGCTATGCGCCGCTCCTGCCGCTTGCCAGCGCCATCCTGTTCTCGGCGCCGGAGGTTGCGGCCCAGTTCGCCGCCGACCCGCTGTCGCGCCTTGCGCCCCGCCGCACCGGCCTTGTCCCGATTCCGCCCAACGTGGTCAGGCCGGACGTGCTGCCCACCAGCCCGCTCACGGCGCCGCTCGATGACGCGCGCCGCCGCGGCCAGCTCGTCCTCGGCCATTTCGGCTCGATCTATCCGCGCAAGCAGTCGACCCAGATCCTCGACCTGACGGCGGCCCTGGTTCAGCGCGGCGAGGATCCCTTCGCCGTCTTCATCGGCTCCTTCGTCAAGGGGCAGGACCGGGTGGAGGAGGAGTTCATGGCGCGGGCCCGGAGCCTCGGCGTCGCGGACCGCGTCCTCGTCACCGGCTACGTCGCCGACGACGCCGAACTCTTCGCGATCTTCGACGGCGTCGACGTCTTCGCCTACCTGTTCCCTGAGGGCCTCACCAGCCGGCGCGGCAGTGTCCTCGCCTGCGCCATGTCGGGCCGGCCGGTCGTCGTCAACGCCCCGGAGCTGCCGGGCGCCTTCGACCACCATCCGACCTATCGGGCGCTGCTCGGTGAAGGCCGCCTCAGGCTCGTCTCCCACCGCGCCACGGTGGACGAGGTGGCCGCGGCCGTGGAGGCGGCGGCGAGCCTGCCGCGCCATGGCTCCCGCCTCGGCGTCGCCGCCGCCTGGCGCGACGCGCTGGCGGCCGTGGACGACGTCCTGACGGCCTGAACACCGCCTCCCGCACAGACGCAAAAAAACCGCGGAGCGTTAGGCGCCGCGGTCGTCCGGTCCGGCCCGCCGATGACGGCGGGGCGCGCACGCCTTCATCAGAAGGCGTTGTCGTAGGCCTTCCGCGACAGCACCGTGCGGAACAGGATCTCGATGTCGAGCAGGACCGACCAGTTGTCGATGTAGAACAGGTCGTGCTCGACCCTCGCCTTCATCTTCTCGTCGGTATCGGTCTCGCCGCGAAGCCCGTGCACCTGCGCCCAGCCGGTGATGCCAGGCTTGACGTTGTGGCGGCGGGCATAGAGGGCGATCCGCTCGTCGAACTCGCGGTCGTGGGCAATGGCGTGCGGGCGCGGCCCCACCAGCGACATCTGGCCCGCGAGGACGTTGAGGAGCTGCGGCAGTTCGTCGAGGTTCCAGCGCCTCAGGACCCGGCCGACGCGGGTGATCCGCTGGTCGTTGCGGGTCGCCTGGCGCACCACGTCGCCGTCGTCCATGACGGTCATGGTGCGGAACTTGACGATCTGGAACACCCGCTGGTTGAAGCCGAGCCGCCGCTGCATGAAGAGGACGGGCCCCGGGCTGTCGAGTTTGATGGCGACGGCGACGAGGATCAGCACCGGGGTCAGCAGGAACAGGGCGAAGGAGCCGAGCGTGATGTCGAGGGCGCGCTTGGCCATGACCTCGCCGGCGGTCAGCGGCGGGCGGCCGAGCTGCAGGCTGGCGATGCCGCCGGCCTTGGCGATGTGGACGTCCTGGAAGCGATCGAAGATGCGCTCCGGCCCGAGGTGGATGGTCACCGGGATGCGCATGAACCCGTCGACCAGCCGGTCGATCGTCTCGGTCTGGGACCAGGGCACGATGATCAGGACGTCGTCGAGCTGCATCTCGCGGGCCTGGCCGGCGATGCGGGCGATGTCGTCCCGTCCGACCGGTCCCTCGCCGGGCGGCAGGAGCCCCGTGCCCGCGATGTGCATGCCGGCGTTCCAGGGCTGGTAGCGGCGGGCGAAATCCGTCACGTCGCTCTCGCGGCCGACCAACATGACCCGGCGGGCGGGAATGACGCCGAACTTGGAGCCGAGGGTCAGCAGCCGTCCCGTCATCTCGCGGGCGACGAGCACCGCCGGCAGCCCGACGACGAAGGTCAGGATCACCGCGACACGCGAGAAGACGTCGGTGGTCTTCGTCGCGAAGGCGAAGGCCATGAGGGTGAAGAAGGTCGCGCCCCACATGGTGAGGGTGGTGCCGAAGGCCCGGCGTGCGCCGACATAGTTGCCGATGACGTATTGGCTGCGCACCGCGCTGAGCATGACGAAGGTGCTGGCGACCAGCATGGCGAGGGTCGCCTGCGACGTCGCGGTCCACCATTCGCCGCTGGAGACGCGGCTGTAGATCAGCGAGGTCGCGTAGCTGGTGGCGGCGATGACGAGCCAGTCCAGGGAGGCGGTCGCCAGCTTCAGGGCGAGCCGCATCCACGCATAGCCGCCGCGGCCGCGCCTGGCGACGGTTCCTGCGGGAAGATCGAGATCCTTCAACGTCATGGCGTGATCCCTTGATGCGCGTGGCGGCTTCCCTGTCCCGTTTGGGGACGGACGAAGGGCCACGACAGGGTCATCGCAGGGGGCGTGCCAGCGCGGCTCTCGCGACGGCGGTTCAGGTCGGGATCTCGCGGCGTCTGGCGGTCGCCGCGGCGCGGGCGATGAGCGTCTCCCGGGCCGGCGCGGGCGTCAGGTCGTGATCGGCGCCGGGCAGGATGGTCAGTTGCACGTTGCCCTGGCCCGAAAGCCAGCGTCCCCCCGCGCCGAAATGCAGCGCCAGGTCGCCGAGGCCGGCATCGTTCTCGCTGAAGATGAGGTCCACCGGCACACGCCGCTCGCCCAGCCGGCGCATGAGGTCGCGCGCCTGGCGCGTCTCCTCCGTCGGCCGAAGGGCGCGGATGCGATCCGCGGCGCGTCGGCTGAAGGCGCGGATCAGGGGGCCGATCTTGCGCTCGCCGGTCAGCAGCCGCCGCCAGGCCCGCGCCTCGAACACCTTGCCCGCATAGCTCGCGGCGAGCGGGAAGGCGGAGGCGATGGCCTCCTCGACGGTCTCGCCCGGGCGCCAGACGAACCGCTGGATGTTGACGAGGATCAGCCCGCCGATCCGGGCGTCCCGCGCCGCCTGGTGCAGCGCCAGGTAGGCGCCGCTGCAGGCGCCGAGCATGGTCACGTCGCCGTAGCCGCGGGCGACGAGCAGGTCCACGGCGTCGCGCACCTGGGCGTCGTTGGCGCGGTTGTAGAGGACGCTGTCGAGGCTGTCGTCGCTGCCCGGCCGGTCCTGGCCGTCGCCGATACCGGCCAGGTCCATGCGCAGGGAGGCGATGCCCTGGGCCGCGAGCTCGCGGGCGAGCTGGACGCCGGAACGGGCCCAGCCGACGTGGGAATTGCGGCCGGCATTGACGATGAGGAGCACAGGGCGGCCGGGAGCGGCCGTTGCGGGTTCGCAGACGACGCCGAACAACCGGTTCTCCTCGCCGAAGGTGAGCGCCTCCTCGGTGAAGTGCGGGCCGGTCAGCCGCGCCGGAGCGGCGGGTGCCGCGGGCAGGGCCGGCCTGACCGCGAGGCCGTTCATCCAGGCGACCGTGTCGGCGAGGATGCCGGCGGGGGTGGCGGCCATGGTCGGGCTCAGCGAGATGGCCTCGAAACCCTGCACCTCCACCGCCGTCACCGTGCCGGCGGCCCAGGCGGTGGCGAGCTGCCGGGCATCGCCCGCACCCTTGCGGCTGAGCAGCAGGACCGGCGCGGCCGGTGCCGCGAGCCGGGTGAGGTCGAGGCCGCGGATGGCGTCGAGCGTCCCGGTGGTGGTGGCGAGACCGGCGATCGACAGGCCGGCATCACTGGCGGTGGCGTCCGGATCGAGGCGCGCCGCCTCGGCCAGAGCCCGCGCCGTCATGGCGAGCTCGCGCGCATAGAGCCGGCCCTTGACCACAGGGTCGAGCAGGATGAGGCCGGCGAGATCCTCCGCCGTCTCGGCCGCCAGCGCGGCGAGGGTCGCGCCGAAGCGCAGACCGGCGAAGACGATGCCGCCGACGCCGGCCTGCCGCTTCAGGACGACGGCGGCCTCCTCCGTCGCGGCGCGCCAGGCGGCGAGCCGGTCGGGGTCGGTGTCGGCGCCGAGGGAATCGGCGGTGCCCGGCAGGTCGAAGCGCAGCGTCGCGTGGCCGGCCGCGGCCAGAGCCTCCGCGAGGCGCCGCAACGTCTTGGTCGCCGCCAGCGCCTCGACGCCGTGCGGCGGGACGACGACGACGCCGAGCCCCGAACGCCGGTCTTCCGGCGGCAGGTGCAGCTTGCCCATCAGGCCGTTGAACGAGACGGGGATCATGCGGAGAACTCGTAGGGCACGGGATGGCTGTTGAGGGCGGTGACGGTGCCGCGCGGGTATGCCCGGCCGCCACGGGCGACGAGGGACACGATGCGCGTCTCCCCCGGTGCCAGGGTGAAACCCTCGTCGGCCGCGCGGAACGCCCGGTCGTCGACGGTCACGAAGCGGGCGAGCCGCTCCGTCGTGATGGAAACGGCGGGCGCCCCGTCCTGGATCACCGGCCGGACGGACAGGCCGATGTCCCGCGGCGTCGCGGCGCGTCCCGGCAGGACGTGACTGGCCTCGGCGAGCAGCACGCCGGTTTCGGCGTCGAGGAGCCGCGCCAGCGTCGCGTCGTGGGCGAGGGGGCCGAAGCGGTAGGCGTGAGCGACGTCGAAGAAGCGGCCGGCGAGGGCGAAGCTCGACAGGCTCTGGGCGGAGCGGGGGCCGAGGACCATCTCGCGTTCGGCCTTCACCAGCGGGTGCACGCCCTCGCCATAGGTCGCCAGCGTCAGCCGCACGCGCTTGTCCTGCGCCGTCTCGTTGACGAGATGGACGCCGAGGCCGTTCAGCCTCTCGTCGGTGATCCCGAGATGGACGGGCCGGAAGGCGCGCTTCAGCGCGTGCCACGTCGTCTTCGGCTGTCCGAGCCGGTCGATCACGCCCCAGCCGGCGCCGGGCTTCATGTCGTTGAGGAACCAGACGAGCCCGCCGGCGCAGCGCGAGCCGGCCCGCCGCCACTCGGCGAAGACCTGCTCCATGAGCTCGGCCGGCGCGGCGCGGCCGAGGGCGAGGTAGCGCGCCGGGTCGCTCGCGCGAAGCGCCTGCGCATCGACGCCGAACAGCGCGGCGACGTAGTGGTCGCGCACGTCCTCGAAGTCCCAGGACGCGCCGGCGTCGCGCGGCACGCCGTCCTTCCAGCGATCGCCGGTGGGAGCGGTCAGGCCCTCCGCCGCGAGGGTCGCGGGCGAGGGCACGGCGGCGAAGGCGAGGCATTCGGAGGCGAAGCGCACGTCGGCACGGCGCGCGTCCTCGACCGGCCGGCAATAGGCGCCGACGCCGAAATAGTGGGTGACGCCTTCGTCGGTGACGAAGGGCAGGGCGCCACCCCACGGCGAATGGGGCACGTAGACGGCCTGCGG
>LNFH01000121.1 GCA_001464235.1 Rhizobiales bacterium Ga0077556 | reverse complement strand
TCCGGCGCTGGGTGTTCGACAGCGGCACGTCGCCCTGCCGGTCATAGGCGCAGCCGGCATTGCCGAAGGTGCGGACGGCGCGCGGCGTCGAGAAGCAGTAGCCGGCATCCTTGTAGATCTGGTTGCGCTCCATCCAGAGGTCGCGGCACGACCAGCCGTCGTAGTTCTGGGCGGCGACGCCGGCGGTGGTGGCGACGAGGAACAGGGCGGCTGTGGCGAACCTTGCGGTCATGGCGATCCTCGACGGTGTGAACGCGAACGCCGCCACCCTAGGGCAGCGGCGTGTCACAATCCATCGGGGATGCTGCGGAGCGCGTCAGCGGGCCGCGTGGGTGGCGCGCGACAGGTGGGCGGCGGCGCCGTCCGGAACGCCGCGGACCGGCATGCGGGCGCTGGCCTCGTGGGCGGTGATGAAGGTGGCGATGGCCTGGGTGCGCCGCTCGACGCCGAGCTTCCGCAGGATCGAGGAGACGTGCGACTTCACGGTCCCCTCGGAGATGCCGAGGTCATAGGCGATCTGCTTGTTGAGCCGGCCGCGGCTCATCAGGTCGAGGACCTTGAACTGCTGGCCCGACAGCGCGTCGAGCTTGCGCGACGAGGACAGGTCGCCTTCCGGGTCGATGGCGGTCACCACCGGCCACCAGCTGCGCTGGGCGAGAACGCTGCCGAGGGCGGCGCGCAGGTGGTCGGCCGGCAGGTCGAGCGGAAGGGCCGCGACGGCGCCGCGGGCGCGCGCCTCCTGCACCGGCCGACGGTCGGCGTGGTCGATGAGCACCGCGATGCGGGCACCCTCGGCGAGGTCGAGCGTGTCGAGGTCGGAGAGGCTCGCGATCACCAGGCTCGCCTTGGCGGGGTCGGTGGCGAGAGCGCCGGGGTGGCTCGCCCGCACGAGCGCCTCGATGGTCTCGGCGACGATCGGGAAGGCGTGGCGGACGGCGAAGTGCAACGTCTCACGGACGGTGTCGGTGGTCATGTTCGGTTCCTCCAAGGGCCATGTGGCGCGCCGGTTGATCCGATCTTGCTTGGGAAGGACGCTAGCACCGGGGTGCCCCGCGTCAAAATGCGAAATGTCATGGCTGCGAAATTGCGAAATTTTTGCATCTACACCTTTCGGCTAATGTGGTTTAGCCTAGGACGAAAGAGCAGGGCGGACGAGGGGGTTCCATGTCGCGCAAGGTCTTCGTCGGTCCCGCGCTGCGCCGGCTGCGCGAGGAGACGCGCCTCACCCAGACGGCCTTTTCCCAGCGCCTGGGCCTGTCCGTCAGCTATCTCAACCAGATCGAGAACAACCAGCGGCCGGTCACCGCGAGCGTGCTCGTGGCCCTCGGCCAGACCTTTGGCGTCGACCTCGCCACCTTCGCCACCGACGACACCGACCGTCTCGTCACCGACCTGCGCGAAGCCGCCGCCGACCCGCTGCTGACCGATACGGCGCCGAGCCTTCAGGACCTGAAGCGCGTCGCCTCCGACAGCCCCGCCTTCGCCCGCGCCTTCCTGCGCATGCACCAGACCGCGCGCCGCCTCGGCGAGCGCCTGCAGGCGGCCGGCGACACGCCCATCCTGCCGCCCTCGGGCGAGGAGACGGCGGGCGCCCTGCTGCCCTACGAGGAGGTGCGCGACTATTTCCACTACGTCGACAACTATGTCGACGACCTCGACCGCGCCGCGGAGGACCTGGCGGAGCGCCTGGGCCTCGCCGCCGCCAGCGACCGCGTCCAGGTTCTCGCCGGCTATCTCGCCGCCCGCCACGGCCTCAACGTCGACGCCAATGCCAGCCTCGGCGACGACGTGCTGGAGCGCTACGAGGCGGGCCCGAACATCGTCGCTCTCGACGGCTCGCTCGATTCCTCGACCCGTGCCTTCCTGCTCGCCAACCGCATCGCCCGCCTGGAACAGGCCGACACCCTGGCGACCATCGTCTCGGCGGCCGGCTTCCGCTCGCGCGCGGCCGCGGACATCGGCCGCGTGGCGCTGGCCAACTATTTTGCGCTTCCTCGCCGCCGCCAAGGAGACGCGCCACGACCTCGACTGGCTCGGCCGCATCTTCGGCGCCAGCCTCGAGCAGGTGTGCCACCGCCTCTCGACGCTGCAGCGTGCCGGCCAGCGCGGCATCCCCTTCTACTTCGTCAAGGTCGACCGCGCCGGCAACGTCATCAAGCGCCACTCGGCGACACGCTTCCAGTTCGCGAGGTTCGGCGGCGCCTGCCCGCTCTGGAACGTCCACGAGGCCTTCGAGCAGGCGGGCCGCACCTTCGTCCAGGTCGCCGAGATGCCCGACGGCACGCGCTATCTCTCCCTCGCCCGTGCCGTCACCAAGGGCGCGGCGCACTGGCGCGCCCCGGTGCGCCGCTACGCCTTCGGCCTCGGCTGCGAGATCTCCTATGCCGGCGAAATCGTCTATTCCGAGGGCATCGACCTCAAGGCCGATGCCAATGTCGCCAAGATCGGCGTCTCCTGCCGCATCTGCGAACGGGCCAATTGCCACCAGCGGGCGGTGCCGCCCATCGACCGCGAGATCCGCGTGCCGACCGACCGGCGCAAGGTCGTGCCCTTCGATCTGAGTTGAGGCCCTGCGTTTCCGTCACCGCCGGGTCAGCGTCCGCGCCACCGCATCCTTCCAGCGCGCCAGCTTGTCATCGCGCGTCGCGGCGCCCATGGCGGGCGAGAAGCGCCGGTCCAGCGCCCAGCTCCGCGCGAACTCCTCAGGCTCCGGGCAGACCCCCTGCGACAGGCCGGCGAGATAGGCCGCCCCCAGCGCCGTCGTCTCCAGCACCTTCGGCCGGTCCACGG
>LNFH01000120.1 GCA_001464235.1 Rhizobiales bacterium Ga0077556 | reverse complement strand
GTGGGTACGGACTGGAGACGCGACGTGGTGCGGCCGCGGGACCTCCACTGCCGAACGCAACCGTCCTCATCCTGAGGTGCGAGCGCAGCGAGCCTCGAAGGACGCACTAACCGTGGTGCAGCCCTGACGCCGCAGGGGACAAGCCGCAAGCCTGTCGCTAGTCTCGCGCAGCATCACTGAAGATCCTCATGACCCCCGCCGACACGCTCCTCGCCCTCGCCGGCCTCTGGTTCATCGCCGTCGTCACTCCCGGACCGAACATGATCCTGTTCATGGCGGTCGGCCTGTCCTCGCCCACCCCCTCGATCATCGCCACCGCCGCCGCGATCCTCATCGGAACCGCCTGCTGGGGCCTCGCCGGCCTCTTCGGCCTGTTCTGGCTGTTCGAACTCTTCCCCGCCGCCGCCATGGCGGTGAAGGTGGCCGGCGGGCTCTACCTCGCCTGGATGGGCTTCGGCCTCATCCGCCGCAACCTCTCGGCGCCGCCGGAGACCGCCCGGGCGCCCGCCGCCATGCTCACCCCCCGCCGTGCTTTCCTCACCGGCCTCGCCACGGCGCTGGGCAATCCGAAGAGCCTCGTCTTCGTCTCCTCGCTCTTCGCCGTGACGCGCCTCGCCGAGCAGCCGCTGGCCGTCGGCCTCGCCGGCGTCGGCGTGATGATCGCCATGTCGACGCTCTACTACGTCACCCTCGGCGTGGCGCTGAGGACCCTGCCCTTCGCCCGCAGGCCGGGCGCCACGGGCCGCGTTCTCGCCATGGGCACGGGCCTCGTCATGATGGCCTATGGCGGCAAAATGGCCTGGGAGCGCTAGGACGCGCCGATCAGCTCCGGCCGGTATTCGAAATGCATGGTGTCGTAGTGATACCACTTGCCCCCCCAGATGAAGCGCTGGGCCTCGAAGACCTCGGCGATCGCGTAGGGGATGCGGTTGCGGTAGGGGATGTCGCCGCGCGCCCGGGCCCAGGACCAGTAGTCGGAATGGGCGACGTTGAGGTCGATGGCCGCCGCATAGGCGTGCATGCTGAGAAGGCCGGTATCGGCCACCGACCGGCAGTTGAACGTGCCGGCCGAGGGCACGAGATAGGCCTTCAGCCGGTCCGGCAGGCCCTCGAGATCGGCGATGACGCGCTCCAGCCGGGACGCCACGTCGTTCACCGTCGTCACCGGCAGGGGCTGCGGCCGCGTCTTCGGCATCCAGGTGACGGTGCGGTGGCGGCCGGCGGCGCCGCCACGCCGGCAGTCGCCGTACATTGTGACGAAGAAGGCCGTATTCCGCAGCCGCCCCGGGCTGTGGTCACGGGCGGGCGGCCCCGATGGTGGGCCGGACGCATAGGTCTGCCGCACCTGGTCGGCGAGGGTCGCGTCGCGCAGCATCGTCTCGAAGGGCCGCTCCGGCCGGCCCGCGCCCGTCGGCATGCGCCTGCCGTCCCGCCAGATGAGATCGGCGCCGTCGATCCGGGCGAGATGGTCGGGATAGGCGGCGACGAGCCCGGCGAGGCGCTCGCCCTCCGCGG
>LNFH01000119.1 GCA_001464235.1 Rhizobiales bacterium Ga0077556 | reverse complement strand
CGGCCGGAGCGCAGGAAGTCGCGCAGCAGGCGGGCCCGCGTCTGCGCGTCCGACTGCTGGGCGCGGGCGGCGGCGATCTGGCTGTTCACCTCGGCGAGCTGCTGGGCGGTGAGGCTCGTATTGTTGGAGCCGACGAAGAGATTGGCGCGGGCGCGGAAGCTCTCGACCCGCCCCTCGGCCTCCTCGACCTTGCGACGCAGGCCGTCGACCTCCCCGGACAGCCACTGGCTGGCATTGCGGGTCTGGCTGCGCTTGTTGGCCTGCTGCGCCTCGATGAACTGGGCGGCGACCATGTTGGCGGCCTCGGCGGCGAGCGCCGGGTCGTGCGAATCGAACTGGATGGCGATGATGCGCGACTTGTCGACCTGGAAGGCCGTCAGCTTCTCGAAATAGCTGCGCAGCACGCGTTCCTCGGCCGTCATGCGCATTGGATTCTCGGCGAGGCCGAGGAAGATGAGCACCTGCTTGACCGGATTGAAGCTGCGGAGCGCAGGGTCGAATTCCGGCTTGCGGGCGAGATCGAGCTTCTGGGCCACGGCCTTGGCGACGTCGCGGGACAGAATCAGCTGAACCTGGCTGAGCACCGCCTCCTGGTCGACGGCGGCGCGTTCGCCGCTCGACCGGTCGCTCTCCGGGCGGGTGAAGGAGTTCTCGCCGTTCTCGACGAGGATCCGCGCCTCCGAGCGATAGGTCGGGGTCCTGACGCTGACGAGGGCGAAGCTGACCGCCAGGGCCAGCAGCGTCGGAACGGCGATCCACAGGCGCGCCGCCCAGACCGCACGGCCGAGACCCGCGAGATCCAGATCGATCAGGGACGCCCTGCTCCGACCCGTCGGTACCGTGTCACCTGCCCCGACCATAATGCTGCGATCTCCATGCGACGCCCACGGAGAGGATTAAAAATCATTAGGGTTGCCATCGGGTTAATTGGCTCGCGCCGGGCGTGCGGCGGTCAGGTTTTCTTAACCACGTTGGCCGATGATCGCCTCATGAGCATGAAAGGTATCGAGGTGCAGCCGTGATGCGCTCCATCCTGCTGGTTGCGGCGACGGCGCTGGTTCTCGGCGGCTGCGCCGGCCGTCCGGGCGCCGGGCCCGGGACCCTCGTCGACACGACGCGCGGCACCGTCGGGCCGGTCGATCCCCAGGGCACCCTCGTGCCGCACGACCAGATCATGCCGCGCGGACCCTATCTCCTCGACACGGGGGACCGGCTGCGCGTGGTGGTGTTCGGCCAGGAGGGGCTCACCAATTCCTATGCCGTGGACGCCACCGGCTCCATCGCCATGCCGCTGATCGGCCTCGTTCCGGCGGCCGGCCGCTCGACCGAGGTGCTGGCACGCGACATCGCAGCCCGGCTGCGCGGCGGCTTCATCCGCGAGCCGAGCGTCTCCGTCGAGGTGGAGACCTATCGGCCCTTCTTCATCATGGGCGAGGTCACGGCCGGCGGGCAATTCCCCTTCGTCACCGGCATGACGGCGCAGAACGCCATCGCCATCGCCGGCGGCTTCACGCCCCGGGCCAACCGCTGGAACATCGAGGTCACCCGCAAGCTCAACGGCCAGCTCTACCGCGCCGACGTGCCGCTGACCCATCCGCTCGCGCCCGGCGACACCGTCGTGGTGCGCGAGCGCTGGTTCTGATCGCCCGCCGTGCAGAGCCTCTCCATTCTCCACGTCATGCGCGCGCCCGTCGGCGGCCTGTTCCGCCACGTGGTGGACCTGGCGACGGCGCAGGCCGCGCGCGGGCACCGGGTCGGCATCGTCGCGGACGCCTCGACGGGCGGCGACAGGGCGAACGCCGTGTTCGACGGGCTGAAGCCTGCCCTCGCCCTCGGTCTCGCCCGCGTGCCGATGAGCCGGGAGCTCGGCCCGGCGGACTGGTCGGCCGGACGGGCGGTCGCCCGCTTCATCGCCGACAAGGACGTCGACGTCGTCCACGGCCACGGCTCCAAGGGCGGCGCCTTCGCGCGCCTCGCGGGCGGCTCGCGCCTCAAGGTCTACACGCCCCACGGCGGCAGCCTGCACTACTCCCGCGGGACCCCGGTCGGCTTCGTCTACCTGACGCTGGAGCGCGTTCTCGCCGCGCGCACCGACCTCTTCCTGTTCGAGAGCCTCTACGGTCTGAACGCCTTCGCGGCAAAGGTCTGCAAGCCCGCCGGGGCCGTGCGGGTGGTCCACAACGGCGTCAGCGAGGGAGAGTTCTCGCCCGTCCCGGCCAGGCCGGACGCCACCGACCTCCTGTTCATCGGCGAGCTCAGGCATCTCAAGGGCATCGACGTGCTGATCGACGCGATCGCCCTCCTGCGCGGCCGGGGACGGCCGCTGACGGCGACCATCGTGGGCGACGGCCCCGACGCCGGCCTGTTCCGGCAAAAGGCCCTCGATGCGGGGCTGGCGGAGGCGGTGACATTCGCCGGCGCCCTGCCGGCGCGCGAGGCCTTCGCCCGCGGCCGCCTGCTCGTCGTGCCGTCGCGGGCCGAGTCGCTTCCCTATGTGGTGATCGAGGCGGGCGCCGCCGGCATGCCGGTTCTCGCGAGCGCCGTCGGCGGCATCGGCGAGATCTTCGGGCCCGACGCGGGCAGGCTCGTCCCGGCCGGCAGCGACTGGGCGCTGGCGGGCGCCATCGAGGCCGCCCTGGACGATCCGGACGAGACCCTGGCGCTGGCGGCGCGGCTCAGGGACCGCATCCGCGCCGGCTTCTCGGTGGAGGCCATGGCGGAGGGCGTGCTCGCCGCCTATGGCGAGGCGCTGGCGGCGCGCCGGGCCGGCTGAAGCCCTCGCGGGATCAAGCGAAAAGCAACCTTTGGCCGTTAATGCTCTCCGGCGGGACAGGGCACGCGCCCCGGTGGCGCGACGGAGAAGCCGGAACATGTTGGGATTTACCGGTCGGGACATCATCCAGGCGACGGAAGCAGGTCGCGCCAGCCAGCCGGCCGCAGAGCCACGACGCCCCCTATCCGATCTCGCCGCCCGCATCGCCGACGAGGCCGTCGGGCCGGTCTACTCACCCGTGGTGCTCTCCGGCCTCGTGCGGCTGGTCGAGTTCGTCATCGTCCTCGCCCTCGGCGCCACCATCTATCTCGGCTGGGTCTATCCGCTCCACGGCGTCCAATGGATTTCGCTGGTCGGCCTGTTCGGCGTCGCCATGCTGGTTCTGGCCGCGTTCCAGGCGGCGGGCCTCTATGACGTCCACGTCTTCCGCACCCACGTGGCCCAGTTCAGCCGGCTGTTCTTCGCCTGGACGATGGTGTTCCTGCTGGCCATGGCGATCGCCTTCTTCGCCAAGGCGGGCGATGCCTTCTCCCGCGTCTGGCTCGGCTCCTGGTATCTGGCGGGCCTTCTCATCATGATGGGGCTGCGGACCGGCCTCGCCCAGCTCGTCCGCACCTGGTCGCGCGCCGGACGCCTGCAGCGCCGCGCCGTGGTTGTCGGCGGCGGCGAGCCGGCCGAGGAGCTCATCCGCTCCATCCGCGCCCAGGCCGATACCGACGTGACCATCTGCGGCACGTTCGACGACCGCACCGACGAGCGCTCGCCCGACCATGCCGCCCATGTGCCGAAGCTCGGCAACGTGGACGACCTCCTCGAGTTCGCCCGCCGCACCCGCGTCGACCTCGTCATCGTCACCATTCCGATGAGCGCCGAGAAGCGCGTCCTCGACATGCTGCGCAAACTCTGGGTGCTGCCGGTGGACATCCGCCTCGCCGCCCATACCGCCAAGCTGCGGTTCCGCCCGCGCGCCTATTCCTACATCGGCAACGTTCCCGTGCTCGACGTGTTCGACAAGCCGATCCAGGACTGGGACGTCGTCCTGAAATGGGTGTTCGACAAGATCGTCGGCACGGCCGCGCTGATCGCCCTGTCGCCGGTCTTCCTCGCCACAGCCATCGCAGTGAAGCTCGATTCGAAGGGCCCGGTGTTCTTCCGGCAGAAGCGCTACGGCTTCAACAACGAGATGATCGAGGTGTTCAAGTTCCGCTCCATGTACACCGACATGAGCGACGCCACCGCCTCCAAGCTCGTCACCAAGGGCGATCCGCGCGTCACCCGCGTCGGCCGCTTCATCCGCAAGACCTCCATCGATGAGCTTCCGCAGCTCTTCAACGTCGTGTTCAAGGGCAACCTGTCGCTGGTCGGCCCGCGGCCCCACGCCGCCCATGCCAAGGCCGCCGACAAGCTCTACGACGACGTGGTCGACGGCTATTTCGCCCGCCACAAGGTGAAGCCGGGCATCACCGGCTGGGCGCAGATCAACGGCTGGCGGGGCGAAACCGACACGCCGGAGAAGATCCAGCGCCGCGTCGAGCACGACCTCTATTACATCGAGAACTGGTCGGTGCTCTTCGACCTCTACATCCTCGCCAAGACCCCGATCTCGCTCGCCCGGCACCGCGAGAACGCGTTTTGACCCTCGCCCTCCCCGCGCCCCGCGCCGGGGGGATGGCCGGCGGCGAGCCGCTGCGGCTCGCCGCGCTCTGGCTGATGATGGTGGGCGGGGCCTTCGTCTTCGCCGAACCCAGCCCCTACGAGATCGGCGCCCTGCTCGCCATCTCGGTCTTCGCGCTGACCGGCGGCATCCGGCTGCGCGCGGTCCATGGGCCGCTGCTCGTCGTCCTCGTCGTCTACTGCCTGGGCCTGACGGTCGCGGCGATCCCCGTGCTGGCGGAGCCGAAGGTCGCGCCCTGGATCGCGGTCTCCTGGTATCTGGCCATCACCATGGTGTTCTTCGCCGTGGCGGCGGCGGACAACACGGCGGCGCGCATGGAGGTGATCCTGCGCGGCTGGACCCTGGCGGCGCTGATCGCGGCGGCGGCCGGGATCGCCGGCTATTTCCGCCTCATTCCCGGCGCCTTCGACCTTTTCACGCTCTACGGCCGCGCCAAGGGCACCTTCAACGATCCCAACGTCTTCGGCCCCTTCCTCGTGCTGCCCATGCTGGTGGCGATGCAGGCCTTCCTGCGCGCCTCGTCCGGCTCGCTCGTCAGGGCCGGCGCCGTCTTCGCGGTGCTGCTCGTCGCCCTGCTCCTCTCCTTCTCGCGCGGCGCCTGGATCCATTTCGGCCTCTCGGCCGCGATCATGATCGCCCTGATGGTGCTGACGGCCGAGACCCCGGCGCAGCGATTCCGCATCCTTCTCGTCGTCACGGCCGGCCTCGTCCTGCTCATGGCCTTCGTCGCCGTGCTTCTCAGCGTCGACAAGGTGGCGGAGCTCATGCGCGAGCGCGCCAGCCTCAACCAGAGCTACGATTCGGGGCCGATGGGCCGATTCGGCCGGCACGCCTACGGCTGGCAGATCGCCCTCGACCGGCCGTTCGGCATCGGTCCGCTGCAGTTCGCCCGCTTCTTCCCCGAGGATCCGCACAACGTCTATCTCAACTCCTTCATGGCCGGCGGCTGGATCGGCGGCATCGGCTACCTCGTGCTGACGGCATCGACGATCATCGTCGGACTGGTCGCATCCCTGATCCGGACGCCGTGGCAGCCCATCACCATCGCGGTTTTCGCGTGTTTTTGCGGCCTCGCCTTCGAGGGGCAGATCATCGACAGCGACCACTGGCGGCATTTCTGGGTGCTCGCCGGACTGCTCTGGGGCCTCGCCGTCACCAAGCGGGTTGCGGCGGCGCGCGAAACGTCCTAAATCCCCCGCACGGTCGGAGTGTAGCGCAGCCCGGTAGCGCACTTGCATGGGGTGCAAGGGGTCCCGAGTTCAAATCTCGGCACTCCGACCAATTCTCCCAGTCATCCTGGATATCCTGAGACGCGCGCGTCTGACGGCGCCGTGTCTGCGCGGAACCGCGGGCCTGCGCGGGGGTTACCCTCGGCAGGAGGATATTCCCCATGACCCAGCACGATTCCCGCGACGACCGCGTCACGGCCGAGCCGACCCGCCTCGACGGCGGCCGCCGACCCGACCTCGATCCGCCGACCGATCCGCGCGTCAGCCGCAGCACGTCAGGCAACTGGGGCCTCATCGGTGGCCTCGGCGCGGTCCTCGTCCTCGGCATCGTGGTCTTCTCCATGATGGGCGGCAATCCGAGCGGCCAGAGCCCGATGGAGCGCGGACAGACCGCGGCGACACCGTCCCCGGCGCCCGCCGAACCGTCCTCCACCGGATCGACGCCGCGCCAGGCTCCCTGACGCCTTCGGCCTGCCGTTCCCGCCGCCGCCGGCGGCGCCCCCGTCCCAGGAGCTTCCATGATCACCCGTCGCCTGATGACCGCCGCAGCCCTGCTCGCGGTGCCCCTCGCCGCCGCCTATGCCCAGGTGCCTCCCGCCCAGCCTGACGGGGGAATGGGGGGTGCGAGTTCCGCCGGCGGTTCCTCGGGGGGCGGCATGACGGCCGACGACGAGGACGCCCAGGGCGTCGAGGCCGGCGGGGAGGGACGGACCGTCCGCGACCGGGAGAACGCCGAACGCGGCAGGGAGGCCGTCGAGGTCGACCCCCGCCCCGATCCGCGCAGCCCCGCTTCGGGCGGCGTGCCCGCGCCCCCGGCGGCGACGCACCGGCCCTGACCGAGCGGCAGGGGTCTTGCCGCTGACCCTCGCCTCGTCCCACAGTGGCGCCCTCGGGCGTTCCCGCGGGGCGAGCAATGCAGATCACGACACGTTTGAGGCCGCGATTCGCAGGATGGGTCGGAATTGTCGTGGTCCTGCTCCTGCCGCCGGCGATCGGTGCCGCCTATGTCGGCGCCTTCAACGCGCCCACCCTCGACGACCGCACCCTGCTCTGGCAGGTCACCATCGCCCTGATGCTTTTCATCCCGGTGGGCCCGCTGCTCATCCTGTTCGGGCTCGAGCTGGTGACGCGGCCGGATCCCGAGGCGCTCGCCAAGATCGACAAGATCATCTCTGAACTCGAATTCGCCAACGTGCAGGCGAGCGATCTCGATCGCGGGCTCGAACCTGTGCGGGACGTGGCCGATCACATGCGCCGACGGATCGAGGAGGGCCAGCGCGCGCCGCCCCCGCCGCCCCCGCCACCGGTGCCGCCGAGCTGGCGGCGCTAGCGGTCAGCGCCCGTCGAAGGCCGCGTCCAGCCGCTTGCGGCATTCCAGCAGTTCATAGAGCGCCGCCTGCAACCGGCGCACGTCGTCAGCGGCGAGCCGCGCGACGGCCGGCTGCGCCGTCTGTGCCGGACCCGGCACGGCAGGACGCATGGAGGGCATGTCGGGAACGGGCCGCGACGGTGCCGCAACCGCGGGCGACGGCGGCCGCACCGCGGCAGAGGGGACCGGGCGTATCGGCTCGGGCGGCGGTGCCGGGCGGTGAACGACGCGCTCCTCCGCTGGAGAGGGATCGGGCGCGAAGACGGGCTCGACATGCGGAGGCTCGGCCTGAACGAAGTCCTGCACCGCGGGCTCGCGGCGCGCGGTGACCACCTGCACCGGCTCCGGCCCGTCGTCGTCCTCGTCGGCGCGCGGGTCGGGCCTCGGTCGGTCGGCCGCGAAGGGAGGCTCCACATAGGCGGCAGGCGCGAAGGCCGGCATGGAACCCCTGGCCACGGCAAGCGGGGCGCCGGCTTCCACCGTGTCGTCGTCATCGAGCGCCGGGTCGATGATCTCCGGGCCCTTGGGCTTCTGGAGGGCGCCGGCGCCCTCCCCGCGGCCCAGCGCCTGGATCGCCTTGACGCCGCTCTCCTTGATGATCCGCTGAACGCCGCGGATCGTGTAACCCTCGCCGTACAGGAGATGGCGAATTCCCTTGAGGAGATCGATGTCCTCGGGCCGGTAATAGCGGCGCCCCCCGCCGCGCTTCAGCGGCCGGATCTGGCCGAAGCGGGTTTCCCAGAAGCGGAGGACGTGCTGCGGCAGGTCGAGGTCGTCCGCGACCTCGCTGATCGTGCGATATGCGTCAGGGGCCTTGTCCACCACGATCCTGGCTCTGAGTGAGGATGTGCGCGACGGCGCGATGGCATCGGGCCGCGCAACGGTGGCGGATTCGCGGCGATGCGGCAACGCCGTTCACGCATCGTAAGCCGAGGGCTCAGTCGCGGACGCCGTCGACGCTCTGGCCGTTGATCTTCGCCTTCAGGATGTTCGAGGGCTTGAACACCATGACGCGGCGGGGTGCGATGGGCACCTCCTGGCCGGTCTTGGGGTTGCGCCCGACACGTTCGCCCTTCGAGCGGACGACGAAGGAGCCGAAGGAGGAGAGCTTCACCGTCTCGCCGTCGGCGAGGCAGTCGGTGATCTCCTTGAGGACGAGTTCGACGAGTTGCGCCGACTCGGTCCGCGACAGACCCACCTTCTGATAGACGGCCTCGCAAAGATCAGCGCGCGTGACTGTCTTGCCCGCCATTTCGACCCCCACCACTTGCCCCAGGATATGGCGGCCTTGCTTCGGTCAACAGCACCGAAACCGCTCTTATCACTCTGATTTTCCTATCACTATGGACTCGGCCCGCGGCGGTCAACCCATTGCGGGCCGAACCGCCCGCTTCACCAGCGGATCAGCGCCGAGCCCCATGTGAATCCGCCGCCCATGGCCTCCAGCATGACGAGGTGGCCCTGGCGGATCCGGCCGTCGCGCACCGCCGTGTCGAGGGCGAGCGGAATGGAGGCGGCGGAGGTGTTGCCGTGGCGGTCCACCGTGATGACGACCTTTTCCGGCGCGATCTTCAGCTTCTCGGCGGAAGCGTCGATGATGCGCTTGTTGGCCTGGTGCGGCACGAACCAGTCGAGGTCGTCGGAGGTGGTGCCGGTCGCGGCATAGGCGTCGTTCATCACGTCGGTGATCATGCCGACGGCATGCTTGAAGACCTCGCGGCCCTCCATGCGCAGGTGGCCGACCGTCTGGGTGAGCGAGGGGCCACCGTCGACATAGAGCTTGGCGGTGTGGCGGCCGTCGGACCGCAGATGCGTCGTGAGAATGCCGCGGCCCGTCGGACCGTCCGGCTGCTCCTGCGCCTCCAGCACCACCGCGCCGGCGCCGTCACCGAACAGCACGCAGGTGGTGCGATCGGTCCAGTCGAGAATGCGCGAGAAGGTCTCGGCGCCGATGACGAGCGCCCGCTTGTGGCTGCCCGAGCGCAGGAACTTGTCGGCCGTCGACATGGCGAAGACGAAGCCCGAGCAGACCGCCTGCAGGTCGAAGGCCGCGCCATGGCGGATGCCGAGGCGGTCCTGGATCGTGGTGGCGCTGGCGGGAAAGGTGCGGTCGGGCGTCGACGTCGCGAGGATGATCAGGTCGATGTCCTGCGCGTCGAGGCCGGCGGCGGCCAGCGCCGCCTGCGCGGCTGCGAGGCCGAGGTCCGAGGTCGTCTCCCCCTCGGCTGCGATATGGCGCTCGCGGATCCCGGACCGCTGGACGATCCACTCGTCGGACGTGTCGACGATCGTCGAAAGCTCGGCATTTGTCATGACGCGCGCGGGCAGATAGCTGCCCACGCCGCGCACCACGGAACGAAGTGTCACGATGTGGCCTCGAGAGGGGCGACCGGCGGGGCCGGACGCGAAGCGTGGTAGGCGTCCAGCATGGAGCGGATCTTCGACTGGAGATCGTAGCGGGCCATGTCGTAGGCCAGATCGATGGCGCTGGCAAAACCGAGCGGATCGGTGCCACCGTGGCTCTTGATGACGACGCCATTGAGGCCGAGGAACACGGCGCCGTTGCTCTTGCGCGGGTCCATCTTCTCCCGCAGCGTCGAAAAGGCGTTGCGCGCGAGGAGATAGCCGAGCCTGGCGCGCCAGGTGCGCGACATGGCCGCACGCAGGTACTCGCCGATCTGCTTGGCGGTGCCCTCGCCGGTCTTCAGGGCGATGTTGCCGGTGAAGCCCTCGGTGACGATGACGTCGGTGACGCCCTTGCCGATGTCGTCGCCCTCGACGAAGCCGCGATAGTCCAGGGTCGGCAGGTCGGCATCGCGCAGGATCTGGCCGGCCTCGCGGATGAATTCGAGGCCCTTGACCTCCTCGACACCGATGTTGAGGAGCCCGACGGTCGGCCGGTCCAGGTCGAAGACGACGCGCGCCATGGCGGCGCCCATGACGGCCATGTCGACGAGGGCGGCGGCATCGGCGCCGATGGAGGCGCCCATGTCGAGGACGATGGATTCGCCCCTGAGCGTCGGCCAGAGCGCGGCGAGCGCCGGGCGCTCCACGCCCTCCATGGTCTTCAGGTTGAAGGCGGCCATGGCCATGAGCGCGCCGGTATTGCCGGCGGAAACGGCCGCGGCGGCCCTGCCGAACTTCACCTCGTCGAGGGCGCGCCACATGGACGAGACGCGGCGACCGTAGCGCAGCGCCTTCGAGGGCTTGTCGTCCATGCGGATGGCGACGTCGGCGTGGACGATCTGCGAGCGGGCGCGCACCCTCGGGTTGGCGGCGAGAAGCGGGGCGATCTGCCGCTCGTCGCCCACCAGGACGAACTCGATGTCGCCGTGGCGCGACAGGGCGATCTCCGCGCCCGGCACGACGACGGAGGGACCGAAATCGCCCCCCATGACGTCGAGGGCCAGCCGTACCTTTTCGGACATGCATCTATCCGTATGACCGACGCCCGAACCGGGAGTCACGTGGACCTTCGGAGCCGGCGGCGCGAGACGCCGGGACAATAGCGACTGGGACCGCCTGCACAAGAGGCAGGCAGGACGAACACCGGACCGGCGCCTGTTTAGGTCCCGCGCTTCAGTTTGGAAAGCCCCGCGAAGGGGGAGGCCTCGGCACCCTCGGGCGGCGGCTCGAAGGCGGCGTCGGGCTTGCGCGGGTAGGGATCGACGCCGAGGGCGAGGAATTCGGCGGCGATGGCGGCCGCGTCGATGGCATTGCCGACGAGCGGATCGTCGGCGGCCACGGAGGCGTCGATCGACAGACCGTCCTCCTCGTCCTGAACCAGGTGGACCTTGAGCTTGTCCTCGGGGCGGAAGGTCGCCTCGACCTCCTCCGCGATGAGGTTCTCCATGGGCTCGAGGCTGACGACGCAGGTCTGGGTGACGGTGGCGCTCACCTTGCCTTCCACCGCCAGGCCGTCGCCGCGATAGGGCCTGACGTGGATGTCGAGGTCGAAGGAGCTCATGCCGTCGACGCCGATCCAGGCGGCGAAGGCGGCGAGATCGTCGGCCCCGAGGTTACGGCGACGCATGAGGATGCCACCGGCCGGCACGTCGGCGATCCGCACCGGCCATCGCGGCAGCGGGGCGCCGGGGCGGCGACCGCCGTCACTGCGCGGTTCGGTCATGACGGGCCTCCCGAAGGCACCGCCGGAAACTGGATGTCGCCGGCGAGGAACGATTCGTAAGGGCGGGCGGCCAGTGCGGCCGCCGCCTGACGGACATAGGCGGCGAGCACCCGCGTGTCGCCCGAGAGGTCGGCGAGGACGTTGCGGGCGAGCGCGCCCTCCAGCGTTTCCCCCTCGCCGCCCGCCAGCGCCGTGTCATAGGCCTGGACGCGGCCGTAGAAGGACTCACCCATCTGCCGGATCTTCTTCGGCACCTTGGTATCCGACACGCCGAGTTCGCGCAGGCCGCGGTCGAAGTCGAGGAACAGCATGTCGAACAGCTCCTGGCCGAGCTGCCGGCGCTCCTCGCTCTCCTCCTTCAGCCGGTGGAGCACGAGAAAGGCGTGCAGCACCACCATCTCGAAGCGCCCCTGCACCGTGTCGGGCACGCCATGGTCCCTGTAGAACAGGGGATTGCGGGCCTGCGCCACGATGGCGCCGTAAAGCGTCTCGATGGTCGGGTCCTGCTTCTTCCGCCGGAACAGGCTCAGGATCATCGGCTTTGCCGCCTTCGGGTTGAAATGGTCGCCGACGGGAGTTAAGTCAACGCGCCGTCGTCTTCAAGCGGCGGCTTGCCGCCCCTGCCGGCGGCATCGGGATTTGAGAAGGTCGGCCGAGAATGATGCGCGTCACGTCACGTTCCGCCAAGGCAGCGCTGGTCGCGGGTCTCGCGGTCCTCCTGTCCGCCTGTTCGCAGGGACCGTCCGTGTCGTCGCTGGCCCCGACCCTGCCGACGCCGACGGATTTCCGCATCGGCGAGACCTTCAACCGCGGCTACGTGGTCTCCGAGGACGCGCTGGCGCAGGTGAAGGAAGGCAACAGCCAGGATCAGGTGATGATCGCGCTGGGCACGCCCACGACCATCTCCACCATCAACGGCGACGTCTTCTACTACATCTCCGAGAAGCAGACCCGGACCTTCACCTTCCAGCAGCCGCGGACGGTGGAGCGCAACGTCATGGCGGTCTATTTCAACTCCCGCCGCCAGGTCGAGCGCGTCGCCAATTACGGGCTGCAGGACGGCAAGGTCTTCGACTTCATCTCCCGCACCACGGTCAGCGGCGGCGAGGAGGCCAACCTCCTCCGCCAGATCATGCAGGGCCCGCGCTCCTGATCGACCCGGACGGTCTGGGTCCCGAAAGCCCCGCCACCGCGGGGCTTTTGTTTTTCGGCGCGTCCTTTCGCCGCCGGCATCGATACGCGGAACGAAGAGCCGCCGCTGCCGTTCCTTTCCCGACAGACCGGAACCGACGGAACCCGCCTCTTCTACAACGACTGGGGCACGGGCCGGCCCGTCGTCCTGATCCACGGATGGCCGCTCGACGCGGACATGTGGGAGTACCAGGCGCCCGACCTTGTCGCGGCGGGCTACCGCGTCATCGCCTATGACCGCCGCGGCTTCGGCCGCTCGGACCAGCCGGCGACCGGCTACGACTACGACACGCTCGCGGACGACCTGAAGACGCTGATGGACGAGCTCGAGCTCACCCAGGCGACGCTGGTGGGCTTCTCGATGGGCGGCGGCGAGGTCGCGCGCTACCTGTCGCGCCACGGTGCGCAGCGCGTGAAGAGCGCCGTGCTGATCGGCTCCGTCACGCCCGGCCTTCTGCAGGGTCCGAACAACCCGGACGGCGTCCCCGCCTCCGTCTTCGCCGAGATGATCGAGGGGCTGAAGACCGACCGTCCGGCCTTCCTCGCGACCTTCGGCAAACAGTTCTACGGCGCGGGCATGCTCAACTTCCAGGTCAGCAACGAGTTGCTGGCCTGGACGGCCAATGTCGCGATGCTGGCCTCGCCCATCGCCACCAT
>LNFH01000118.1 GCA_001464235.1 Rhizobiales bacterium Ga0077556 | reverse complement strand
ATCATAGCGCGCCATCAAAGCCTCCCAACAGAGACCTTGAATCAGCCAATGCAGACCGCTGCAACCCTTTATGGGTTCAGAACCTAGGCCCGCCGGATCAGGCCGGCGACCACCGAGACCACGAAGAGGACGATCGCGACCCAGAACAGCAGCTGCGCGCCGCCCATGGCGGTGCCGGCGACGCCGCCGAAGCCGAGGAAGGCGGCGACCAGCGCGACGATGAGGAAGACGATGGCCCAGTGGAGAAGGGTACCCATGATGCAATCTCCTGATGGTGTTGGTGTTGAACGGTCTTCGCGGACCGATGCAGACAGTGAATGTCGTGCCAACAACGCCGGCCCTGCGGACGGGTTCCGGCGCGGGGCGATCGCGGAGCCATGGGAACTTCGGGTCGGCGGCCGCGTTTGTCGCCCGGCAGGGGTGCGTCGGCCGCCCCGCCTCGGCCGCATCGTCCGCATGCGGCTCTTCTCCCGGAAGGTGCCCGTTTGCGCTGCTCCAACCCGTCCGACAAGGGTTACCGATGATGTCGTCACCAGGATCGGCACCAGGCGGACCGCCGCCAGGTCCGGACGGACTTTCGCCGAGCATCCGCGCCGGAACGTCTCCGGTCGTGCTCGCAGGCCTCTGCCTGTGGCGGGACAGCCGAGCCGGATGATCCATGGCTGAGGTCAGTCCCCCGACATCCGACGCCGTGCCGTTGAGCGCGCCTGCCGACGAGAGTCGCCGCCTGCGGGCGCTGCGCGTGCGCCTGCTCATCCTCGTCGCCGGCATCGCCGTGCCTCTCCTCGCCCTGGCGTTCGGTGCGGTCTGGCAGACCACCGCCAACGAGAGGACGCGGATGGAGAGCCGCCTCGTCGACCAGGCGCGCGCCATCGCCGGTGCCGTAGACGTCGAGATGGACCGGGCGGGGCTCTATCTCCGGGCGCTCGCATCCTCGCCCTCGCTCGTCGCCGAGGACTGGCGCGCCCTCTACACCCAGGCCGTCCAGTCGGCGCCGCGCGGCACCTTCGTCTCCGTCCGCGACGCCGAGGGGCGGCGGGTCATGAACACCTATTTCCCCCTGCAGCAGGGCGGCCTCGCCGCCGCCGGGGACCCTCAGCCGCTCGACCGGCGGGCGCTGGAGGGCGGCGAGGTGATCGTCTCGGCGCTCGTGAACCCCTCTCCCATCGGCGAGCCGGCGGTGACGGCGACACTCGGCACCGATACGGGCGCGGGGCGCCGTGTCACGCTCGTGCTGTTCATTCCCACGGCCCACCTGTCGAGGATCCTCAGCCAGCAGAACCTGCCCGCCGACTGGCTGTCGGCCGTCCTCGACCCCAACGACGTGGCGATCGCGCGCTCCCGCGACCATCAGCGCTTCGTCGGCACCGCGGCGGTCCCGCCCGTCCGGGCGGCCCTCGCCGCCCGCAGCAGTGGGATCGTCCACAGCCGCACCGTCGAGAACGTCAGCGCGACGTTCGCCTTCGCCCGGGCGCCTGCCAGCGGCTATGCCGCCTTGGTCGCCGTGCCCGAGGTGGTCTTCGGCCGCGTCTTCCTCGCCGCCCTGCGGCCGGTCGCCCTGATCGGCGGGCTGCTGCTCGTCGCCGCCCTTCTCGCCGCCATGCTGGCCTCCCGCCGCATCCTCTCCGCCGTCCGCCGCGGCTATGCCGAGGAAAAGAGCCTGCGCGAGGAGGTGGCGCGCAGCCTGCGCATCCGCGACGCGGAGCTCGCGGAGAGCGAGCGGCGCTTCCAGACCATCGCCGACGCCATGCCGCAGCTCGTCTGGTCGACGCTGCCCGACGGCTACCACGACTATTTCAACGAGCGCTGGTACCAGTTCACCGGAACCCGCCCCGGCTCGACCATGGGCGGGGTCTGGAACGACCTCCTCCACCCCGACGACCAGGAGCGCTCGGCGAAGCGCTGGGCCCATTCGCTGGAGACCGGCGAGCCCTACGAGATCGAATACCGTTTCAAGGCGGGCGACGGCAGCTATCGCTGGTTCATCGGCCGCGCCGTGCCCATGCGCGACGCCGAGGGCCGGATCGTCCGCTGGTTCGGCACCTGCACCGACATCCACGACAAGAAGATGGTCGAGGAGGCGCTCGTCTCCACCCAGCGCCAGCTCAAGGCGCGGGTCACCGAGCTCGCCCACGAGAAGGCGCGCCTCGAAAGGCTGATGCTCTCGGCCCCCAACCTCATCTACATCAACGACCTGCAGCGGCGCCGCAACGCCTACATCAACCCGCAGATCTTCGAGAGCCTCGGCTACGGGCCCTCCGAGCTGATGGGCCGGCCGCTGAAGACGCTCGGGTCCTACGTGCACCCGGACGATCGCCGCCGCGTCGCCGAATTCGCCTCGCAGGTCCGGCGGGTCGCCGATGGCGAGGTGCGCGAGATCGAGTACCGCATCCGCCACACCGACGGCAGCTACCGCTGGTTCCTCGTGCGCGAGACGCCCTTCCAGCGCGATCCCGTCGGCAAGGTCACGCAGGTCCTCGGCACCGCGCTGGACATCGGCTCGCGCAAGCAGGCCGAGGAACGCCAGCACATGCTGATCCGCGAGCTGCACCACCGGGTGAAGAACATCCTGGCGACCGTCCAGGCCATCGCCTCCGCGACGGGCCGCTCCTCGACCAGCTTCGCCGCCTTCCGCGAGCGCTTCTCCGACCGGCTGGTGTCCCTCGGGCGGACCCATTCGCTGCTCACCCGCGAGGCCTGGGCCGGCGCCGGCGTGCGCGACATCCTGGAGAGCGAGCTCGCGCCCTATCTGCAGGACGGCGAGGCGCGGGTGGTCATCGACGGGCCCGCCCTGGTCGTGCCGCGCGACATGACCGTGCCGATCGGCATGGCGATCCACGAGCTGACGACCAACGCGGTGAAATACGGCGCGCTCTCCGTCCCCGAGGGGCGTGTCCACGTCAGCATCGCCTCGGACGGCGCCGTTCCCGAACCGCGCATGACCCTCGAATGGCGCGAGAGCGGCGGGCCGCCGGTAAAGGTGCCGGAGCGAAGCGGCTTCGGCTCGCTCCTGCTCAACCGCCTGCTCGCGTCCCAGCTCGGCGGCGAGGTCGCCATCGACTACCGGCCCGCCGGAGTCGTCGCCCGCATCGACGTGGTCCTGCGCAAGGACGACGTGCGCTGACGTTCCCCGATCCTTGGAACCTTGCAGCGGTCCGGCCGTTCTGATTGCCGGCCATGCCCGGTATTCCGCCGGCGTGCCGGTTCGTGGGGACCGCACCATGCGCAGCGATCTTTTGTGGTTTCTGCCCCGCCAGGACGACGCCCCCGAGCCGCCGGCCGCCGACGACCACGATCTCTTCGACATCGGCGACCACGACCCGGTCCTGCGCTATGCCGCCCTCGGCATCTTCGTCATCATGGCGACGGCGGCCCTCGCCATCGCCCGTCCGGTCGCCCTGCCGGTCACCGCCGGCATCGTCTTCGGGCTGGTGCTCGGGCCTGTCTCCGACGCCCTCGTGCGCCGCGGCCTGCCCCATGCGGCGGCGGCCGGCATCGTCGTCCTCACCGGCATCGTCCTGCTGATGGGCCTCTTCGCCATCCTCGCCGCCCCGGTGGCGCTCGGCGCCGACCAGATCCCCGCCATCGTCGACACGCTCAGGACCAAGTTCGACGGCTTCTTCGACATGATGCGGCGGCTGCAGGGCGTCCCGCAGGGCGCCACCGCCCCCGTCGCGACCGAGACGGCCGCCGGCGCCTCCTTCACGCCGCTCCTCAACATCGCCGTCACCTCGTCCAGCGCCGCGGGCGGCATGCTGATCTTCGTGGCGACGATCTTCTTCTACCTAGCCGCCCGGCGTCACATGAAGGCGCGCGTGCTGCGCCTGTGCCTCGGCCGCGACGCCCGCCAGGTCGCCGGCTCCTTCTTCGAGGAGGTCGAGCAGCGCATCGGCAGCTATTTCGCCGTCGTCACCATCATCAATCTGGCCGTCGGCGTCATCGCCACCGCCATCGCCTGGCTCGCCGGCTTTCCCTATCCGCTGTTCTGGGGCGCGCTGTCCTTCGTGCTCAACTACCTCGCCTTCATCGGCCCGCTGATCCTCACGGCGCTGATGCTCGGCGCGGGCGTGACCACCGCGGACACCACCTTCGCCGCGCTCTGGCCGGTCACGGTCTATGCCCTCGTCCACCTGATCGAGGGCAATGTCCTCACCCCGAGCCTCGTCGGCCGCCGGCTGACCGTGTCGCCCTTCCTCGTCTTCCTCTCCTTCGTCTTCTGGCTGTGGCTCTGGGGTCCGGTCGGCGCCATTCTCTCCACGCCGCTCCTGCTCATCGCGATGGTGATGGTGGAGGTCCTCTCCGCCTACCGGCACCTCGGCACCCCGGCGGAGACTCCCGCTCCCGCGACGGCGTCGGGAACCGCGGCAGAGACGGCGCGTTCAACGATGCGGGATGATTCGAAAGACCCGTCCCCCGTTTCAATCCCCGTCTGACCTGCAGGAGTTGCTTCCATGGCGCGCGCCACAGCGGATAACGACACGACCCTCGAGGCCGTCGGCGAGACGGCCGCGACCATGGGCGAGAGGGCACGCGCCGGCGCCGCCGACGTGGCCGACGCCGTCTCGGAGGCCGGCCGCAAGGCGTCCGCCGCAGGACAGGCCGCCGGCGACGTCGCCGCCGACATCGCCCAGGACCTCAGCGCCCGGCTGAAGACGGTCGGCATCGACACCGACGTCATGGCCGAGGCCGCCAAGGACCAGCTCGGCGGCCTGCGCCAGGTTCTCTCGGACGAGATGCAGAACCGTCCGCTCCGCACCCTCGGCCTCGCCGCCGCCGCGGGCATCGTCCTCGGCTTCCTCTCGTCCCGGTGAGCATCATGTGGAGGGGGCTCTCACTCCTCGCCGCGACCGAAGTCGGCAGTGCGATGAAGCGCAGCGTCGTCGGCGCGGTGATCTATCTCGTGGCGCTGCTGTGCCTGGCCGTCGCCTTCGGCTTCCTCGTGGCCGCAGGCCATGACGTGCTGGCCGAGGCCTACGGCGACACGCGTGCGAGCCTCATCCTGGCCGGCCTCTTCGCCGCCGTTGGAGCGGTGATCATGCTGGTCTCGGCGTGGATACGCTCCCGGGCCCGCCATCGGCGCACCCTCGCCACCACCGCCATGGTGGTGGCGCCGGCCATGGCACCCTCCGTGGTGCGGACCTTCATCCGCCATCCCGGCGTCAGCGCCGGCGTCGTCGCCGGCATCGTCGCCCTGGGCGCCATTCTCGGGCGCCAGTGGGGCAAGGAGAGCTGACGCCGCCCGTCATCCGTTTTCTGCCGTCAGATTTGCAGCGAGTTCCCATTCCATGACCGCATCCTTGCCTGCGAATGCAAGCCCCACCCGTGCGGGCTCGTTCCTCGTGTCCACCGCCCGCCGCCTCCGCAAACCCACCGCCCCGCTGGAACCGCTGAGGGTCCTCGTCTGCGAGGACGATCCCATCCTCGCCCTCGAGCTCGAGGCCATCGTGGTGGAATCCGGGGCCGTCACCTGCGGCTCGGCCTCGACCTTCGACCAGGCCCGCGATCTCGCGGGCCTGACCGCGCCGGACATCGTCCTCGTCGACCTCCACCTCGAGGACGGTCGCTCCGGACCGCGACTCGCCGAGATCTTCGCCGACAGCGGCCTGCGCATCGTCGTCATCTCCGGCGACACGTCCATCGACAGCGTCCTCGCACGGGTCGACCACGTCTTCCTGCCAAAGCCGATCCAGCCGGCCGTGCTCCAGGAGCTCATCGCCGCCGCGGTCCAGGTCAAGCGGGCCAAGGAGGAGCGCGCGTCGCGCTCCCTCGCCAAGCCGATGTGACGCGGCTTTTCGTCCGACGCTCGCGCGGAACGAAGGTATCGCCGCGGCGTTGATGAGGTATCGATCAACCTTTTCAAGGAGATATGTCCATGCCCACCCCGTCCGGCCATACCCGCGCCATCGCCGCCTCGCGCGTCACCGGCACCAGCGTCTACAACCAGCAGGGCGAGAAGATCGGCCATGTCGAGGACGTGGTCCTCGACAAGATGTCCGACAAGGTGATGTTCGCCGTGCTCGGTTTCGGCGGCTTCCTCGGCATCGGCGAGCGCTACCACGCCATGCCCTGGTCCATGCTCGACTACAATTCCGACACCGGGGGCTACGTCGTCGGCCTGTCGCGCGACGTCCTCGAGAAGGCGCCCTCCTACGACCTCAACGACCTGATGAAGCAGGACGGCGCCGGTCAGGCCCCCTCGATGGACTACTACGCCCCCTACGCCCGCCACTGACCGGGCGTCCCACCGTCGATACGCTTGCAGCGGCGGCCCCCTGGGGCCGCCGTTCTGCTGTGCGGCCGCGCATGAAAAAGCCGGGCCCGCGGGGGCCCGGCTCGGGAAGGGGAAACGGCCGCCGTCAGATCGGCGAGGGGGTGGACCTCGCCTCTCCGGCAGCGTCGAAGTCCTGCTCGGGCGGCGCGTCGCGGAACCGGTCGAACGCGCCGTGGGCGAAGTCGACATAGGCGGGCGAGGGCGCGTGGACGATGGCGCCCGCGGGGGGCTGCTCGCTCCGGCCGGCGAGATCCTGGGCGGCGACGATGCCGAGCGCCAGCACGGACGCGAGGGCGGCGGCGCCGGCGAGACGGAGGCCGGTGCGGCGGGCGGGAGTACGGACCTGCATGGGCTTGTCTCCTCGGGTGACGATCATGTGGAGACAACGTCTCCCGACCGAAAAGGTTCAGATCGGCCCAAGACGTCGGAACAGTTGGCGCTGCGGCAGGTTGTCCCGATGACCGCCGTAACGGTGGGATCGAGCGCCTGCGGAGCTTCCCATGGTCGAGATGTTCGCCAACCTCCACGTGCTGATGTTCGCCGCCATCGCCTGCGCGGCCCACGCCATCTGTTCGCGGTGAACCCTTCCCTTGCGGGGAGGGGGCGGGTGGCCGCCCTCAGGCTCGCCCTCGGGGCTGGCCTCGCGCTGACCACCCCCGCCGTCCACGCCACGTCTCCCGTTTCGACGCCCCTTCCCGAGCCGCGCCCCACCTCGCCGGCGGACGCGCCACCGGCGCCGCCAGCCTCCTCCTCCGCGCCCCTTCCCGAGCCCCGCCCTCCCGGCCCCACCGCTGCGCCGGTGCCGCCTCCCGAGGAGCCGTCGCCCCGGCCGTCCTCCGCGCCCACCTGTCAGGCGACTCTCGCCGCCCTCGCGGTCCGGTTCGAGCCGGCCGCGCCGCCATCCGTCGGCGAGGCCTGCCGGATCGACGATCCCGTGCGCCTCGAGGCCATCGTGGTCGACGGAAGCGAGATCGCCTGGCCCGACCGCCCGCTGGTCAGTTGCGCCTTCGCCGTGACGCTCGCCGGCTTCACGCGCGATGCAGCCCAACCCCTGGCGCGCGCGCTCGCCGGCCGCCCTCTGACGGCCTTCGGCACCGGTGGCGGCTTCGAGTGCCGCGGCCGCAACCGCGCCGCCGGCGCCCGCATCAGCGCCCATGGACAGGGGCTCGCCATCGACATCTCCTGGTTCGCCTTCCAGGGCGGCGGGCGCGAACGCGTCGAGGCGCCCGGCGGCGAACCGGCGATCCGTTTCGTGGCGGCCCTGCGCAAGGCGGCCTGCGGGTGGTTCACCACCGTGCTCGGCCCCGGCTCCGATGCAGCCCACGCCGATCATCTCCATCTCGACCGGGAACCGCGCGGCCGCACCGGCGAGAGCCGGCTCTGCGAATAGGCGCGCGCACCGCCCGATGTGACCGACCTTCGCCCAAACAAAAAGGCCCCGCGCCTTTCGGCGCGGGGCTCCTCGACCGGGCTCGGGGCCCGATCAGCGTCCGGTTCAGGAACGCGTGGCGGTGAAGTTCGGCATTTCCTGCAGCTGCGCCTTCGTGCTGGTGACGAAGCCGATCAGCGTGCCGTCCGACTGGCGCATCAGGCGCACCTGGCCGAGCGGCAGGGCGACGTTCTTCTCGCCGATGCCGAGGAAGCCGCCGACGCCGAGCACGGCGTGCGTGATGCGGCCGTCGGCACCGACCACGAGGTCGTTGATCTCGCCGATGGAGTCGTGCTGGTCGCGCATCGTGCGCCACTGCTCGTCACTCACGGGCGTGATCATCATCTGACCGCTCGCCGAACCGCTGGCCATGGTGCCCGCGGCCGGAGCGGCCGGAGCGGTGGTCGAAGCAGCCGGAGCAGCCGTCGAACCCGTGGTGGCGGTCGAACCCGCCTTCGGCGCGTAGATCGAGATGCCCACGATCTTGCGGGTGGTGAGCTGCTCGTTGGCGGCGCGGGTCATCGTGGTGTTGGACGGAGCCGCCTGGGTCTGGGCCGGAGCGGCGGGAGCCGTCGGAGCCGGAGCGGTCGTCTGGGCCATGGCGCCGGTGGCGAGCATGGCGGCGACGGATGCGGTCGCAAGATAGGTCTTCAGCATGGTGGTGCCTCCTCGAACGTGGTGATCGGACCAGCGCCGCCGGAGCATGGTGGGCTCGGCGGCACTGCTGTCCGAACAACCGGTCGAGGAGACGAATGTTCCCCGCAAATCGACGGCGACAGGCCGTCGCACCGGTGCTTAGCCGGCACCACGAATGCGGACGATGGACTGCCAGTGGTCCCGCCTGTTTTCGGCGGTCTGGGGAAAACGATCGCCCGCGACCTCTTCGGTGATGACCGAGAAGCGCGACAGGAGGTGGCTGCCGAAGGAATGGAAGAACGGCACGTCGGTGGCGTCACGGCCGCGGGCGATGACGATCCGGCCGATGCGCGGCCTGTTGTGGCGAGCATCGAACGCGTACCAGCGATCGCCGATGAAGACCTCGAACCAGGCGCTGAAATCCATCGGCTGCGGGTCGGGCGGAACCCCGATGTCGCCGAGATAGCCGGTGCAGTAGCGGGCCGGAATGTTCATGCAGCGGCACAGCGCGATGGCGAGATGGGCGTAGTCGCGGCAGACCCCGACCTGCTCCCCGTAGGCCTCGAGGGCGGTGCGGGTCGGCCGCGCCGAGGCGTAGTCGAAGCGGATGCGATTGTGGACGAAGTCGCAGATGGCCTGCACCTGCGCGCCGCCCGGCGGCAGGTGGCCGAACATCGGCCAGGCGACGCCCATCAGCTGGTCGGTCTCGCAGTAGCGGCTGCCCAGCAGGAAGCCGAGCGTGTCCGCCGGCAGGGCGTCGGGGGGCGGCAGGCCCGCCTCCTCGGGCGTCGGGTCCGGAAAGCCGGAATCGTGGATCACGCCCTCCGCCGCGATCCGCGCGCCGCCCGGCGGCAGCGTGACGCGCCGGCACAGGTTGCCGAAGGCGTCGGCATAGACCTCCGTCGCACAGGCCTGGCCGTCGGCCAGCGCCGTCACGCTCATCGTGTCGGGCTGGGAGATGTCCGTGCGCCGGTCGGGGTGCACGTCGAGGAGCAGGATGGACGGCAGCGCCTGCGCGCACTGGATCTCAATGTCGTAACCGTAGCGGATATGCATCGCGGTCTCCCTGCCCCGGCGGGCCCAAGGCCGGGCCCGCGGTCGAACCGCGCCACATGAAAGGTCGCGCAAGGCGCGGACCGCTGCCCCCAACCCGGAGAACGCGACCCGCCCCCCGATGTTCCGGCGCGTGCCGCTGGCCCGCCCGACCGAGGCGCCGACGTCACCATGTCACAGGATGGGGCGCTCCGCGAAGTCTCTCTCGTACTGGGCGGCGATGCGCTCGGTGAGCCGCGGGTTCTCCAGCGTCAGGCGACCCTGGGCGAAGCTGAAGAGCCCGGCGCGGCGCAGCTTGGCCCAGGTCTTGTTGGTGTGCACGAGGGACAGCCCGAGCGCGTCGGCGAGCTGCTGTTGCGACAGCGGGAAGACGAAGCTGCGGTCCGTGACGAGGTCCAGCGCCTCGGCGCGGCGATAGAGCGAGATGACGAGGGAGGCGATGCGTTCGGTGGCGTTGCGCTGGCCGATGGACAGGAGGTTCTCGTCGATCAGGCTCTCCTCGCGCGAGCCGAGCCAGGCCGCCTCGTAGGCGAGTTGCGGCATCTTGACGAACAGGTCCCAGACCTTCCGCCGGGGGAAGATGCAGACCTCGACGTCGGTGAGCGCCTCGATGCCGTGCTGGGCCACCGACAGCAGCGACGCCTGCAGCCCCATAAGGTCGCCGGGCAGCAGGAAGTTGAGGATCTGCCGGCGGCCGTCGACGAGCACCTTGTAGCGAAACGCCCAGCCCGAAAAGAGCGTGAAGAGCTCCGCGTCCGACTGTCCGG
>LNFH01000117.1 GCA_001464235.1 Rhizobiales bacterium Ga0077556 | reverse complement strand
AGGTAGCTCGCCACCATGCTGATCCGCTCATAGGGTCCGGGCGGGCAGCGGAACGGGTTCGGCGGAATTGCGAAGCCCACGACGCCGCCGTCGGGCAGGGCCTCGAGCTGGCGGCGCAGCAGCGTGGTCTGCTCGCCGCCGCCGGGGATCCAAGCGTGCGGGAGAGCCTCGGCGGCGGCCTCGGTATAACCCTCGATCGCGTTCCAGCGGATGGCGATGCCAGGCGACAGGACGAGCTTGTCATAGCCGACCGTCGCCCCGCCGCGCAGCCGGACCGTCTTGGCGGTTGCGTCGATGCCGTCCGCCCAGTGGTGGAGCACGGTGACGCCGCGCGCCTTCAGCCCGTCATAGGAATGCGTGATCTGCGGCAGCGTGCGCTCGCCGGCCAGCAGCAGGTTGCCATAGGGGCAGGTGACGAAGCTGGTTTTCGGCTCGACCAGCGTGACCTCGAGGCGCGGGAAGGTCGTGCGGGCATAGCGCGCCGCCGAGGCGCCGCCGAAGCCGCCGCCGACGACCAGGAGCCGCGCGCTCGTCTGCGCGCGAAGGACGGCGGGAGCGCCGAGCACGAGGCCGGCGGAGGCGGCCGAGAGGCCGAATGCGCGGCGGGTGAGCCTGGTCATCGTCGGGTCCTCAGCGAAGCGTTGCGAAATAGTCGGCGAGCTGGCCGACCTCGGCGTCCGTGTAGCCGCGGGCGATGCGGTTCATGATCGTCGCCGGCCGCTCGTTGGCCCGGAAGGCGGACCAGGTCTGGAGGAAGGCCTGGCGGTCATAGCCGGCGATCCGGGGAACCGGGCCTTCGCCCGCGCCATTCGGTCCATGGCATCCCGCGCAGGGCAGGGCGATCTGCGGCGCCGTGGCCGATTGCGCCCGCGCCGGACCCTGCGGCGCCGCCGAGAGCGCCACGGCAAGGGCTGCGCCGAGGAGAAGGGGTGTGGGGACTGTCATCGGGGACGGTGCTCCATCAAGGCGAACAGAGGTCTGGCGTTCCGGCCGGGCCATGAGCCCGTAAGGGCGGCGGTCCACAGCCCACGACGGATTCCGGAGGGGGAATGCAGGGTCCCGGCGGCGGCCTCTCGGGCAACCGACTGCGCCCGGCGGGCAGCGGCGCCCGCGGGGATCCGGTGTTTCGAGGGGGAGAACATCGCAGACATGCCGATGTAAGGAAATGCGACGGGCCATGTTGGCAAGAGGCTGAAAAAGAAAGAATGATCGCGCCTGTCGGGAAATCCGGCTGCAGGAGAATTTCCTCTCTGTCGCCCCCGGTGGAGAAGTTTTCTCCGCGATGCCGGACCGTCCGACGGGGTGAAGCGACCCGGCGGTCCCAGCGACGATTGCTCCCGCCTCTCGTGTCCTATCCTGACGGCCGCCCCGATCGCGATTACGCCGGCGGACGTTGCTCACGCCTGACCACCTCGCCGCCTTCCTTTGTGAAGCTCGCGGGCGGGTTGTCGAGGAGCGCGAGGACGGTCTCGGACGGCCGGCAGAGGCGGGTGCCCTTCGCCGTCTCGACGATGGGCCGGTTGATCAGGATGGGATGGGCCATCATGGCGTCGATGATCGCCTCGTCCGTGAGCGAGGGGTCGCCGAGGCCGAGCGCGGCATAGGGCGTTCCCTTCTCGCGCAGGAGCTGGCGCGGCGTGATGCCCATGGCGGCGATGAGCGCCGCGAGCCTCTCCCGGCTCGGCGGCGTCTTCAGATACTCGATCACGACCGGTTCCACGCCGCTCGCCCGGATCATCGCCAGCGCGTTGCGCGAGGTGCCGCAGGCGGGGTTGTGGTAGATCGTGACGGTCATGGCGCGGGCTCCGCCGACGGCGCCTCGCGGGCGATGGGAAGCGCAAGCGTCACCAGCCAGCAGGCGGCGAGCATCACCGCCGACCCCGCGAGGCACCCGAGGATGCCGCCCGTCTGGTAGAGGAGCCCCGACAGGAGCGTGCCGGCGAAGCGCCCGGCCGCATTGGCCGCATAGTAGAAGCCGACATCCTCCGCCGCCTTCTCCGAGCCCGCATAGGCGAGGATCAGATAGGAATGGACGGAGGAATTGACCGCGAAGGCAAAGCCGAAGACGCAGAGCCCGACGACGAGAACGAGGTCTGCCCGCGGCGGCTGGAAGGCGAGGATCACGGCGATGACGATCGGCACCAGCATCAGGCCGAAGGACCACAGCCGCGCCGCCGGCACCTCGGCGGACAGACCGTCCGGGCTGCGCTTCACCAGCGCCGGCGCCGAGGCCTGGACGATGCCGTAGCCCACCGTCCAGACCGCGAGGAAGGCGCCGACCATCGGGAAGGTCCAGCCCGAGGCGTAGAGGAAGACCGGCAGGCCGACCACGAACCAGACGTCGCGTGCGCCGAACAGGCCGATGCGTGCCGCCGCCAGGAGGTTGACGCCGCGGCTCTTGCCGAAGAGTTCGCGCGCCGTGCCGCTGGCCTTCGCCTTTCCCATCATGGCGGGGAGCGACAGGACGACACCGATCAGCACCAGCCCCAGCGCCGCCGCCATCAGCCAGAGGGCGAGGCGGAAGCCGAAGGCCTCGAGCAGCACGCCGCCGAGGAAGAAACCGGCGCCCTTCATGGCGTTCTTCGACCCGGTGAACCAGGCGACCCAGCGGAACAGCCGTCCGTCCGAACCCTCGCCCGCGCTGCGCGCCTCTTTCTCCGTCACCTTGATGGCCGATTTCGACGCGGTCTTGGTGAGATCCTTGGCGACGCCGCAGATGCCCTGCGCCGCCACCACCCACGTGACCAGGAACGCCGCCTCCCAGCCCGGCGACATGGCCGACAGCAGAAGAAAACCGGCGATCTGGGTGGAGAGGCCGACCGTCAGCATGCGCGTGATGCCGTAACGGGTGGCGAGCCACCCCCCGATGACATTGGCGCCGATCCCCGCGGCCTCGTAGAGCAGGAACAGGAGCGCCAGGGTGAAGGGCGAATAGCCGAGCTTGAAGAAGGTGAAGAGGACGAGCATGCGCAGCGCGCCGTCCGTCAGCGTGAAGCCCCAATAGGCCGCCGTGACGATGGC
>LNFH01000116.1 GCA_001464235.1 Rhizobiales bacterium Ga0077556 | reverse complement strand
GTGCGCTCCCCGCGTGTCCGGTACCGAAGCGAGTCTGACCCGTGGTCCGCTGGATCCGCCACAACTACCCCGCCGCCATGGTGCCGTTCGACTGGGTCGTCGGCATGCTGGTGCTCGGCGCCATGGCGGCCATCCGTTCGCTAGGTCCAGACCGGGCGAGCAACCTCGGCGCCGCCATCCTGCCGCGCATCGGCCGCCTGCTGCCGGTGAACCGCACCGGCTACGCCAACCTGAAGGCGGCCTTCCCGGAGAAGTCCGAGGAGGAGATCCAGGCGATCTTGCGCGGGGTCTGGGAAAATCTCGGCCGCACCGCCTTCGAATACGCCTGCATGGACGACCTCTGGGACTATGATCCCGCCCGTCCGAACCAGGGCCGCATCGTCACCGACGACGTGCCCCTCTACGAGCGCCTGCGCGACGACGGCAGGCCGGCCGTCTTCTTCGCCGCCCATCTCGCCAACTGGGAGATGCCGGCGGTGGCCGCGGCCGCCCACGGGCTCGACACCACCGCTCTCTACCGCATGCCCAACAACCGCTTCGTCGCCCGCGCCATCCAGCGGATCCGCGGCAAGACCATGGGCAAGCTGGTGGCCTCCGGCGGCGGCGGCGTCCTCCAGCTCGCCCGAGAGCTCGAGGCGAACAACCACGTCGGCATGCTGATCGACCAGCACCTTCACCGCGGCGTCGACGTGACCTTCTTCGGCCGGCCCGCCAAGGCCAATCCGACCGCGGCGCGCCTCGCCCGCGAGTTCGACTGCCCGGTCCACGGCGTCCGCGTCATCCGCCTTCCCGGCAACCGCTTCCGCCTGGAGGCGACGGAGGAGATCGTGCTGCCGCGCGAGGCGGACGGCCGGGTCGACGTGAAGGCGACCATGCAGCTGCTCACCTCCATCGTCGAGGGCTGGGTGCGCGAGCATCCCGAACAATGGCTCTGGCTGCACCGCAGGTGGCGGTGAGCGGGACGGGCACCGGACAAAAAGCTCAGTGAGCATCCGGCCTATTGGCAATCCGGCACTTTGATGTTCCTTTAGGGAACCCAGCCGCTCGTATGGGACGAGTTGCGGCGATGTCCGGCCTTGTCTTGACCAACGCATCCCCCCGCATCGCGCGTCGCCGCCGGCCGAGCCGTGCCTTCGAGGCCTGGCGGATACCCCTGTCGTGGGGCGCGCGCCTGGTGCTGTGCCTCATGGTTCTCGCACTGGGGGGACCCACCCAGGCCACGGCAGAGACCTCGGCCCGCTTCATCGGTCCGCTCGCCGATCACCTGCTGGACCGGTCAGGCCGCCTGACCATCACCGAGATCGCGGCGCCCGGCGCCCGCGTCGCGTTTCAACCCCACGACGGGCGACGGGCCGCCAACTACGGCCCGAGCCCCTCCCCCGCGGCGGCGCTGTGGCTCAGGGTCGTCGCCCCTGCCATCGCCGCCCAGGCCGGCGACGAGAGGGTGCTGGTGTTGCGGGAACCGCGCATCCGCAACGTGTCGCTCTTCATCGCCGACGGGAGCGGCTGGAAGGAACTGCGCTGGACCATCGGCAGGCCGCAGGTGGGTGCGGCCTTTCCGACCCGCTATCCCGTGCTGACCGTGCCGACGGCAGAGGTCACCGGCCGCACGGTCTATCTGCGCATCGAGACGCCCTCCTCGATGCGCGCCTCGCTGTGGCTGCACACCGACCTCGATTTCCTCGGCGCCAGCGGCGTCGAGAACCTGGTGTTCGGCGTCGTCTTCGGAATCCTCGCCGCGCTGGCCATGTATCTGGCCGCCGCAGCGCTGGTCGCGCGCGATGCGACATCGGCCCTGCTGTCGGGCCTCGTATTGGCCTATCTCGGCTACGTCCTCGGCGACCAGGGCTTCATCGGCAGCATCATCTGGCCGGGGGGCATCGTCGCCTCCCGGATCATGTCGTTCGGCGGCACCTTTCTCATCTTCGCGATGACGCTGTTCTACAGCCGTCACTTCCTCAGGATCTCGGCCCATGCCCCCCGCGTCTCGGCGGTGGTGCGCGGGCTGGCTTTCGCGATGCTGGGTCTGACGCTGGTGGCCGTCGCCTCCGTGCTGGTGAACGACCTGACGCTCCGACGGTTCGTCGCGCCGATCGGGATCACCACGATCCTGTTCTGCGTGGTGCTCGTCGCGCTCTCCTGGCGGTCGGAGCGACGCCGGGCGCTCGTCTTCATCGTCTGCTGGGGTCCAATGTTCGCCGGCGGCATCCTGCGCATGCTGCATGACGCCGTCCCGGCCATCGGTGCCAACCCCTTCGCCGTCAACGTCAACTACCTCGCCACCTCCCTGTCCCTCCTGCTGTCCGGTTTCGCCAACGCGATCGATCTTCAGAGCCGCGAGCGCCAGGCCTACCGGTCGGCCGAGGACAGTGCGCTGCGCCTGCGCGCCTTCGCCGAGAGCGCCTCCGACAGCTTCTGGGAATGCGACCGGCACGGCACGATCATCTTCGCCTCGGGCCCGACCTCGCAGGCCATCGGCCTGACGCCGGGGAGGAGGCTGGACGACCTCCTGGCCGGCGCGCAAAAGGGCGGCGAGGCGGATCCACGCGTCGATCTCGCCGCCAGCCTGACGACGGGAACGGAGTTCCGCGCCACCGTCAGCCTGCCGGTGACCGCCGGTGGCCTGGACCACCGCCTGATCGTCTTCCGGGCACGGCCAGCGGGCCCCGACGGAGGCCTGCGCGGCATCGTCAGCGACAACACCGCCGAGGCCGCGGCCGAGGAGCGGCTCGCCCAGCAGCGCAAGATGGCGGCCATCGGCCAGTTGACCGGCGGCGTCGCCCACGAGATCAACAACCTCCTGCACCCGATCGTGAACCTGTCGCGGCGGGTCGCCCGCGGCATCCAGGCCGGCGACGACCGCCGGCGCCTGCTCGAGATCGTCGCCGAATCCGGCACCCGCGCCGCCACCATCGTCGCCGGCCTCCTGACCAGTGTCCGCCCGACGCCGCGGACCGACAGTCACGCCCCCCTCGGTCAGGCCCTGGGCGACGCCGTCCGCAGCCTGCGCAGCATGCTGCCCGCCAAGATCGCCCTCAGCTTCGAGAACTATGGCGACCCGGGCCCGATGGTCGATACCAACGAGGCCTTCCAGGTGCTGACCAACCTGGTCGCCAACGCCGTCTATGCGACGCGCGGCGAAGGCCATGTCGACGTCCGCTTCAAGGGATCGGACACGACCGGCTATGTCCTGTCGGTGGAGGACAACGGCGAAGGGATGGACCATGAGACGCGCCTGCGCGCCATGGAGCCCTTCTTCACCACCAAGCAGCCGGGTCATGGCACGGGGCTTGGCCTTCCCATCGTCTATGGCATCATCCACGCCTGGAAGGCCACGATCGACATCGAATCCCAGCCCGGGGTCGGAACGCGCGTGACCATCGCCGTGCCGGCCCAGGCAGCCTCTCGAACGGAGCCGACCCATGCCGCCATCACCTGATGTCCTGGTCGTCGACGACGTGGAGGCGGTACGCGTCTCGCTGGCCGAGGCCCTGTGCGAGGCCGGCTACAACCCGGTCTGCGTCGCCTCCGCCCACGAGGCGCTGGCCGAACTGTCGAGCCGCCCCTTCGCAGTGGCGGTCACCGACATCTGGATGGCGGGCATCGACGGGCTGAAGCTCATCAAGCTCATCCGCGAGAGCAACCGCGACCTGCCGATCCTCGCCATGACCGGCGGCGGTCCGCGCCTGACGATCGAGACGGCCGGTGCGCTCGCCGAGGTCTGGGGCGCCGAGCGGGTCTTCGTCAAACCCTTCGATGAAGACCTTCTCGTCAGGGCCATCGATGCGATCGTCGCGCGCCCCGACGCGCGTCCGGCCTAGTCCTCGGACGCGTCCGCCGTCTCGAGCGGCTGCATCGACACCAGGATCTGCTCCAGGGCCAGCGCCAGCGCCAGCCGCTGCGGATCGTCGAGCCCTTCCAGCGCCGACACCACGGCGAGAAGCGGATCACTCGCCAGGATGGCGCGGCCTTGGTCGGTCAGTTCCAGAAGCTCCGCCCTGCCCTTGCCGGCCGAACCCGCCTTGCGCAGCAAGCCCTTGGTGATCAGCGTGCGGACGGTGCGGGACACGGGTCCGAAAGCCATGCCCTGGAACCGGGCCAGGCTGATCGCGGTGCGCTGACGCTGGTCGGCCGCGGCGAAATAGCGAAGCGCCGTCCACTGGGCCGGAAACAGCCCCTGGCTATGCCCGGCCGAATGAACCATCCGGGTCGACTGTTCGAAGAGCCGCGCCAGCGCATCGGCTCGGATCGAATTTCGCGCCATCGGCGAAGAGTTCCTGTCTGCCGCCTTCGCGACTCATCCACCGCCCCCGCGCGAAACATGCCTTGCCGCAAACGTCATGTCATCCGTAGGTATCTTGAAAAGCTCAGTGAGCTATTATAAGAATGACATGCCCCAACGTCACTTCGGAGACACTGCCATGCGCACAACAGTCCGCCACGCCCTGCTCGCCGCCACGGTCCTCACCCTGGGCGTCGGCGCCACCTCGGTCCCCTCCCAGGCCGCTGGTTGCGGCGGCTACGTCAATGTCTTCGTTTCCGGCTGCGCGCCCTGGGACAACAATCCGCGCCGCATGCCCGGCGCCCCGGGCTACCAGGCGCCGCGCCCGACGGCGCAGCCGGTCATCAACCAGAACACCCGCGCCGGCATCGTCTCGCGCAATCAGCCGACGCGCCCGGTCATCACCGGCAACACCGGCGCCGGCTTGATCAGCCCCGGCAACCGCACCGGCGGCAGCCTCATCAGCCCCGGCAACCGGACCGGCAGCAGCCTCATCGGCAATGACAGCGCCGGCCTGATCAGCCCCGGAAACCGCACCGGCAGCAGCCTCGTCGGCAACGACGGCGCAAGCATGCGTCGCTGAGGACCCGGATTCCGCCATTTTGAGTTTCAGGAAGGATATCTCCATGTCTCGTGCAAACGTCCTCAGGGCGCCGGTCTCGTCTTTCGCCGGCGCGCTGGCCGTCATCGCCGTCGCGTCTCTGTCATCCGCCCAGCCTGCCGCGGCGGCGGGGTGCGGCGGCTACGTGAACGTCTTCGTCTCGGGCTGTGCTCCCTGGGACAACAATGCCCGCCGCATGCCGGGCGCCCCCGGCTACCAGGCGCCGCGCCCCACGACGCAGCCGACGCTGGTCGGCCGCATCCAGCAGCCACCTGTTCAGCAGCGTCCGGTCGTGACACCCACCGGCCACAACCGCCTGATCACCGACAACGGTGCCGGGCTCATCAGCCCTGGCAACCGCAATCCCGGGCTCATCGCCAATGACGGTGCGAGCATGCGCGCCCGCAGCAACATCCTCTCGGACCAGGGCGGCGGTTTTCGCCGGTGACGTCGGACGGTCGAGGCGGCATCGGTCCGCCTCCCACCGGCCGACGTTCGCCCTCCGGTCGCCCGGTCTCGGGCCACGATGACGCGATCGCGCCCCGCCCGGCATCGGCCGAAGACCAGACGCGCGGGCGGAGCGCTTTCCCCCGGGACAAGCGCGCCCTAAGAAGGTGGGCATGACCGCCCGCATCACCTGCCCTGCCCGCGTCCCATGACAGACTGGTCCATCGATGCCGTGGTGATCGGCGCCGGCGTCGTCGGCCTCGCCACGGCCCGCCGCCTGGCGCTCGCCGGGCTCGACACCCTCGTCATCGAGGCCGCCGACGCCATCGGCACGGGCACGTCCTCGCGCAACAGCGAGGTCATCCACGCCGCGCTCTACTATCCCACCGGCTCGATCAAGGCTGTCGCCTGCCTGCGCGGCAAGCGCCTCCTCTACCGCTATTGTGCCGACCGGGGGGTCAAGGCCAAGGCCTGTGGCAAGCTGATGGTGGCGACCTCCGAGGACCAGTTGCCGAAGCTCCAGGCGATCTGGGACCAGGCCCACGCCAACGGCGTCGACGGCCTCACCTGGAAGACACCCGACGAGGTGCGCGCCATGGAGCCGGAAGTCTCCTGCATCCGCGCCTTCTTCTCGGCCTCCACCGGCATCGTCGACAGCCACGGCTTCATGCTGGCCCTCCAGGGCGACCTCGAGAACGCCGGCGGCATGGTGGCCTTCGAAACGCCGATCCTCGGGGCGACCGTGACGGACGGGGGCATCGTGCTGCGCACCGGCGGCACCGAGGCCGCCGAGATCGCCGCGCGCATCGTCGTCAACGCGGCCGGCCACTTCGCACCGAAGTTCCTCGCGGGCCTGGCGGGTTTCCCTGGGGAGCACGCACCCCGGCAGTGGTACGCCAAGGGCAACTACTTCTCCCTCGTCGGCCGCCAGCCCTTCTCCCGCCTCGTCTATCCCATGCCGGACGCCGCCGGCCTCGGCGTCCACGCCACCGTCGACCTCCAGGGCCGCTGCCGTTTCGGGCCGGACGTCGAATGGGTGGAGAGCGAGAACGACCTCGTCGTCGATCCCCGTCGCTCCGACGGCTTCTACGCCGCCATCCGCGCCTATTGGCCGGGTCTGCCCGACGGCGCGCTGCAACCCGACTATTCCGGCATCCGTCCGAAGCTGCACGGGCCGGGCATGCCCATGCCCGACTTCCGCATCGACGGTCCGGAGGCCCACGGCGTCTCCGGCCTCGTCAACCTGCTCGGCATCGAAAGCCCGGGCCTGACCGCCTCCCTCGCCCTCGCCGACATCGTGGCGGCCAGCCTCGGCCTGCCCGCCCTGGAGACCGTGCCATGACCGATGCAGCCACCGTCCTCGCCGCCGGCGCCGTCGCCACGGCCGAAGCCATCGCCGAGGGGCAGACCAGCGCCCGGGCCGTGGTCGAGATGACGCTGGCGCGCATCGCCGCCGCCAACGACCGCCTCCATGCCTTCATCGCGGTGATGGCCGACGAGGCGCGCGCCGAGGCGGACATGCTCGACGCCGTGCAGGCCTTCGGCCAGCGCCGCGGCCCGCTGCATGGGGTCCCCGTCGCGGTGAAGGACATCATCGACGTCGCCGGCCAGCGCACCCGCGCCGGCTCGCTCACCCGCGACCATCTGCCGGCCGCGGGGTCGGACGCCTGGTGCGTGGCGCGCCTGAGGGCGGCCGGGGCCATCGTCGTCGGCAAGACGCACACGGTGGAATATGCCTTCGGCGGATGGGGCACGAACCCGGTCGCCGGCACGCCGGTGAATCCGCACGACCCCGTGACGCATCGCGTGCCCGGCGGCTCCTCCTCCGGCACCGGCGTCGCGGTCGGCGCGGGGCTCGTGCCGATCGGCTTCGGCACCGACACCGGCGGCTCGGTTCGCCTGCCCGCCGCCTGGTGCGGCACCGTCGGCCACAAGACCTCCATCGGCCTCGTCAGCCGTGCCGGCGTGGTGCCACTGGCGCTCCACTTCGACACCATCGGCCCGCTGGCGCGCACCGTGCGCGACGCGGCGGTGATGAGCCAGGTCCTGCTCGGATCCGACCCGGCCGACCCCTCCACCGAGGGCGCGCCGGGGCTCGACCTCGTCTCCGGCCTCGAGGCGGGCGTACGCGGCCTGACCCTCGGCGTGCTGGCTATCGACCCGGACATCGCGGTGGACGCCGGCGTCGCGGCAGGCTTCAGCGCCGCCGTCGCGGCCCTCGAGAAGGCAGGCGCGCGCCTCGTGCCGGTCTCGCTGCCGGAGAGCCTTGCCACCTACACCCAGTCCTGCGGCGAGCTGATGATGGTCGAGGGCGCCCATCACCACGGGGCCCTTGCCCGCGAAACCCCCTGCCGCCTCGGCGGCTGGGCGGCGCGACGCATCGGCGGCGGCTTCGACATTCCCGCGACGCGCTATTTCGCCGGCGTCGAGACGCGCCGGCGGCGCATGGCGGCGGCCGACGCCTTCCTCGCCGACAACGGCATCGACGCTCTGATCCTGCCGACCACGCCGGCGCCCGCCGTGCCCGTGGCGCAGGTGGACGAGGCCGGCGCGCCGGGCATTTTCACCCGCTTCGTCAACTATCTCGAATGGTGCGGCGTCTCCGTTCCGGTCGCGCCGACTCCCGCCGGCCTGCCCGTCGGCTTCCAGGTGGTCACCCCGCGCTTCCGCGACGCGCTGGCGCTCCGCATCGCCCGCAGCGTCGAGCAGGCCGTCGGTGGCCCCCTGCCTCTGCCGGCCTGAAGGCGGAAGCCTCTGCGATCCGCCAGCCGCGGAGAATGAACAATTACCGGGCGGGCCGACCGCGCGCACCTTGATCTCCCTGAACCAAGCTGCTCAATTCTTGTGCAGCCTGCACCACGGCCCGGCAATCCTTCGCCGGTGACCGAAGGTCAGGCGCCAGGAAGCCGGATCAACCGGCTCTTTGGAATGGCTGGCATGTGCCTTGCCAGTCCGGACGAGGAAGTATCAGGGAGACTTCGTATG
>LNFH01000115.1 GCA_001464235.1 Rhizobiales bacterium Ga0077556 | reverse complement strand
CGATACCTACGCCGCAGCGTCCCAGGCCGTCGATCGCGTCCGTCGCGAAGGCGTGGCCGATCGCGACGTCTCCATCATGTCCAACGACACCTCCATGGAGCGCTCAAAGTACGGTGATTACCGGCATGACGCCGACTCCGAGGCGGGCACCGGTGCCGGCACGGGCGCCACCATGGGGGCGGTTGCCGGCGGTGCCGCCGGTCTGATGGCCGGCATGGGCCTTCTCGCCATCCCGGGCCTCGGCCCGGTGGTCGCGGCCGGCTGGCTCGCTGCCACGCTGGTGGGTGCCGGCGCCGGTGGCGCCGCGGGCGGTCTCGTCGGCGCGCTCGTCGGTTCGGGCATGTCCGAGGACGAGGCCCACGGCTACGCCGAGGGTCTGCGCCGCGGCGGCTCGGTGGTGACGGTGCGCGTGCGTGACGGTGGCGATGCCGCCCGCATCCGCCAGGTGCTCAACGAGGGCTCCTACGACCTCACCGAGCGCTCGCAGTCCTGGCGCAGCGAAGGCTGGGCGGGCCGCGCCTCCTGAACCCGCTGAAAGACCCTGACGCCGGGAACGACTCCCGGTCTCGTTCCGGCCCGGACGACGCCCTTGGCGCCGCTCCGGGCCGTCGTCGTAGAATGGCCCCATGGACGTTCTCACCCTTCTGCGCGACGGCGGCGATCCCGTCGCCCTCGCCCGCGGACTGATCGGCTGGACGTTTCTGGTCGACGGGGCGGGCGGGCTCATCGTCGAGACCGAGGCCTACGGCCGCGACGATGCGGCCTCCCACAGCTTCCGCGGCCTGCGGACGGCCAATGCCGCCATGTTCGGGCCGCCGGGCACCATCTACGTCTACAGGTCCTACGGACTGCACTGGTGCCTCAACATCGTCGCGGCACCCGGTGCCGCGGTTCTGCTGCGCGCCCTCGCACCCACCGCCGGTCTCGACATCATGGCGGAACGGCGGGGACCTGTGCCGCCTCATCTCCTCTGCGCCGGCCCCGGCCGGCTCGCCCGTGCCCTGGGTGTGACCGGCGCTGACGACGGGGCCTCCCTCTTCGACCCGCCCTTCGCCCTCGTGCCGGGCGCCGAGGCCCCCTCGGTGCTCGCCGGTCCGCGCATCGGCATCAGCCGCGACACCGAAAGGCCGTGGCGGTTCGGGCTCTCGGGCAGCCGCTCCCTCAGCCGGCCCTTCCCGCGGGCCACGCATTAGGAACGCTCTCCGCAACGGGCAGTTGTCCCAACGTCCCGGCACAGGAGAGAGCCAATGTTCATGCGCATCGACAAGCTGCAGGTCGAGCTGCCCGCTCCCAAGGCGGCTGATCCCAATGCAGCCAGCGCGCTGCAGGAGCTCCTAGGCGGCAAGTACGGAGAAATGTCGACGCTCGGAAACTATCTGTTCCAGAGCTTCAACTTCCGGTCCAAATCGAAGCTCCGCCCCTTCTACGGGCTGGTCGCGGCCATCACGGCGGAAGAACTGGGCCATGTCGAGCTCGTCAGCAACGGCATCGCCATGCTGGCCAACGGCCCCGACGACGTGATCGTGGGTCCCGGCGACCCGTCCGACGCGCCCTACGAATTCATGAAGGACGTGCGCTCCTTCAGCGGCTTCGCCTCCCATGCCGGCGGCGCGACCCCGGTCAACGGGAACAGCATGAGCTGGAATGCCGATTTCGTCACGACGACCGGCAACGTCATCTTCGACCTCCTGCACAATTTCCATCTCGAGTGCGGCGCGCGCCTGCACAAGCTGCGGGTCTACGAGACCCTCAGCGATCCGACCGGCCGCGAGGTCTGCGGCTACCTGCTGGTGCGCGGCTCGGTTCACGCCCATGCCTATGCCCTGGCGCTCAAGCAGCTCACCGGCGTCGACATCGAGAAGATGCTCCCGGTGCCGAACATTCCGCTCGACCGCATTCCCGAGTGCCAGAAGTACCTCGACGAGGGCTCCCACCGCCGTCTCTACACCTTCAGCGACACCGACTACCGAGAGATTGCCGGGGTCTGGGCCGGCAAGGCCCTGCCGACGGATCCGGCCGGAGAACTGGAGGTCGTCGAGGGCATGCCCGAGGGGGGCAAGATCCACGATCTCGAGGGTGAGCCGAACATCTTCGCGCCGGACTACGCGCCGGAGGAGATGTACGAGATCGCCGCAAAACTGTTCAAGAAGTCCAGGTGACCAGCACGCGCCCGGACGCCGTCGGGCGTCCGGGCGGAATTCGCGCGGATAAACGTGTGTTAGTGCGCCTGCCCTGCTGAGAGGCCACCATCGTCAGATGAACGCCAATCGAAAAAGCCACGAAGTCTGGTTGAAACCCTTGATGGCCACCGCCGCGCCCGAACGTCAGTTTCGTCCCGGAGACTGGGTGCAGGTCCGCTCCGGTGGCGCGCCCATGCAGCTCGTCGGATACGAAGACAACGGTGACGCCCTGTGCCGCCTCGGCGCGCGCACCTTCGCCATGCCCGAACTCCTCCTGCGACCGGTCGGCGAGAAGCCCCGCCGTCGCGGTCGCAAGCCGGGCATCAGCCCGGCCAAGCTGCAGACCGAGCCGCCGGCGGAGGTGGCCGCGGCCGGCCTCGACGTCCCCGTCGAACAATAACGCCGCCCGGGGGTCCGGGCGGCGCTGGAAGGCGTGAGCCTTGGTTTCACCGGGAGCGGCGGCGCATCCGGCGACGACGACGGGTGCGGGTCATTCGCGGGGCGACCGTCGGCGCAGTCGGGTTCGGCGCGGTGCGTCCGCGCGGGGAGCTGCCGGCGCCCGTATCCTGGCCACCGCCGCCACCGCCGCCGGCACCACCACCACCGGCGCCGCCGCCGGCCTGCATCTCGATCGGGCGGGCGTGGGCCGCGCCCGTCGCCACCGCCGCGAAGACCGCCGCGGAGAGCGCGAAGAAATTGCGTCTGGTCTGCATCGTGCTTCCTCCGGCCGGACGGGTTCGTCCGGCATGCCAATGCAACGCGGCCCGGTGAGGGATGTTCGACGGGGTGCCGCGAGGCAGCCACGCGCGACGCTTTTGGAACCGATGGCGCGACGAAAGGTTGGCAGCGGTCTCTCATTCTCACGTGCAGAACGGACCGAACCCCATGGCAGCCTCCGACGTCTATCACCTCGCCGAGATCGACCAGATGATCGAGAGGCTCCGCGCCGACCTGCGCGACATCAGCGAGCGGGCGGCCAGCGCCGACGGGAACGCCAGCGAGGAGCGCCTTGCGGACATGCTGGCGACCCAGGAAGCGCGCCTGCAGGAACTGCTCGCCAAGCGGGAGGCGATCGTCGCCGGCGCCGACAAGGGGCAGGAGGAGCGACGTCCGGCCTGACCGGCCCCGGTCCTGCCCGGTTGTCTGCGGAAGGCTCCGGGCGTCTAAGGAACAGCCACAATCCCAAGCCGTTTCAATGGGGATGCTTCAACCAGACCAGACCTTTCCGGCACCGGAGTCGATGCGATGGCGAGCTATCTCTTCGATGTCGATGAGGACGGGGCCTCCCAGCCTGCCGAGCAGTCCCTCGACTTTCCCACCTCCCAGGCGGCCTGCAGCGAGGCCGTTCGTGCCCTGAGCGAAATCATGGCGGAGACCCTCCTGTCCGACGGCCCCAGCCGCTATCTCGCCATCACGGTCCGCGACGGCGTGGGCGCCGCCATCTTCAGGGCGACGCTGCGCTACGATGCCCAGGTGCTCGGGTCGCAGCTCACCGGCACCGAGCGTGACTGATGCGGGAGCCCATCCAGCCCCTCGTCGCCGCCTTGTCCGTCCGGGATGACCTGTCCGGCGAGGAGGTTCGCGCCCTCCACGATCTGCCGATCCACCTGCGCAACTTCAAGCGCGGCGAGGAGATCGTCGGTGACCACACCCGGCCCGGCCGCAGTTCGCTCGTGATCGAGGGGACGTGCGGGCGGGTGGTGCAGGCGCGGGAAGGCCGGCAGATCACCGCCGTTCACGTTCCCGGCGACTTCGTCGATCTCCACTCGCTCCTGCTGAAGGTGATGGACCACTCCGTCGTGGCGCTGAGCGATTGCGTCGTCGGATCGGTGCCGCACGGCCATGTGGCCAGCCTCTGCGAGCGCCACCCGCATCTGGGGCGTCTGCTGTGGCTCTCCACGGTCATCGACGGGGCGATCCAGCGCAGCACCATCGCCAATATCGGCCGCCGGTCCGCCCTCCAGCGCCTGGCCCACCTCGTCTGCGAGCTGCATACTCGCCTCGGCGTGATCGGCCTCGCGTCCCCGAACGGCTTCTCCTGTTCGTTCACCCAGACCGACCTCGGCGACATCCTCGGCCTGTCCGCGGTGCACGTGAACCGCACGATCCGCGACCTGAGGGCCCGGAATCTCCTCTCATGGTCGGGCAACCAGGTGCTGTTCTCCAGTTTCGAGACCCTGGCGGCCTTCGCCGATTTCGACCCGACCTATCTCAATCTGCACAAGGAGCCCCGCTAGGCGGCGGGGCCCTGGCTTAACAAAAAGCAGTCCGCGCCCCTCCGCCCGCCGGTATCGTCCCCGCGGAGGAGGACGCATGAGCATCCGTCGGCGCCTGTTCGTACTCGGTGGCATCTTCATCTTGCCGGTGCTCGGGGTCGGGGCATGGAACGAGTACACCGACTATGCCCACCGGGAGCGCCAGGTCCGCCAGGCGGTCGCGCAGGAGGCCCGCTATGTCGGGGCCGAATTCGAGCGGCTGCTGGACGGCGCCCGCAGCCTGGTCGAGACCGTCGCCCATGTCCCCGCGGTGCAGCAGGGGGCCTGGCCCGCCTGCAGCGAGCTGCTGACCACCCTCAGACCCTTCAACCCCGGCATCCTCGCCATCGCGGCCACCGATTCCGCCGGGACCGTCATGTGCGCCTCCGATCAGCCCCCCGGCGCGAGCCTGCCGACGGTCGGCGACCGCCCCCACTTCCGGCTCGCCCTCCGGCAGGAGAGTTTCGTCATCGGCGGCTATGCCTATGGCCGGCAGACGGCGGGCCACGTCATGCACGTCGCCGTCGTGCGCCGTGACCCCGTCGGCGCCGTGGCGGGCATCGTCTTCGCCACGATCAGCCTCGACTGGATCGCCGCACGCTACGCCCGCTCGGCCTGGAGCGAGGATCACGTCGTGACGGTCGCCGACGCCGCCGGCACGGTCCTGATGCGCCAGCCGGGTCATGACCGCTTCGTCGGCAAGCCCATTCCCGAGGCGGCCTGGTCGCGCCTGCGGCAGCTCACCGGCAACGGCAGCTTCGAGGACGTCTCGCCCCTCGACGGCGTCCGGCGGATCGTCGGCTATGTCGCCCAGGCGACGCCGTCGCCGGGCCTCTTCATGGCGGTCGGCGTCAGCCGGCAGAGCGCCTTCGCCGATCTCCACAGCGCCACCCTGCGCGGGATCCTCGCCTCCGGCATCGGGATCCTCGCCGCGTTCGGCTTCGCCTGGTTCACGGCACGCAGCCTGATCGCGAGGCCCTTCCGCCAGATCCTCGGGGCGGCCAAGGCCCTCGCGGCGGGCAGGCTCGACGCCCGCTCGCCGGTTCCCGGGAGCGGCGAGTTCGGCCAGCTCGCCGAAGCTTTCAACGTCGTCGCCGACCGGCTGACGTCCGAGATCCGCGGCAAGGACATGCTGCTGCGCGAGCTGAGCCACCGGGTGATGAACAGCCTCCAGATGCTCAACTCCACCGTCCTCCTGCAGCAGCGGGCAGTGAAGGACGAGCGCACGCGGGAGCTGCTCGGGCAGGTCGGCGGCCGGGTCATGGCGATCGCCGAGGCTTATCGGCAGCTCCACCGGGTGGAGGGCGAGGACGTCATCGACGTCGGCGATCTCATCGCGGAGGTGGCCGAGCAGACCTGCCACTCGCTGCTGGCCGACGGTTCGATGTGCCAGATCGCCGTCCAGCCTCTCACCCTCGCGCCCGACAGGGCCATCCGGGCCGGGCTGATCGCCAACGAGCTGGTGATGAACGCGATCAAGTACGGTGGCGGGCCGCAGGCCGTGGTCCGCGTCGATTTCGCCCCCGAGGGCGGCTGGGCCGTGCTCGCGGTGCGCAACCGCAAGGTGGAACAGCAGGGGCAGGCCGGCGGCGGGTTCGGCTCCCGCATGGTCTCCCTGCTCGCGACCGATCTCGGCGGGACTGTCGCGATGCGCGAGGAGGACGGCGAGGCCGTCGTGACGCTGAGGTTCCCCGCCCAGGCGCCGACGCTCGCGGCCGCTCCCTGAGCGCTCCGGGCGGCGTGGCTTTAAGGAACGGGCCGACGCACCGGCTGTTGATCGTCGGAAACCGGCTCGTGGCGACCAGTTGCAGGGTTGCAGGCATGATCGATCTCGTCGAAGCCGTGATGGACGCGCTTGAAAGGCGCAAGTGGACCATCGCCTGCGCCGAATCCTGTACCGCGGGGCGTCTTGCGCAGGCGCTCGCCGGCGGGCGCGGCGCCTCGCGCATCTTCCTCGGCGGCATCGTCGCCTACACACCCTCGACCAAGCAGCGGGTCTTGTCCGTCTCCGCCGAAAGCCTCGCCCGCCCGGAGGGGGCGGTGAGCGAGGACGTGGCGGCGCAGATGGCCCGGGGAGCCGCCGAACTCACGGGCGCAGACCTCGCGCTCGCCACCACTGGTGTCGCAGGCCCCGCCACCGACGATCAGGGCAATCCCGTGGGACGCGTCCTCGTCGCGCTCCACGATGCGACGGACCATCCGGCAACGGCGACCGTCCGGCGGTTCGATTTCGGCGAGATCGGCCCCGATGAGATCACCGCCAGAACCGTGGACGCCGCCGTCATTCTCCTTGCGGGCCATATTGCCGCCGCCCCGGACGTGAAGCCGGGGCAGCAGGATCGACCGTGACTCTTCGCATGGCGCCACGCGTGAGAGGCGTCGGCTGCCTTCAGGCGGCCTTCCGGTTGACGGCCCGCACCGCGATGTCGGTGAGTGTCTCGTCGGTCGCCTGCTCTTCCTTTAGCGTCTTCTCGAGTTCCGCAGCGCAGTCCGGGCGGCCGAGCTGCTTCGCCCACGCGACCAGCGTGCCGTAACGGGTCATCTCGTAGTGCTCGACGGCCTGCGCCGCGGCGATCAGGGCCGCGTCGAGAACCCGCTTGTCCTCCACCTCGCCGGCGATCTCCTCCGCCTCGTCGATGATGCCGTCGATCGCCGGGCAGTCCTGGCCCTTGATGGTCGCACCGTGCATGCGGAACACCGCCTGCAGGCGCGTCACATGGGTCTCGGTCTGCCGCAAATGATCCTCGAAAGCGGTCCTGAGCTCAGGATCGGTCGCCTTGTCGATCATGTTGGGCAGCGCCTTCAGGATCTGCTGCTCGGCGTAATAGATGTCCTGCAGCTGGTGGACGAACAGGTCGTCCATGGTCTGGATGTCCTTGGAAAACCAACCCATGACGGGCCTCCTTCGCGGGGTGACGATGCTGAACAACCGGCCGGCGCGGGGCGATGTTCCAGAAGGACCGCCGAAGCTGACCGCAAAGCGAGGAACCGCGCGCCGCGCCGGGCCGTTCCCACCCCGCAGGCCCCCAACGCGGCCTGCAGATGAGGCCATGACCATGACCGACGACGATCGCGCTCCCAGCTCCGGAGAGCCTGCCAAGCCTACCCGCTTCAACGGAACGAAACCCCAGGACGACGTCAGCCGGCCTGCCGTTCCCGGCGCCGCCGGCCGTCCCGACACCGGCGACCGCGGCGGCGAGGACTATGTGGAAAGCCAGCCCGGAGGCCGTCGCGACGACCTGATGGACCGGGCGAACCGGCCCCCTCCCGCCAAGGACTGAGAGGTTCTACTCTCCCCGCCGAATGCGGCCGTCCGCCGACCGGTTGTCCTCGATGAACCGGTCGAGCATGCCGCCGGCGGTGGCCCGATCGTTGCGCGTCACCATGGCCCGGCCGCCGGCGGGAAAGATGTCGGCCTCCTCCAGCGGCGTGTCGAGGTAGCCGCAGCGCACGGCCCAGTCGTGGAAGGCGAGACGCAGCGCGTCGTAGCGGCTGAGACCGGGATGCTGTTCGGCGATGAAGGCGTCCAGCGCCCTCAGCAAGTCTTCGGACAGAAACCTGTCGACCATGCTTCGGCCCCTTCGGCATGACGGACGCGCCTGAAACGCGGCATCGCCGCCGCGGTTCCCTGTCTCTCTTTCGGAAGCCGCGAGCGGACCGGGCCCCGGGGAACATCGCCCGCCCTGACGCGTCTCCTCTCGACAAGGAGACACCGATGATCGATCGCACCGACGCCCAGACGGACAAGCCCCGCCGCAGCGAATTCGCCAACGAGGCGGAGGTCACGCGGAGCGACCGGGCCCTCCTGGAGACGCCCGCGGGGACGAGCGCGGAGCGGGAACCCGGCGAGGAAACCCTGGTCGATGCGGAGGTCCGGGACATCTCGACCGCGCGGCCTGCCAGCGACGTCACGGACGTCCGCGACGCCGGGACGGACGACGAGACCCCGGACGGCCTCACGGCCACGGAGGAATCCCTGCGGCAGGCCGCCGAGGACGTTCCGGTCGGTGAGCGCTCGGGGCGGGACGACGTGCCCGTCTTCGATCGCAGCGGCGCCCCGCCGCGGATTTAAGGCCGGTACCGCACCGCCCGGCCCGTGGTGGTCGGCGAACGGGGGCCTTGCGCTTACGGTTTCCCGGCGACGGGTGGCGGGGTCGGCCGCGAGGTGGGCGCGGGCATGGTGCGGTTACGTCCCTCCGCCTTGGCGCAATAAAGCTGACGGTCGGCCTCGCGGATGATGGCGTCGAGCCTGTCGGGAAAGCCCTCGCTCGATGCCACGCCGACGCTGACCGTCAGGCGTTGGTCGGCGACGAGATCGCGGCCGGCGACGGCAAGGCGCAGCGTCTCGCCGATGCGAACCGCCTCGTCGAGATCCGCCGCCGGCAACAGCGCGATGAACTCCTCGCCACCCCACCGGCAGAAGAAGTCGGCCGGCCGGAGCAGCCGCGTGCAGATGGTCGCGACGGCGACGAGGGCCGCGTCGCCGGCGGCGTGGCCCAGCTTGTCGTTCAACGCCTTGAAGTGGTCGATGTCGAGAATGAGGATGCTGAAGCCGCGGCCTCCCCGGGCGAGGCGCGCCATCTCCCGCCCGGCCTGATCGGTGAAGGCCCGCCGGTTGCCGATCTGGGTCAGGGGATCGGTGTGGGCCGCCCGCTCCAGTGCCGCCCGCGTCTCCAGCAGGCGCGATCCCAGCGAGAGCACGGCATAGGTGACCACCGGTGCGACGATGGCTGGAACGGTGATGGCCGGAAACACCCAGTGCTCCCAGGGAACCGGCACGGAGACGAGCAGTCTCAGGTGAACGCTGGTGAGGACCAGGGACAGGGAGATCGACACCGCCGTGACGACGAGGACGCCGCGGACGACGCCCAGCCGGACCAGCCATTCCAGCCCGGCGAATGCCCTGTCCGTCGGCTTGCCCATCGTCACGTCTGCCGGAAAAGTCCACCACGGTTACGCGTTTGGGGCCAGCTCATGAAGCCGGCATTCCCCAACGTAATAACAGGGCGTTAACGTGCGATAAACGGTCGGCGGGCTGTCGCGCCGGGGGCGTCGGTGTCACGTGCGGGGCTTCGGATCCTCGGACGTACGGTCGGGCAGGGCGTCCACGGCTTCCTCGACACCCTCGTCCTCGCCCGTCGCTCCGCGCCTCAGCACCTTCGTTGCGGCCTCGTCCTTCGCGCGCGAGTCGGTCGGAATGGGCGCGGTATCCGGCGTGGCGGTCAGGCCGATGTCGTCGGGCTTCTGGCCGTCAGCCCGCGCCGCCTCGGCGAAGGTCGCGAGGGCTTCGGGCTGCTGGCCGCTGCTCTTGTCGGTGCTCATGCTGTGGCCCTCTCGTGGTCCCTACCTCCCAGCCCAACGGTAAACCAGCGGTGCGGTTCCCTGCGCCGCCGCCAAATCGCGCCTGACGCGATTGCGGCAGATTGTTGACAATCTACAATGTGGCCTGTTCACTCCCTGTCCGAGCCGGTCCGGCTCCGCGACGACGCGACCTGGAGGGGGATCCATGACCATCGACCGACGCAGTTTCGCCTCGGCTCTCGGCCTGACGGCGGGCGGTGCCCTCCTCGGCGCGCCGGCCTTTGCTCAAGGCGCCGGCACCCTCGACCAGGTGAAGCAGCGCGGCTCGCTGCGCGTCGGCGTCACCCAGGCGCCGCCCTGGTACTCCAAGGACGTCCGTACGGGCGAGTGGTCCTCCGGCGTCGGCGTCTCCCTCGGCAAGGCCATGGCAGCCGCCTTGAACGTCCGCTTCGAGCCGGTCGAGGTCACCTGGGGCACCGCCGTCGCCGCGCTCCAGGCCAACCGCATCGACATCATGTTCGTGCTCGACGCGACGCCCGAGCGCGCCCAGGCCGTCGACTTCCCGAAGTCGCCGCTCCTCTACTATTCGCTCGCCGTGCTGGCGAAGGACGACCTCGCCGTCCGCACGTGGGAGGATCTCAACAAGCCGGAGGTCCGCATCGCCGTGCCGCAGGCGACCAGCATGGACCGGTTCCTGACCGCCGAGGTGTCGAAGGCCGCCATCCAGCGCTTCCCCGGCAATACCGAGGCCATCGCCGCCTTCCAGTCCGGCCGCGTCGAGGCGGTCTGCCTGTTCCACCCGCCGCTGATCGCCGCCCGCCAGCGCCTCGGTTCGGGCAAGATCGTCGTGCCGCAGCCGACCCAGTCCAACCCCTCCAGCGCCGCCGTGCGCAAGGGCGACACCGCCTTCGTCGAATGGGTCGACGCCCGCATCGCCGAGTACTACCGCACCCGTCAGATCCAGACCTGGTACGAGGAGTTCCTGACCGGCTTCGGGCTCGATCCGAAGGCGGCGCCGCCCATCATCAAGGAAATGCTCGGCTGACGCGACGCCGGCCATGTACGCCTGGGACTTCGGCCCCGTCCTCGCCAACGGCGATCTCCTCTGGGATGGGCTGCGCAACACGCTCGCCCTGACGGCGGTGGCGCTCGCCGGCGGCCTGCCGGTGGGCCTCGCGCTGGCGCTGGCCCGGCTGTCGGGACTGAAGTCGCTGTCCGTTCCGGCCGGCATCGTCATCGAGGTGTTCCGCACCACGCCGCCGCTGGTCCAGCTCTTCTGGTTCTATTTCGGGCTGCCGATCGTCCTGAACGTCGAGATGACGCCCTTTCTCGCGGCGACGCTCACCTTCATCATCCAGTCCGGCGCCTTCTTTGCCGAGATCTTCCGCGCCGGCATCGTCTCCATCGACCGCGGCCAGCACGAGGCGGCCCGCGCCATCGGCATGAGCCGGTCGCAGACCATGGTCCGGGTCGTGCTGCCGCAGGCGGTCAAGCGCATGTTCCCGGCCATGATGGAGCGCTCCATCGAGCTGATGAAGACGACGACGCTGGTGGCGGCCGTCTCCTATGCGGACCTCCTCTACCAGGCGAACGAACTCGCCCAGAAGGTCTTCCGGCCCCTCGAGGTCTTCACCGTCGCTGCGCTGATCTATTTCGTCACCATCTCGCTGTTCAGTGCCCTCGGCGCGCTCATCGAACGGCGCATGGCGGCGAGCGGCGAAATGGCGGCGCGCTGATGGCCTATCGCTGGGACTTCGCCTCGATCCTCGACAACTGGCAGGCGCTCGCCATGGGTGCGGTCGGGACGCTGCGCCTGTTCGTGATCTGCCTCGTCCTCGGCCTCGGCTTCGGACTCGTGGTCG
>LNFH01000114.1 GCA_001464235.1 Rhizobiales bacterium Ga0077556 | reverse complement strand
GCCCGCTCCATCGGCATGAGCGGCCTGCAGACGCTGCGCCGCATCGTCCTGCCCCAGGCACTGCGCCGCGTCCTGCCGGCGCTCACCAACCGCGGCATCGAGATCTTCAAGATGACGACGCTCGCCTCCGTCGTCGCCTATGTCGAGCTCCTCCACCAGGGCAAGCTGCTGGCGTCCCTGACCTTCAATCCGCTGGAGGTCTACACGGTCGTCGGCGCGCTGTTCTTCCTCTTCCTCTACCCGCTCGTGCGCGCCACCTACGCGCTCGAGCGGCGGCTGGCGCGGAGCGACTGACCCATGGCCGATCCGGTTCTCCAACTGAAGGGTCTCGGCAAGCGCTTCGGCGCGAACCCCGTCTTCTCGGGCATCGACCTCGACGTGACGAGCGGCGACCGCATCGCCATCATCGGCGCCTCCGGCTCGGGCAAGTCGACGCTCCTGCGCTGCATCAACTTCCTCGAGCGGCCCGACGAGGGCCGCGTCGTGCTCGCCGGAGAGGCGGTGGGGGAGGCGCGCGAGCGCGGCGGCGAGACGCGCATGCGCTACGACGAGGGTGAGCTGAACCGCCTGCGCCAGCGCGTCGGCATGGTCTTCCAGCAGTTCAACCTCTTCCCCCATATGACCGTCGTCGGCAACGTCATGGAAGGGCTCGTCACGGTGAAGCGGCTGTCGCGCGACGCGGCGCGGCCGCGGGCTCTCGCCGAACTCGCGCGCGTCGGCCTCGCCGACAAGGCGGAGGCCTATCCGGCGCATCTCTCCGGCGGCCAGAAGCAGCGCGTCGCCATCGCCCGGGCGCTCGCCATGGAGCCGGAGATCCTGCTCTTCGACGAACCGACCTCGGCCCTCGACCCGGCCCTCGTCGGCGAGGTGCTGAACACCATCCAGTCGCTCGCCGAGGACGGCCGCACCATGCTGCTGGTCACCCACGAGATCGGCTTCGCCTACCACATGGCGACCCGTGTCCTCTTCCTCGCCGAGGGCGGCATCTACGAGCAGGGCACGCCCGACGAGGTGCTCAAGAGCCCGCGCCGTCCGCTCACCCAGGCCTTCATCGCCGGCCACCGCCGGTTCAGCTTCTGACAGGAACAGTGCCATGAGCAGCACCGCGGGCAGCGCCCAGGGCTATCTCGACGACCCCCGCAACGAGAGCGTGCTCGTCTATGTCGACGGCGCCTTCGTGCCCCGCCACGAGGCGCGGGTCTCCATCTTCGATTCCGGCTTCGTGCTCGGCGACGGCGTCTGGGAAGGGCTGCGCCTCAAGAACGGCCGGCTGATCCAGCTCGACGCCCATCTCGACCGTCTCTTCGAGGGCGCCGGGTCCATCGCCCTCGACATCGGCCGCAGCCGCGAGGAGGTCGCCGCCGCGGTGGCAGAGACGCTGGAGCGCAACGGCATGACCGACGGCGCCCATGTCCGCCTCATGGTGACCCGCGGCGTCAAGGCGACGGTCAATCAGGACCCGCGCTTCGTCATCGGCAAGGCGACCATGGTCATCGTCGCCGAGTACAAGACGCCGCGGCCCGAATCGAAGGCGCGCGGCCTGTCGCTCTTCACCTCCACCTTCCGCACCAGCACGCCCGACGTCTTCGACCTCCGCCTCAATTCCCACAGCCGGCTGAACCTCATCCAGGCGCTGATCCAGGCCATCAACGCCGGGGCGGACGAGGCGCTCATGCTCGATCCCCACGGCTTCGTCGCCAGCTGCAACTCGACCAACTTCTTCATCGTCCGGCGCGGCGAGCTGTGGAGCTCCACCGGCTCCTACTGCTTCAAGGGGCTGACGCGGCAGGCGGTGATCGACGCCTGGCGGGATGCCGGCGCGGTCTGCCGGGAGAAGGACTTCACCCTCGCCGAGGTCTATGCCGCAGACGAGGCCTTCGTCACCGGCACCCTCGGCGGCGTCACGCCGGTGACGCGCATCGACGGGCGGGTCATCGGCACCGGCAAGCCCGGCCCGATGACGCAGCTCGCCTCCGAGCGCTACCAGGCCTGGGTCGCCCGATGAGCCGCGCGGCGTCGCCGATCCCTGCGGAACCCATCGCCCAGCTCCGCCGGGCGACCTTCCGCGACCAGATCGCCGAGCGGCTGCGCCATGCCATCATCGACGGCCGCATTCCCCCCGGCGAGCAGGTGACCGAACTTCAGCTCGCCGCCGAGTTCGGCGTCAGCCGCGGTCCCCTGCGCGAGGCCATGGGCCAGCTCGCGGAGGAGGGGCTGCTGATCACCGTGCCCTATACGGGCACGCGGGTGGTCGGCCTCTCGGCCGGCGACATCAGCGAGATCTATTCGCTGCGCACCGCCCTGGAGACGCTGGCGTTCCGCGAGATCTGGGAGCGGCGGACGCCCGCCTTCGCGCGCGCCCTCAAGACCCGTCATGCCGCGCTTCTGGCTGCGCTGCCCGAGGGCGACGGCTATGCCTCCTCCCTCGCCGAGGTGCAGTTCCACTCGACCGTCTACGAGTATTGCGGACACGCGCTGCTGCTCGAGACCTGGCGGCGCATCTCGGCGCGGCTCCACCTCTACCTCGCGGTTCACCAGAAGGCGCACGGCCGCTCCGGCCCCCTCGGCGACGCGCACCAGCGCTATGTGGAACTCGCCCTCGGCGACGACCTCGCGGCGATGATCGCCGAGATCGAGCACCACATGCGGCGCGGGGTCCTGCAGCTGCAGGCCTATCTCGGGGGAATGACGGCCTGAGGCCCGGCGGCCGTTCAAACCGCCGTGATCCTGCTGTGCCGTTCACGGTAAGGCCCTATTCTCCGCCAGAGTGGCGCCCGTGCACGCCGAGGAGGACCGCCTTGACCGACGATCGATCGACCCGCCGCCTCTTTCTCACCCGCAGCGTGGCGCTGGCCGGCGCGGCGCTGACGACCGGGGGCATCGCCCTGCCGGCGGGCGCGCAGGGCCTCGCGCCGACCCCGACGATGCGCGGCGGCGCCAACAACTACATTCCCGGCGCCCCGGTGGTGCAGCGTATCGGCGGCGGCGGCTTCTGGATGACCGGCACCGTGCGGCGGGCCGGCGACGGCGCGCCGCTTCCCGGCATCCGCATCCAGATCTGGGCCCATACGACCGAGGGCCGCGAGTCCGACCGTCACAGCCACGGCGCCACCCTCACCGCCGCCGACGGCAGCTTCCGCCTGGAAATGCCGCAGATCGTGCCGGCCTTCGGCCAGGCGCACGGCCATCTCGCCTATGAGGGCGACGGGTTCAGGACGGTCTTCCTGCGTCCGGTCATGGCCAGCGCCCGCGACACCAGCCTCGCCGCCCATTTCGTGCTGCAGCCGGTCTGAGCCGCTTGCCGCAAAACCGGGTCGTCCTGGTCTGGCCCGTCGTCGTCGCCGCGCGCAGCCCGCTGCTCGCGTGGCGTGACGCGGTCTATATCGCCGCCGGCTTTGCCGGGATCCTCGGGCTGGCGGTGCTGCTCCTTCAGCCGCTGCTCGCCGGCGGCCATCTGCCCGGCCTGACGGTGCGAACCGCCCGGCAGGTCCATCGCGGGCTCGGCGTCGGCCTCGTCGTGCTCGTCGTCGCCCATGTCGTCGGCCTGTGGATCACCAGCGCCCCGGACGTGATCGACGCCCTGCTCTTCCAGTCGCCGACGTCCTTCTCGCCCTGGGGGGTCGTCGCCATGTGGGCCGTCTTCGCCACCGCCCTGCTGGCGGCTGTCCGCCGCAAGCTGCGCCTGTCGCCGGCCGCCTGGCGGATCGGCCATACGGGGCTGGCACTCGTCATCGTCGTCGGCACGATCGTCCACGCGCTGCTGATCGACGGGGCCATGGGCACCGTCTCCAAGGCCGCCTTCTCGCTGCTCGTCGCCGCCGCGACCGCGCGTCTCGTCTTCGACCTCGCAGTCTGGATGCAGGCGCGTCGTCGACGGGCGTGAGCGTCAGGAGAGGCCGAACAGCGGCCGGATCTTCACGCCGAGCCAGGCGCCGGGCAGGGCCGCGGCGATCCACAGCCAGCCGTGCAGGCTGCCGGAGGCGATGCCGGAGAAGAAGGCGCTGATGTTGCAGCCGGTGGCGATGATGGCGCCGGCGCCGATCATCAGGCCGCCGACGATGCTGCCGAGCACGGCCCCCACCGGCATGCGCAGGGAGGGCGCAAAACGGCCGGCGAGGATCGCCGCCGCGAGGGCGCCCGCCATGACCGCGACGTTCATCACCGTGGTGGCGTCGGCCGCGAGCGGTCGCAGCAGCGCCTCGACCCGGGTCGGCTCCTCCCAGAAGGCCCAGAAGACGGGGTCGGCGAGGCCCGCAGCCTCCACCGCCTTGGAGCCCCAGAGCGCGAAGGCCTGCGTGACGCCCCAGGGGCGGCCGGCGACCACCAGCGTCGCGAAATTGAGGATCGCGAGGGCAAGGGCGGCCCACGCATAGGGCCAGGGCCCCGTCAGCCAGCGGCCACCGCCGCCGATGCTCTCCACCCCGCCGGTGCGGCGGCGTTCGAGGGCGACGAGCCCGGCATAGGCGGCGGCGAACAGGACCGCATGGAGGGCGAGGGCGGGGCCGAGCCCCAGCATCGCGGGCAGCGACATCGCCGGCCACTGCGGCAGGCCTTCCCAGAGCGGCGAGGCGAAGGCGGCGAGCGTCGCGCCGGCGACCGCCGAGACGAGCGTGATCCACATGCGCAGCGACCCGCCGCCCGCCGTGTAGAGCGTACCGGAGACGCAGCCGCCTGCGATCTGCATCCCGATGCCGAAGGCGAAGGCGCCGACGACGATGCCGAGCCCGAGCGGGAAGACGAAGCCGCGCACCGGCCGGCCGAAGACCTCGCCGAGGGCGAGGGCGGGCAGGAACAGCAGGACCGCCGCGGCGAGCATCAGGATTTGCGCGCGGATATGGGCGGTGCGGCCCTCGGTGAGGAGGACCCGGTAGCCGTGGCTGAAGCCGAAGGCGGCGTGGTAGAGCGCGAGCCCCAGGGCGAGGCCGATCGCGCCGAGCAGCATGAGCCGCCCCGACCCCGTCGCCACCAGCGCCGCGAGGGCCACCGCCGTCACGATGACGGCGGCTGCGAGGCGGGCGGCGGGCAGGGTACCGGCGGGGCCGACGGCGGATTTCGTGGCGAGCGTGACGGGAGACATGAGCTTTAAGGAGACAGCGTCCCGGGCCCTGGCAAGAAGGCCGGCATAGAAAGCAACAAGCTCGCTGCTGGAAGGGGCCAAAAGAGAAAAATGATCTCTCATTGTGAGCCCGGATGGGAGGCTGATCTATGTCGCGCCGGCTTCAGCCCGTGGACGCCCCCACGGTATCCGCCGCCCGCGCTCCGCGCGTGCCCATGGGGCGGGGCGTGCCCTCCGTCGTGTCGCGCAGGGTCTGGCGCTCCGTCTCGGCGTTGAACTCGGCGCCCATCAGCAGGGCGATGACCGACACCCAGAGCCACAGCATGCCGGCGATGAGGCCGCCGAGGGGCCCGTAGGTGGCGTCGAAATCGGAGAAGCGCGCGATGTACAGCGAGAAGAGGGCGGAGCCCGCCAGCCAGGCGGCAGCCGCGCCGAGGGCGCCGAGCCACACCCAGCGCCACTGCGGCGGGCGTCGGCTCGGCGCATAGCGGTAGAGCACGGCGAAGGCGAGGGTCGCTGCCGCCGCGATCAGGGGCCAGCGGGCGAGGGCGAGCCCCTGGCGCAGCGGCACGCTGCCCAGCGCGTCGACGAGGAGCGGAATCGCCACCACCAGCCACAGAGCTGCGAGCGCCACGCCGAGCGCGCCGAAGGTCAGCGACAGCGAGATCGCGTTCAGCCACAGGAAGCTGCGCTTCTCCCGCTCGCCATAGGCGACGTTGAGCGCCTCGATCACCGCCTTGGTGCCGGCATTGGCACTCCACAGGGCGAAGCCGAGGCCGACGGCGAGCGTGACGCCGAGCGCGGCGTCGTCCTGTGCCACGTGCCGGTCCACCTCGTCGAGGATCAGCGTCCGGAGGCCGTCGGGGAGGAAGCCGACGAGCTGCGCGATGTCGCCGGCGATCGCCCCGCGGTCGGCGAAGAGGCCGGCGAGCGAGACGAGCGCAGCGATGGCGGGAAAGATCGCCATGAGGGCAAAGAAGACGACGCCTCCCGCGACGGCGGCGACGCGATCGTCGGAAATCTCGCGCGCCGTGCGCCACAGCACGTCCTTCCAGCCGGCGGCGGTGATCTCGCCGAGTGCCCGCGCGTGCCTTCCCCGCCCCGCCTCGAGGGCCGCCTCCACGGGGGCCGAATCCTTCGTCACCCGGGAGGTCGGGCGCGGCAGGGTGAGCCGGACCGCGGCGGCGGCGCCGAGGGCGCTGGTGAGGATGATCAGCAGCGAGCGGAGGAGGGGGTGCATGGGAGGCCTGCGGGGGACGGGCACGGGAGGGGCGGATGGGCTGGGCCTAGTCCCAGAGGAGGCAGATGCCGGCCGCCTCGCCATAGACCGGGTCGGTGTCGGGCGGCGGGCAGGCGGCGATCCGCTCGCGCGAGGGCAGACGCTGGCGGCTGTCGGTGACCTCGTCATACTTGCCCTTGCCGGGATAGGCGCCGACCACGAGGAAGTCGTCGCTGGCCTCGACCAGCCGATGGCCGGTGCCCGCCGGCAGGACGGCGACGTCTCCCGGCTTCAGCCCGAAGACGCGTCCGCGCGGGCCGCCGAACTCGACCTCCGCCGAGCCGCTGGCGACGCCCAGCACCTCGTGGACCTGTGAATGATAATGGGTGAAGTCGTAGATCCCGTTCCGCCAGGAGCGGCCCCAGCCGTTGTGGGAGAAGAGCGTGTCGAGGGCCGCGGCGGGATCGGCCTCGGCCGGCTCGAGGACCAGCGGGGCGCGATAGATCACCAGAGGCCAGTGCGGATGGTTGGGGATCGTCCCGTCGTCGCGGAACGTCCGGGTGATCGGCTTGCGGCGGCGCGGGCGTGCGCGCAGATCGTCCGGCGAGGGACGCGTTTCCACCAGTTTGCGGGCGATGGTCTTCACCTGGTCGATGATCGGCATGGAAGGTCCCGTCCGTCGCGCCTGCCGGGAATGTGCGGCGCTCCCCGCGGGGATGAACGGGACGGCGGGCCGCTGGGTTCCCGGGGATGCCGGGTGGGCGGACCGCTTCAGCGTTCGGCCCGGGCCTTGATGGCGGCGAGGACGCCGATGAGTGAGACCGCCACTAGGTTGGAGACGATGATCACCCAGTCGCCCTGGCGGATGCCGTAGACGACCCAGAGCGACAGGCCGGCGGCCAGCACCATCAGCATGCCGTAGGAGATGTCGGCCGTCTCCTGCGTCTGCCACGCCTTGCGGATCTGCGGCAGGTAGGAGAGCGAGGTGAGTACGGCGGCGAGCCCGCCGATGGCCGTGGTCAGCATGACGCGCGCCCGTGCGGGCGGCTGTCGGGATGGGGTCTCATGTCGTCACCTCTGCCGCGCTCGCGAGCCTCCGGCGACGGCGCCGGAGTGCTCCCTCAACGAGGTCTGGGTGACTTGGTTCCTGTGGCGTCGCTCAGGCGCCGGGATAGTCGGCGTCGCGCAGGAAGGGGAAGGGGCCCGGCGCCTTCTCGACATAGGCGGTGTGGCTGACGAGGCCTGAGGCATCCGTCCACAGGTGCAGGTGGAAGGCCGCCGGCTCGAAGTTGAACTGGCCGGCCGGCTTGTCGTGGAGATCCAGCACCACCTGGTGGGCGACGGACGGCGCCACCATGGCGAGCGTTCCGGCGAACAGCGCCTGGATCGGCCGGTGATGGTGGCCGGCGAGCACGCGCACCACCTGCGGGTGGCGGCGGATGACGGCCTCGAACTCCGCCGTGCCCTCGATCAGGCTGATGCGGTCCATGTGATGGATGCCGCAGACGAAGGCCGGGTGATGCATGGCGACGATGGTGGGCTTGGACGAGGCTGTAAGCTGTTCCTCCAGCCAGGCGAGCCGCTCGGCGCAGAGCCGGCCGGCGCCGGAGCCCGGGACCACCGTGTCGAGGCCGATGAGGCGCACCGGGCCGAGGTCGGTCGCCCACTGGGCGAAATGCGGATGGTCCGACAGGCCGGGGAAGTCGGCGAACATCGCCTTGAGGTTCTCGCGGCGGTCGTGGTTGCCGGGGATCAGCCAGACCGGCATCGGCAGCCGCGACAGCATGCGCTTCAGGTTCTCGTATTCGGCCGGCAGGCCGTTATCGGTGAGGTCGCCGGTGATCAGCACCGCGTCGGGCCTGGGATCGAGGGCCAGCACCGCGTCGATGGCCCGCTCCGTCAGCATGTTGGTCTCGGCCGTGCGGTAGGCGGGAAGCCCGTGCGGACGCACGTGGAGATCGGTGAGATGAGCGAGCAGCATGGCGCGATTCCGGATGGAGGATGCCGGCTGCCTAGGGGCGGCGCATGACGGGACGACGACAGCGGACCGCTCTCGCCGGCCGTCACGGGAGCGTCGTCCAATCGTCGGTGAATCGTCATCGGCGCGTTGCCGTTCCGTCGTCGAAGCCGCGTAGGCCAGCCCCATCACGGAGCGGGTGGGCATGGCCGGTATCGTCCTCGATGCGATCGAGAAATCATTTGGCGAGACGCGCGTCCTCAAGGGCGTGAGCCTCGCCTTCGACCAGGGCGCCTTCGTCTCGCTGGTCGGGCCTTCGGGCTGCGGAAAGACCACGCTCCTGCGCATCATCGCCGGCCTGGAGAGCGCCGACCGCGGCCGCGTCGTCATCGGCGGTGCCGAGGTCACCGGCCGGCGCGCCGCCGACCGTGACGTCGCCATGGTGTTCCAGAACTACGCGCTCTATCCACACATGACGGTGGCGCAGAACATGGCCCTGCCGCTGGTCATGCGCCGTCTCTCGGCCCTTGAGCGGGCGCCGTTCCTCGGCCGTCTCGTCTCGGGTACGGCTGAACGCCGAGCCGCCATCCGCCGCGAGGTCGAGGAGGCGGCGAAGCTCCTGTCCATCGACCACCTGATGGCCCGCCGTCCCGGCCAGCTCTCCGGCGGCCAGCGCCAGCGCGTCGCCCTCGGCCGCGCCATCGTGCGCCACCCCCGCGCCTTCCTGATGGACGAGCCGCTGTCCAACCTCGACGCGGCCCTGCGCCACGACATGCGGCGCGAGCTGGTCGACCTGCACCGGCGCGTCGGCGTGACGACGGTCTACGTGACCCACGACCAGGCCGAGGCCATGACCATGTCCGACCGCGTGGCGGTGATGCTCGGCGGCGTCGTGCTGCAGTTCGGCTCCCCCCGCGAGATCTACGAGCAGCCGGCGACGATCGACGTGGCGAAGTTCATCGGCTCGCCGCGCATCAATATCCTGCCGGCCGAGACCGACGCCGAGGGTCGCGTCGTCGTCGCCGGTTTCGCCACCGGCGAGGTGGCGCCGCGGACGGGCGGCCGCATCGAGGCCGGCATCCGCCCCGAGCACCTCGTGCCCGCCGCCGACGGCCTGCCGCTGGCGGTCCGCCATGTCGAGTTCCTGGGCGCGGAGGTGCTGGTCTATGGCGAGCACAAGGCGACCGGCACCGCGCTGATCGTCCGTCTCGACCCCGAGGCCTGGGAGGCGACCCCGTCGCGCCACGTCCTCTGCGTCGCCCCGCTGCCCGGCCGGCTCCTCGCCTTCGATGCCTCCGGTACCCGCGTCGGCCTGATCAGCGCCGAGGCGGCGCGCCAGGTGCAGGCGCCGGCGACCGCCGGGCCGCTGGTGCGGGTGCCGCGCTATGTCTGACCTCGCGCTCCCCGCATCGCTGGCGCCGCCGGACCGCCGCGCCGACCCGATCGGCCGCGGCGAGGCGATGGCCGCCTGGCTGCTCACAGGCCCCGCCATCCTCGCCTTCGTGCTGATGCTGCTGGTGCCGACGCTCGCCGTCGTCGCCATCGCCTTCACCGACTACGAGCTCGGCGCCACCGCCCTGCGCTTCGTCGGCTTCGCCAATTTCGCCGAGCTGATGGAGGATCGCGGTTTCGTCGTCTCCTTCCGCAACACCGCCTTCTTCGTGGCGGTGACGACGCCCGCGTCGGTGGTCGGCGGCCTCGCGCTGGCGCTCGCCATCGAGGGCGGCCGTCGCGGCCGCACCTTCTTCCGGGCCGTCTTCTTCCTGCCCGTCGTCTCGCTGATGGTCGCGATGGCGACCGCCTTCCAGTACATGTTCCACCCCACCATCGGCCCGGTGAACGCGCTGCTGCGCGCCGAACTGGCTCGGTTCCTCCGACAGCGTCATGTGGACCCTCGCCGTCATCGGCGTGTGGGAGCAGATCGGCTTCAACATGGTGCTGTTCCTGGCGGGGCTGACCGCCATCCCGCGCGACCTCTACGCGGCGGCGGAGGTCGACGGCGTGCGCTCCGGCTGGTCGCGGTTCTGGACCGTGACCTGGCCGCTGCTAGGCCCCACCACGCTCTTCGTCCTGACCATCACCATGATCCGGTCGCTGCGCGTCTTCGACATCGTCGCGACGCTGACCCAGGGCGGGCCGAACAAGGCCTCCGAGGTGCTGCTCTACACCATGTACACGGAGGGATTCACCTACTTCCGCATGGGCTATTCCGCCGCCATCACCGTCGTCTTCCTCGCGGTGGTGGTCGTCCTGATGCTGATCCAGACGCGCCTCATCGACCGGCGCGTGCACTACGGGTGAGGCGGTCATGATCCCCGGTTCCAACGACCGCAGCCTCGTCGCAGACCTGCCGCGCCTCGTCATCCTGAGCGCGCTCGGCCTGCTCTTCCTGATGCCCTATCTGTGGATGATCTCGGTGTCGCTGAAGCCGCTCGACGAGGTCTGGCGCGCGTCGATGTCGCTGATCCCCGAGACCTTCGCCATCCAGAAGAACTATGGCCGCGTCCTCTCCGAGGTGCCGATCGGCCGCTACCTCCTCAACGGCGCCATCGTCTGTTTCGGCATCCTCGTCTTCCAGCTCGCCTTCGCCCTGCCGGCCGGCTACGCCCTCGCCAAGCTCAACTTCCGCGGCCGCGAGACGCTCTTCGCCTTCGTCATGCTCGGCCTGCTCATCCCGGCCCACGTGCCGGCGATCCCGCTCTACATCGCCTTCGCCAAGACCGGCGTTCTCAACACCTATGCGGCGCTGATCGCGCCCTCGACCATCTCGGTCTTCGCGATCTTCATGTTCCGCCAGTTCTTCCGCTCCATGCCGGACGAGCTGATCCAGGCGGCGCGCATGGACGGCCTCGGCGAATGGTCCATCGTCTGGCGCATCGTCGTCCCCAACGCCTGGCCCGCCGCCACCGCCTTCGCGATCTTCTCCGTCGTCGCCCACTGGAACGACCTGTTCTGGCCGCTCATCGCCGTCTCCGGCAAGGGCGAGCTCGCGACCCCCGCCCTCGGCGTCGTCTACTTCCGCACCGAGGAGGCCGGCGACGACTTCGGCGCCCTGATGGCCGCCGCGACCCTGACGACGCTCCCCCTCGTCGCCGCGTTCCTCCTCGCCCAGCGCCGCTTCATCGAAGGCATCACCATGACCGGGCTCAAGGGATGAGCCCGGCCCGCCCCCGTCTGTCCCGGAGTTCGCGATGACCGTCCGCCTGACCCGCCGCTCGGCTCTCGCCGCCGCCGCCGCGACCCTCGCCGCCCCGCGCCTCGCCTTTGCCGCGCCGGTGGAGATCGACGTCCATTACGCCATGCCCGCCGTCTACAAGGACGTCATGGACCGGCTCGCCGCCGACTTCATGGCCACCCATTCCGACATCAAGGTGAGCTACCGGCAGGCCAGCGCCAGCTACGACGACGGCGCCCAGCTCGTGCTGCGCGAGGCGGTCACCGGCCGCCAGCCGGACCTCTCCTTCCAGGGTCTCAACCGCCTGCGCGTCGTGGCCGAGCGCGGGCTCGCCGCCGATCTCGCGCCGCTGCTCGCCGCCGAGGGCGATGCCGGCATGCTCGGCTACACGCCGGAGCTCCTCGGCCTCGGCAAGGCCGGCGGCGTCCAGGCGGGCCTCGCCTTCGCCACCTCCAACCCGATCGTCTTCATCAATGCCGACCTGTTCCGCCGCGCCGGCCTCGATCCCGACCGGAAGCTGACGACCTGGGACGAGATCATCGAGGCCTCGGCGAAGATCTCCGCCCTCGGCGGCGGCGTCCACGGCTCCTACTATCGCTGGCAGGGGGACTGGATCTATTCGGCCCTGCTCTTCGGCTTCGGCGGCCGGATGATGGACGAGGCCGAGCGCGAGATCGGCTTCGCCGGGCCGGAGGGCCGGGCTTCCCTCACCGTGCTCGACCGCCTCGTGAAGGAAGGCGGCATGCCCGCCCTGTCGGGCGAGGCGGGCGCCCAGGCCTTCGCCGCCGGCCGTGTCGGCATGTATTTCTGGTCGACCGCCTTCCTGCGCCAGGCCCAGCGCTCCCTCGGTGGCAACTTCCATCTCGCGACCTGGGAATTCCCGCTCGGCGACCGCGCCCGCGGCCGCCTGCCGACCGGCGGCGCCGCCGGCATGGTGCTGGCGAAGGACCCGGCGAAGCGGCAGGCCGCCTACCGCTTCCTGCGCCACTGCACCTCGCCGGAGGGCACCGCGGTCATGGTCAAGGGCACCGGCTACGTGCCGGTCAACCAGCTCGCCGCCGATGATCCGCGCCACCTCGGCGACTTCTACCGCGAGAACCCGCTGTTCATGACCGGCGTCCGGCAGATGCCCATCATGGTCCCCTGGTACGCCTTCCCCGGCTCCAACGGCGTCCGCATCTCCTCCGTCATCACCGACAACGTCTCCCGCGTCGTCGAGCAGAAGGCGGGCGTCGATGCCGCTCTCGCCGACATGGCCCGCGACGTCACGCGCCTCTTGCCGCGCGCCTGATCCCCTCATGCCCCGCGGGCCGGAGGGGCCGGCCGGCGGGGATATCGTTCAGACCAGCCCCGGAACCGAGGTTGTCATGTCCACCAGACTCACCCGCCGCTCGACGCTCGGCCTCATGGCCGGCGCCGCCACCATCGCCATGCCCAACGTGGTCCGCGCCCAGACCGTCGAGGTCGTCGCCCACTATTCCATGCCGCCGATCTTCAAGGCCGCCATGGAGGCCGTCGCCGAGGCCTTCAACAAGAAGAGCGACAGGGCGAAGGTCACCTATGTCAATCCGACCCCCACCTACGAGGACGGCGCCCAGCTCGTCCTGCGCCAGGCGACCACGGGCGGCCTGCCGGACGTCTCGTTCCAGGGCCTCAACCGCCTGCGCCTCTTCGCCGAGCGCTCCATCGCCGCCGACCTCAAGCCCTTCCTCGACCGTGAGGGCGACCTCGCCAGGATCGGCTATTCCCGGCCCATCCTCGGCCTCGGCCACCATGGCGGCGTCCAGTGCGGCCTCGCCTTCGCCACGTCCAACCCGATCAGCTATCTGAACGTCGATCTCCTGAAGAAGGTCGGCGCCAGCGCCGAGACCTTCCCGAAGAACTGGGACGACGTCATCGCCCTGTCGGCGAAGATCGCTGCCCTCGGCGACGGCAACACCGGCATGTTCTTCCGCTGGCCGGGCGACGACTGGATGTTCTCGGCGCTGCTCTACGGCTTCGGCGGCCGCATGCTGACCGAGGACGAGACGAAGGTCGCCTTCGACGGCGCCGAGGGTCTCGCCGCGCTCCGTCTCCTCGACCGCATGGTCAAGGAAGGCAAGATGCCGAACCTCACCGGCAATGCCGACCTGCAGTCCTTCGGCGCCGGCAAGATGGGCATGATGTTCCGCACCACGGCGCAGGTGCGCCAGGTCTCCGGCATGGTCGGCAGCAACTTCGAGATGCAGACCACCACCCTGCCGGTGATCGATCCGGTCAAGGGCCGCCTGCCCACCGGCGGCGCCGGCGCCATGATGACCGCCAAGGATCCGGCCCGTCAGGCCGCGGCCTGGGAGTTCATCAAGTTCGCCACCTCCGCCGAGGGCACGACGCTGATGGCGAAGAACACCGGCTACGTGCCCTGCAACCAGCTCGCCATCGACGATCCCGCCTATCTCGGCGAGTTCTACAAGGCGAACCCCCTGTTCCAGGCGGCGACGAAGCAGGTCCACCTGATGATCCCGTGGTACGCCTTCCCGGGCCAGAACTCGGTCCGCGTCACCCAGGTCATGGTCGACAATCTCGCCCGCATCGTCGAGCAGAAGGCCTCTCCCGAAGAGGTCCTGCGCGACATGTCGCGCGAGGTCACGCGCCTCATTCCGCGTCGCCAGGGCTGATCGCAGGTTGCCCGAACCCGCCCGGCGCCAGCCGGGTGGGTTCGCTAGAGGGTTGTGCGGCGCGCCCGCTTCTCTCCCGCAGGAACCGTCGCACGGCGGGGTCGCGGCTCAGGCCGATGGCCCGCTCGTAGGCATCCCGTGCCTCGCTGTGGCGGCCGAGAGCGGCGAGAAGATGAGCCCGCGTTGCCCAATAGGGCTGATGGGTGGCGATCCAGTCGACGCCGAGCCTGTCCAGCGCCTCCAGTCCTGCCGCCGGCCCGTCGCGTTCGGCGAGCGCGGCGGCATGGCCGATCCGCGCGCCGATGGCGGGCACCCGCGCGACGAGGCCGCGATAGAGATGTTCGATCGCGCGCCAGTCCGTGCGCCCGGTCCGGCGACGATCGGCATGAACCGCCTGGATCGCCGCCTCCAGTCCGTAGCGGCCGGGAGCGTCGCCGGGCCTCACCCGCCGCAGGCGCTCCTCGGCCTCCGTCAACAGCACCGCGTCCCAGTCGGCCGGGTCCTGCTCGGACAAGGGGACGAAGGCCCCGGTCGCCCGGTCGCGGCGCGCCGGCTTGCGGGCTTCCGAGAACAGCAGCAGCGCGAGGAGTGCGTTCGCCTCGGCATGGTCGGGCGCGAGATCGGCGACGATCCGCGCCAGCCAGCAGCCCTCTTCGGTGAGGTCGCCACGCGCATCGTCGGCGGCGAAGTCATCGTCCCAGCCGAGTGTGTAGGCGGCGTAGATGGCATCGAGGACCGCCCCGATCCGCTCCGGCAGCACCTCTGCGCCGGGCAGATCGAAGCCGAGACGAAGGTCGCGGATGCGCGCCTTCGCCCGCACCAGGCTCTGGGCCAGGGTTGCCGGTTTGAGAAGGAAGGCCGAGGCCATCCGGCGCACCTCGATGCCGAGGATGATCTGCAGCATGAGCGGCGTGCGGATGGCCGCGTCGATGGCGGGATGGGCGCAGGCGAGCATCAAGGCGAGCCGACGGTCGGGCAGCGGTCCGTCCTGCCGCGCGAGCCTTTCCTCAGCGAGGAGGGTGACCTCGGCGCGGAGCGCGCCTGCCGTTGCCTGCCGCCGCCAGGCGTCAACGGCGATGCGGCGGGCGGTGGCGAGGAGCCAGGCGTCCGGATTGTCCGGAACGCCCGAGACCGGCCAGGCCTCGAGCGCCCGGAGCAGGGCCGCGCCGAGGGCGTCCTCGGCGGCGGCGAGGTCACGGCCGTGCGCGGCAAGGAGAGAGAGCAGCCGCCCGTAGGAGAGGCGGGCCGCCCGCTCGACCGCCGTTGAGGCCGTGTCCGTCATGGCGTCAGGTCGCAAGCATCGGCCGCACCTCGACGGCGCCGGTGACCGCGGCCGGGTTGCGGGCCGCCCATTCCAGCGCCGTATCGATGTCGGGCACCTCGATGAGGTAGAAGCCGCCGAGTTGCTCCTTCGTCTCGGCATAGGGACCGTCATGGATGTCGCGCCGGCCCTCGACGAGGCGCAGCGTCGTCGCAGAATGGGCCGGCAGCAGGGCCGCACCGCCGACCAGCACACCGGCCTCGATGAGTGCCTTGGTATAGGCACCCCACGCGGGTCCATCCGGGTCGTTGTCGGCGCGGCGGTCGGCGAAGCCGTCGGGGTGGACGTAGTTCAGAATGGCGAAGCGCATCGCTCTCTCCCTCACTGCCGGACGACGGGCATGAGCAGCGCGGTCGGGCGACGCTCGGCGGTGCACATGTCGTTGTCGCGCGGCCTGACCCCAAAGTAGAGCCCGGCCGCATCGATGGCGATGAGGTCGTGGTCGTCCGGGCAGACCGACACCGGCTTCCAGCCGGCGCAGCCGGTGGCGGAGATGTCCACTTCGACATTGAGCTTCAGCCCGCAGGAGGCGAAGCCGAAGGCCTGGACGATGGCCGGATCCTCGGTCAGCAGCGTGACGCGTTTCGTTTCCTCGGTGAAGACGCCGTCGAAGGCGCCGGGAACGGCGCGCGAGGCCGCGCCGACCCGGTAGGGGCCTTCGGTGCGGAAGGCGAAGGTCGGGCGCTGCATCGCCGGATCGAGCGCATGGGTGAAGACGAGGCTCCAGCGGCCGTTCTCGAAGGTGAAGCGGCGCGTCCCGTAGCCGCCGTACCAGGGCTCGGGTCCAGTGCTGGCATAGGTGCCGGACAGGCGCTCGATGTCGGTGCGCGGGCCGAACCGGTCGCCGGCGAGGGCAGGGAGGGCGGCGAGGGCCACGAGGCCGGCCGCAAGGCGGAGAAGGCGGGTCATGAGGGTCTCCATCGGGCTTCTGGGAGAGGCTCCAGACGAGCCTCCGAACCCATGACGGGCGGACCTTCTCCCATTCGACACGGCGCCGGCGCGCCGATCCTCCTTCACATGCCCGAGGGCGTGCCACGGCCTCCCACGGCGGTCGCGCACGGGTCAGACGCCCCGCCGATACCCCCTCGGCCAGGAGCTTCGCCGTCCAGCCTACTCCGCCGCCTGATGCATCTTGCTGCCGACCACCTCGCGGAAATCGGGCAGCGGTGACAGCCAGCGGCGGGCGAGCGCCTCGGTGCGGGTGGACCAGGCGAAGGGATCGCGGCCGTGCACGCCCCAGAGCACATCGTCCGACAGTTCGAGCAGCGCGAAGGCGCCCGCGGGCTCGCCGGCCGTGGTGAAGGTCTCCGTCAGCGACTGCAGGGTGATGTGGGCGATGCCGTCCACCATGGTCAGCGTGTTCCAGTGGACGTGGCCGGAGATCCACACCACCGGGACCCGCGCGGTGCGCAGTACGGCGCGCACCCGCTCGGCGGTCGGGTAGGTCGAGAAGCGGCTGTTGTTCTGGAACCAGAAGTTGCCCACCTGCGAGTGGCCCGACACGGGCACGTGGCTGACGATGGCGAGCGGCCGGTCGGCGGCCGCGATGGTCGCCGCCAGCCAGGCGAGATCGGCGTCCTGCAGGGCAAAGCCCTGGGGACGGTGCAGTTTCGCATCGGCGCGCCAGACGACGAGCCGCCAGTCGCCGACATCCACCGTCTCGTGGCCGGCGCTGCGGCCGAGGATGGCGTCGTTGTCCGCCACGTCGAGATAATCGCGGTCGTGGTTGCCATCGAGGTGGAAGCGCGGCGCGGCGATGGGGGCGAAGGCCTCCGCCACCTCCCGCTCAAGCGCGAGATCGCTGTCGCGTGCTTCATCGGAAATGCGGTCGCCGAGATCGAGGACCAGATCCGGACGGGTCTCCGCGACGAAGCGGCGGAACTCCTCCATCAGGCCGAGCGCGGCCGGGCCGGCCTTCGAGAACGACGGCTTGCCGTGGTGGATGTCGGTGACGATGCAGATGCGGG
>LNFH01000113.1 GCA_001464235.1 Rhizobiales bacterium Ga0077556 | reverse complement strand
CAGCCGTCCATGATCGTGGCGCCGATCCCGACCAGCACGTTGTCGCCGAGGGTGCAGCCGTGCAGCGTCACGCGGTGGGTGATCGAGCAGTGCCGGCCGACGATCGTGCCGGTGGCGCCACCGATGTGGAGCATCGCGAAGTCCTGGATGTTGGACCCCTCGCCGATGACCACCTCGTGCATTTCCGCGCGGATGACGGCGTTCGGCCAGACCGAGACTCCCGCCGCGAGGCTCACCTTGCCGTAGATCTGCGCCGAGGCATGCACATAGGCGTCGCGGTCGATGGCGACGAGCGGTCCTGTCCGCGGGACCGCCGAACCCCTGATCATGGTCTGTGTCCTCCCCGCCGTCTGTCGCGGCCGGGGCGGGACGATGCCCGCCGCGGGGCGGGCGGGGCAAGCGCGGGAGGTCAGTCCTTTCGGACGATGGTCCCGCTCGCCAGCCACTCGACCTCGTGCAGGTCGGCGACGTCGGCGTCGAAGGAGGCGGCCGGAGAGAGCGGCGGCGCGACGATCAGTGGCAGGGCGGTGTCGTCGGGGGTCATGGCCGGGGTCCCGGGGTCGGAGGGGCGGCCGGCCGCGCGACCGAACCGGTCGAGAGCGGGCCGGACTGCGCCAGCAGGTGGAAGACGATGGTGCGCATCGCCGCCGTGTTCTCCTGCTCCGGCAACGCGTGCAGGTGCGGGTAGAGCGGGCGGAACGCTGCGCCGATGAGGGCGATCAGCGCCGGCGAGACCTGCGGGATCTCGTCCGCGGCATAGGTGGCGTAGGAGGTCCGGCCGGCGAGGGCGGCGACCTGGACGAGGACGCGCTCCTCGATCTCGCCGACGTTGCGGAACTGCTCGAGCGCGAAATTCGCGCAGGCCTGCAGCGCCGCGTCCGCTTCCGCCCGGAGGTCGGCATCGCTGACCATGGCTTCCGCGGTGAAACGTGTGAGATCGGCGGGGGCGCAGGCCTCCTGCGCCGCGACGGGGGCGGCGAGGGCCGCGAGGACGGCGGATGCCGCGAAGACCTTTGCAAGCGCGCGCATGGGGCGGCTCCGGACAGGGCTGAGACGCAAACCGTGGACTGATCCGGTTAACGGGGTGTTAACGCCGCAGGCCGGCGGCGCCCGCGTCCTCGACACATTCCCCGTTCAGGATGGCGCGCTGAGCCTCATTCCGCCCTCAAGCCGGATTGCCTCCCCCAATGTTCTTCGATTTTCCGTCCTGGATTCCCGACTGGGCCATCAGCTTCGGCCTCTACGCCTCCGCCATCCTCGTCGCCGTGCTGCTCTATCGCGTGGCCTTCCGCGCCGCGACGCGGATCGTGCGTGACCGAGACCTGTTCTGGCGCTCCCTCGTCTCGCGCAACCGCCGCCCGGTGCGCCTCGCCTTCGTCACCGCCGCCGTCGTCCTCGTCACCCCGGCGGCGCCCCTCACCATCGGCCAGGCCGAAGCCGTCCGGCATCTCCTCGTCCTGTGCATCATCGGCCTGTTTGCGTGGGTCGCCATCAGCGCCCTGCACGTCTGGACCGTGGTCTACCTGCGTCGCTACAAGCTGGATTCCAGCGACAACCTGCTGGCGCGCAAGCACGTCACCCAGACCCAGATCCTCCAGCGGGTCGGTCGCATCCTGGTGATCGCCGTGGCGCTCTCCGTGGGTCTGATGACCTTCGACGGCGTCCGCCAGTACGGCATCAGCCTTCTCGCCTCGGCCGGCGCCGCCGGCATCATCGTCGGCCTCGCGCTCCAGCCGGTGCTGAAGAACGTCTTCGCCGGCATCCAGCTCGCCATCACCCAGCCGATCCGCATCGACGACGCGCTGCTCGTCGAGGGCGAGTGGGGCAATGTCGAGGAGATCACCGCCACCTATGTGGTCGTCAGGATCTGGGACCTCAGGCGCCTCGTCATCCCGCTGACCTATTTCATCGAGAAGCCGTTCCAGAACTGGACGCGGGAGGAGGCGAACCTCATCGGCACCGTCTTCCTGCATCTCGACTACCGGGCACCGGTGGAAGCCATCCGCGAGAAGGCACGCGCAGTCATCGCGGCGAGCGAGCTCTGGGACCGCAAGGTTTTCGCCGTGCAGGTGACGGAGCTCAGGCAGGACACGATGGAGATCCGGATCCTCGCCAGCGCCGCCAACTCGCCGCGCGCCTTCGACCTGCGCTGCCTCGTCCGCGAGCAGATGATGGCCTGGCTCCAGCAGGAGCACCCGGAGGTGCTGCCGCGTCGCCGGGTGGAGGCCGAGATGGCGGGGGCGAGGGCCGCCGGGGCGGCGGCCTGATGCTCAGCGCACCCGGTTGCCGGAGACGCTGAGCTGCGCGTAGCGGCCGACACCCTCGCGGGCCATGTCGCCGGTCACCGGCTTCTTCCACTCCATGCCGACAGGTTGTCGGCGATCAGCGCCTGGCCGGCGCCGGGAACCACCGAGACGGCGATGCCGACGGGGGCGCCCTTGATGACGTTGGCGGTCACCGACAGGTCGCGCATGTACTGGCCCCAGCCGAGCTGGATGCCGGCGGTCGGCGCGCCCTCGATGACGTTGGCGGAGATGGCGGCGTCCGCCTCGGCCGAGATGCCGATGCCGGCGGCGTCGTTCGGATCCGTGCCCGCGGGACGACGGTTCACCAGGTTGCGGATGATGTTGCCGTGGATGTTGGCCAGCCGGCCGCCGTGGTTGAAGTTGGTGGCGACGATCCCCAGCGCCGCGCCGTCGATGATGTTGTTGGCGACGACCGCGCCTTCGAAGCCGAACTCCACATAGACGGCGACCTCGCCGAGCGCGGCGCAGTTGTTGCCGGTGATGGCGACGTTGGCGGCGCCGTTGGCACGCACCGCGGAGAAGGCGGCGCCGCGGATGCGGTTGCCCGTGACGGTGACGTTCCCGGCGCGGAAGACGTTGATGGCGTTACCGTTCTGGCCCGAGCCGCCGTCGCGCGCGCCGATCTCCTCGATGCGGTTGCCTTCCACGATGGTGCCGTCGTCGCCGGCGATGGTGCGCCAGACCAGGATGCCGTTGTTGGCGGCGGAACGGATGGTGTTCTGGGCGAGCGTCAGGCCGCGGCTGTCGAGCGCCACGATCGCCGCCTTGGCGACGCCCGAGACCGTGTTGCCGCGCACGAGCCCTTCGATGCCCTCGAGCACGATGCCGTGGTGGCTGGAGCCGGCGATCTCGCAGTCCTCGACGCGCACGCCGCGGCCGTGCTCGAGCACGATCAGGCCGCGCTTGTCCGGCAGCGACTTGCCGTTGCCCTCGATGACGAGGCCCGACAGCGTCACCATGTCGGCGCGCTGGGCGGACAGGCAGGCCGTCCCGCCCTGGAACACCAGGCGGGTGGCACCGCGCACGCCGAGGATCTGCGTATTGGCCGGAAGCCGGATCTCGCCGACCTTGTAGGCGCCGGGAGCGAGGCGCAGCGGCATGCGCGACCCCGCCGCTGTCTCGACGGCTCGCTGCATGGCGCGGGTCTGGTCCTCCGCCGCGCCCGGCTTCAGCCCGAGCGAGGCCGCGTCCAGCGTCGACGCCCGCACCGAGGCGGGGAGGGCGAGGGTGGCGGCGGCAGCGAACAGGAAGGAACGGCGGGCGAGCATGGGGCACTCCGGTGTTGCGGAGGCCAGCGCAAGCGCCGTGCCG
>LNFH01000112.1 GCA_001464235.1 Rhizobiales bacterium Ga0077556 | reverse complement strand
GCCTATGTGCATGCCTCGGCGCAGATCTACGGCAAGGTGAGCCTCGCGGCGGGAGTCTCCGTCTGGCCGAACGCCGTCATCCGCGCCGAAATGCACGAGGTGGTCATCGGCGAGGGGTCCAACATCCAGGACTTCGCCATGATCCACATCGGCGGCGCCACCGGCACGATCGTCGGCCGCCACTGCTCGATCACCCACCGCGTCACGTTGCACGGCTGCACCCTCGGCGACAACGTGCTGGTCGGGATCGGCGCCACGATCATGGACGGCTGCGTCGTCGGCGAGAACTCGATCATCGCCGGCGGCTCCTTCCTCAAGGAGAACACGGTGATCCCGCCGAACTCCATCGTGGCGGGCGTTCCGGCGGTGCTGAAGGCGAGCCGCGACAGCGGCCCGGCCAACCGCTTCAACGCCTGGCTCTACACCAGCAATGCCGAGGCCTATGCCCGCGGCGAGCACCGCGCCTGGGACGAGGCCGACCTCGACGCCGCCGCCGCCCGCTTCGGCTTCACGCGGCGGGCCTAGCGCACGATGCGCCGCTCGATGCGGAAGCGCATCTCGACGCCGCGGGCGGCGCCCGGGCGACGATCGGGCGTGAGCCAGTGGCTGTAGCGGGCGGTGGCCGGCGGGTCGCCTGGAAGGTCGAGGCTGAAGCGCGCGACCTCCCCGTCGCCGCGCCTGAGGACGACGGCGCGGATGCCGGAGGGTTCGCCCATGGGGAAGACGACCTCGGCGCTCGCCGCACCGTTCTCGTCCACCCGGACGGCGAGGTCCTCGGCGGTGACCGCGGCGCGGGCGCCGACGCCCTCGACGGTCAGGTCGCCCCAGCCCTCGCCGTCGAAGCGCAGCTGGACGAGAAGGAAGGGATGGATCGGGGGTGGCGGCGTGGTCAGGGCGAAGGCCATGTAGCCGACGGCCACCGATAGGAAGGCGAGCACCGCCGCTGCCGCCGCGCCGCCGCGGCAGAGGGACGCGGGGCGGGCCAGCCGCAGGAGCGACAGCCACAGGCCGAGGGCAGCGCCGGCCGCTGCTCCCATCCCGCCCATCATGGCCGCGAAGGCGACCCGGTCGCCCGTGCGGCCGAGATCGAGCCAGCCCGCGAAGGCCAGCGCGCCGTGGCGACTGGCGAGGCCGACGAGGGCCGCGCCCGCCAGCGCGGCCCCCAGAAGGGCGGCGAGAACGAGGACGGGATGATGCCGGCTGCCGGATGACCGGGAGCGGGCGGGGATGCGAAACGGGCGTGGATCGGACATGGCTCGACTGTCGCGCCGCGAAAGCGGCTCGCGTGTCAGTCGCGCCGGGAGAGGATAAGGTTCAGATGCCGCCGCCGCGGCCGCCCCGCCTACTTCTCGACGAAGGCCTTCTCGATGACGAAATGGCCGGGGCCGGAAATCGCGCCTTCGTCGAAGCCGCGGGCGACCAGCATGTCGACCATGTCCTTCAGGAAGGCGGGCGAGCCGCAGATCATCACCCTGTCATTGGCCTTGTCGAGCGGCGGAAGGCCGAATTCGGCCTGGATCGTTCCGTCCTCGAGGAGCTGGGTGATGCGGCCGTTGTGGACATAGGGCTCGCGGGTGACGGTCGGATAGTACTTGAGCTTGGCGCGGACCAGTTCGCCGATCAGTTCGTCGTCCGGCAGTTCCTTCGAGACGTAGTCGCCATAGGCCTGCTCGGCGATGAAGCGGGTGCCGTGGATCAGGACGATGTTCTCGAAGCGGTCGTAGACCTCCGGGTCCTTCACCACGCTGATGAAGGGGGCGAGGCCCGTTCCCGTGCCGCAGAGATAGAGGTTCCGGCCCGGCAGAAGGGCGTCCTGGACGAGGGTACCGACGGGTTTGCGGCCGACGAGGATGCGGTCACCCACCTTGATGTTCTGCAGGTGCTTGGTGAGCGGACCGTCCGGCACCTTGATGGAAAAGAACTCGAGGTTGTCCTCGTAGTTGGAGGACACGATGGAATAGGCGCGCAGCAGCGGGCGCCCGTCGATCTCCAGACCGATCATGGTGAACTGGCCGTTGACGAAGCGGAACGAGGGGTCGCGCGTCGTCTTGAAGGAGAAGAGCCGGTCCGTGTAGTGCCGGACATCGAGGACGCGCTCGGAATTCAGATTCGACATGGCAGAGCCCGGGGTGACTGGTGCCGACGGCAGTTCATTCGTATACGAATGATACCGCATCGCACCAATTACGCAAGAGCATGCAGCAAGGCGTCAGGAAAATCGCGGGGCTGGATCAAATGGCAGCCCTGCCCGCGTCAAGGGGCGGCGCGCAGCCCCCTTGCCCGCCGTGGCCTCCCGCCTATGCTGACCGGCCATCCACGCGCGGACCCTCCATGCCCTCCGACATTCTCTGCTTCGGCGAAGCCCTCGGCGAGTTCAACCAGACCATTCCACGCGAGCCCACCTATCTCTTCGGCTTCGGCGGCGACACGTCGAACTGCGCCATCGCGGCGGCCCGGTCGGGGGCGAGCGTCGGCGTCATCGGCGCCGTCGGCGACGACACGTTCGGCCGGGCCTTTCTCGACCTCTGGCGGGCGGAGGGCATCGACACGAGCGCCATGCGCGTGCCGCCGCAGAGTGAGACCGGCATCTACTTCATCACCCACGGCCCCGACGGCCACGAATTCGCCTATCGCCGCGCCGGGTCGGCGGCGGCGCGCTTCACCTCGGCCGATCTGCCGGTGACGGCCATCCGCGCCGCGAAGATCCTCCACGTCTCCGGCATCTCCCAGGCGATTTCGCCGTCGGCCAGCGCGGCGGTGCGGCTCGCCATCGCCGAGGCGCGGGCGGCGGGCGTCACCGTCTCCTACGACACCAACCTGCGCCTGAGGCTCTGGCCGCTGGAGCGGGCGCGCGAGGTCACCAACGAGGCCATGCGCCTCGCCGACATCGCCCTGCCCGGCCTCGACGACGCGCGCCAGCTCACCGGCCGCGACACGCCGGACGCCATCGCCGACTTCTACCTCGAGGGCGGCTCGACGATCGTGGCGCTGACGCTCGGCAAGGACGGGGCGCTGATCGCCACGCGCGAGGAGCGGCGGATCATCCCCTCGATCCCGGTGGGCGCGGTGGACGCGACGGGCGCCGGCGACTGCTTCGACGGGGCCTTCCTCGCGGAATGGCTGGCGACCGGCGACCCGTTCCGGGCCGGGCGCTACGCCTGCGCGGCGGCGGCGCTCTCCACCCGCGGCTATGGGGCCGTGGCGCCCCTGCCGCGGCGCGACGAGGTCCTGGCAGCGCTGGGCTGACGGTGGGCGAGACCTTGACGTCATGCCCGGGCATGACGGGCAGGTTCGTGCCAGCACGCCGACGGGGCCGTCCCTCAACGAAAACACCCGGCGGGAGGCCCGCCGGGTGTCGTGATCCTGAAGGCCCGGACCGGCCTTACTGGCTGACGCCGCTGGCGCGGATCGGGCCCGCCCACTTCTCGATCTCGCTGCGCACGAGCTGGCCGAGATAGGCCGGGCCGCGGCGCTCCGGCGTCGCCATGATGGCGCCGAGGCTCTCCAGCCGCTCCTTCACGGCCGGCGTGTCCATCGCCTCGACGGTGACGGCGCGCAGCCGGTCGACGATGGCGGGCGGGGTGTCCTTGTGGAAGAAGAAGGCGTTCCACGTATAGGCCTCGAAGCCCTGCAGGCCCTGCTGCTGGGCGGTCGGCAGGTCGGGGAACACGGACGAACGGTTGGCGGTGAGGGTCGCCAGCGCCTTCACGACGCCACCCTGGATGTGCGGCATGGCGGTGGAGGAGATCTCGCACATGTAGTCGACGCGGCCGCCGATGAGGTCCTGGATGGCCGGGGCCGAGCCGCGATAGGGCACGTGGGTGACGTCGTTCGTGCCGATGACCGAGTTGAGGTAGAGGCAGCCCAGATGCACCGCAGAGCCAGCGCCGGCCGAGGCGAACTGCATCTTCGACTGGTTCGCCTTCACGTGGGCGATGAACTCCTGGAGGTTCGTCGCCGGGAAGTCCTTGCGGGTGATCAGGATCAGCGGCACCTCGGCGATCAGGGTGACCGGCGCGAAATCGGTGGCGGCGTTGTAGAGCGGCTGCTTGTAGAGCGTCTGGTTCACCGCGTGGGTGCCGACCGTGCCGAGCACGAAGGTGTAGCCGTCAGGCGAGCCGCGCGACACGCGGGCCGTGCCGGTCATGCCGCCGGCGCCGCCGACATTCTCCACCACCACCTGCTGGCCGAGGATCTGCGACATGCGCTCGGCCATGATGCGGCCCAGCACGTCGGTGGGACCACCCGCGGCGAAGGGAATGATCATGGTGACCGGGCGGGCCGGCCAGGTCTGCGCCTCGGCGGCGGGAGCCGCGGCGACAAGGGAAGCGGCTGCCGCGAGGGCGAGAAGCGCGCGTCGGGAGGTATTTTTCATCCATATTCTCCTCTGGAAGGGCGGATCATGGCCAAAAGACCCCTGATGTCCAGTCCCGATTGCGGGAAGCGGCACACCGTCGCATTCCCCCCGCGGCTCGATCGGATCACCGGATCAGGGCATGGAGGCCATGAGGCAGAGGACTGGCAATCCCCGCACGAGGCTCTATGGTCCGCCACCCTTTCGCCGGAGAGACCCCATGACCACCACCCGCATCGCGATCGCCGGCCTCGGCGCCATCGGCCGCACGCTCGCCACGAAGATCGCGGGCGGAACCATCCCCGGGACGAGCCTCGCCTGCGTCGCCGCGCGCGACGAGGCCAAGGCCAAGGCCTGGCTCGCCGAGCAGGGCATCGCCGTCCCCGTCGTGCCGCTCGCTGATTTCCCAGCCCATGCCGACCTCGCGGTGGAGTGCGCCCCCGCGGCGGTGATCGAGGAGATCTGCACGCCCATGCTGAAGGCGGGCAAGAAGGTGATGGTGCTGTCCTGCGGCGCGCTGCTGCCGCGCCCGCACCTGATGGAGCTGGCGAAGACCCATGGCGGCCAGATCATCGTGCCGACCGGCGCGCTGCTCGGCCTCGACGCGGTCACGGCCGCCGCCGAGGGCACGATCCATTCGGTGCGCATGATCACCCGCAAGCCGCCGAAGGGCCTCGTCGGCGCGCCCTACCTGGTCGAGAAAGGCCTCGACATGGACGCGGTTACTGAGCCGAC
>LNFH01000111.1 GCA_001464235.1 Rhizobiales bacterium Ga0077556 | reverse complement strand
CGATCACTCGCAGACGCGGACGGTGCGGCGCTCCGGGCCGTAGGGGCCGTCGACCCAGCGGCGGGTCAGGTAGCAGTCGGAGGCGTAGGCGCGGGAGTTGGCCGCGGCGATGGCGCCGCCGACGATGAGGCCGGTGGCGAGGGCACCGACGCCGAAGCCGATGTGACGGCGGTGGAACGGGCCGGCCTCGGCCTGGGAAGCGACGCCGACCGACAGGGTGGCGACGGCGGCGGCGGCGAGAGCGAAGGTCTTGGTTCATGGCAGGTCCCCTTGGGTTCGGTGTGGGGCTCGTTGCGCCCCGATATCCATGGGTCGCGGCCTGCCGGAAAAAGGTTCGGGCCCGCCGCGATTTTTTTTCGCGCAGCGGGCCCGGACGGCTTCATGAAGCGTGAATGCGGCCGATCAGTCCTTCGCGTCGGCCTTGCCGGGATCGACGGTCGCCTGGCGCGGTGCGGCGGGCGGGGCTTCCGCCGTTTCGGTGCCTGCCCCGGCAACCGGCGGCGCCTGGGCCGTCTCGGAGCCCGTGCCCGCCGCAGGCGGCGCTTCGGCCGTCGCGGCCGGAGGCGCGGGTGGCGGCGCCGTCACCATGGGAACGGAGGGGTCGGGCGCGCGGGCGGCGGTGAGCGCCGGCACCGGATCGGCGAGACCGGCGCCGAGCAGCGGATCGGCCGTCGCACCGCGCCGCGCCGTCTCCTGCAGGATCTGGCGGAGCTGGGCCGGGTCGAGGTCCGGCTGGCGCTCCAGCAGGAGGGCGGCGATGCCGCTGACATGGGCGGCCGCGACCGACGTGCCCGAGGAGATCTGGTAGCCGCCGCGCGGCGCGGGGAGGATGATCTCGACGCCCGGCGCCGCAACTGCCACGTGGTTGCCGCGCGATGCGGCGGAGAACAGCCGCCCCGCCTGGTCGGTGGCGGTGACCGCGATGACGTTGGGATCGGCGGCTGGGAAGGAGACGGGTGCACCCGGCCCTTCGTTGCCCATGGCGGCGACCATGGCAATGCGCTGGCCGGCGGCCACCTGGATGGCGCGGGTCATCAGGGGATCGCGAGGGCCGGCGAAGCTCATGTTGATGACGCGGGCGCCCTCGCGGATGGACCAGTCCATCGCCTTGAGGATGTGGAAGCTGGTGCCGGAGGACCCGGTGCTCTGGCCCGGCGCGAAGGCGCGGGCGGCGAGGATATTGGCACGCGGCGAGACGCCGGTGAGCTGGGCGTGGGCGACGATGGCGCCGGCCATGCCGGTGCCATGCTCGTGCGGCTGGAAGGTGCCGCCAAGGGCGTCGAACGACTTCGCGATGCGGCCGGCCATTTCCGGATGGGTGGCCTCGACGCCGGAATCGATGACGGCGATCGGCACTTGCTCGCCGCGGGCGAGGCGGTGGGCTTCCGGCAGGCGGAGCTGGTCGACGACATACTGCATGGAGGCGCCGCCCCCCTGCGTGGTCGAGGCACTCTGCAGGCGGAAGACATAGTTCGGCCGGTCGAAGAGATAGTTTGGCTGGACGTAGCCGACGCCGGGGCTGCGGGTCATGGCGCGGATCGCGGCCGGAACGGTGGTGCGGCTGGGAATCCGGTAGCGGTGCAGGGTGGTGCCGACGAGCTCGGACTGTTCCTCGGCGATCAGGGTCAGGTTGAAGCGGCGGACGACGTTGCGCACCGCATTGGCGGGCGCATTGGCGTTCATGACGAAGAGCACCTCGTCGGGCACGTAGCGGCGCTCGTTGGCCGGCGGCAGGCCGGGGACCTCCGGCTGGCGGTCCGTTCCGGCGCGCGCGGCGGAGATGAGCGCCGGGGCGCCGAAGGCGGCCGCGGCCGCAGCACCCGCAGCGGGGCCGAAACCCGGTCCGCGCGGCGGCCCGCCGGGGGGGCCACCGGTCGGCGGGCGGCCACCGGGCGGGCGTCCGCCGCCACCCGGAGGGATCAGCACGACGGGACCATCGTCGGGCACGACGACGGGCGGACGACGGCCGGGCGGAAGACGCACCACCGGCCCGTCGCCGGGATAGATGATCGGCGGGCGACCACCGGGCGGACGGCCGGGAGGCCTGCCGCCGGGCGGACGGCCCGGGGGACGGGTGACGACGTCGTCTCCGCCCGGGCGGCCACCGGGGCGGCCTCCCCATGGCGGACGGCGGCCGGGACGGCCGTCGGTGCGGCCGACATCGTCGCCGTAGCGCGCGCGTCCATCGCGGCCGGGCCGCCCATTGCCATAACCCGCATCGTCGCCGTAGCGACCGCGGCCCGCCTCGCGGCCGGGTCGGCCATTGCCGTAGCCCGCATCGTCGCCGAAGCGACCGCCCCGTCCCGGCCGGCCGCCGAACCTCTCGCCACGGGTGCCACCCTCGATGATGCGGCCGCCACGACCACCCCCCTCGATGAACCGGCCGCCACGACCACCGCCCTCGATGATGCGACCGCCACGGCCGCCACCGTCCATGAAGCCGCCGCGGCCGGAGGGCCCGCGCTGCACGGAGCCGCGCGACAGGCCTTCAGAGCGCGAACCGCGGCCGCGGAACCCGCCGCCGCCGACGCCGAAGCCGCCGATGGAAATGCCGAACTGCGCCTGGGCAGGCCGCACGTCGACGGTCATGAGGAAGGTCGATGCCGCGAGCAGGCCGAGGAACCCGGCCACGATGCCAGACCCCATCCTCAGAACCGCGGGACGACCGTCTCGCTCGCACATGGTTGCACCTCATGGACCGGATGGCATGAACTGCCCGGAACGCTAGGCCGGCATTGTTTCTGTTTGGCGGCGCTGCCCCGGACCGTGCCCGGGGCGCGCGGCGTCAGGAGGCCGGGCCGACGAAGCGGACGAGGCTCGTCTGGCCGCGCAGCGTGCCGACCACCCGGTCGAGATCGGCAGGGCTCATGGCGGCCTCGCCGATGCGGACCCGGTAGAAGCCGCCGGGCCGCGGGCCCTCGACGATGGAGCCCTTCACCTGCTCGAGCAGGCGGGCCATGTCACCGGCGGTGGCGTCGGCGGCGAAGCCGATGAGGATGTAGGTGCCCTCGGCCCGGGGCGCCGCCGGCGCCGGGCTGTGGGAGGCGGTCTGGAACTGGGCGGGGCCCGAGATGAAGGACGAGCCGATGACGCCGGCCTGGATGACGAGGGCGAGGGCTGCGGCGCCCGCGGCATAGGCGAGGGTGCGCGGCGAGAGAAGGGCGAGCTTCTCGCCCAGCCAGTCGGCGAAGCCGGCCCGGGCGCGGGCGGCGACGTGGCCGAACTTCGCCGGTTCGGCCTCGACGCGCTTCATCAGGTCGTCGAGGACACGGGGCGAGGGCCGCGGCGAGGCCTCGGCCAGGGCGAAGGTCGCATCCTGGTCCTCGCGGACGATCTCCAGCTCGTCGCGCAGGGTCTCGTCGGCGGCGAGCGCCGCCTCGACACGGGCGGTGTCGGCGGCGGAGAGCGTGCCGGCCGCATACCAGGGGAGCAGTTCGGAAACCGCCCGGCGCTCGGTCATCTCCATGGGGCTGCGCGTCGTCATGGCCAACCTCGATCGACTCCGGCGCTCTGCATGAGCTCCTGAAGTCTCTTGCGCGCATAGAACATGCGCGTCTTGACGGTGTTCTCCGGTATTCCGACGATTTCGGCCACTTCGGAGATCGATTTCTCCTGATAGTAGACCAGATCGACGATTTCCCGGTGCTCGGTCGAGAGCTGGTCGATGCAGCGGCGAATGGCCTTTGCCTTGTCCAGCTTCTGAGACACCGTCTCGGGCGTGTCCGCGTCGTCCGCGATGGCGGCGGCCTGGTCCTCGTCCAGCTCCGCTTCGGTCGTCTTCCTCAGCGAGGACAACGCCTTGAAACGGGCCATTCCGAGGATCCAGGTCGAGACGCTCGATCGCGCCTCGAACCTGTCGGCTTGCCGCCACACGTCCAGGAAGACTTCGCCGATCAGGTCCTCCGCCCGCCCCTCGTCCTTGATGAACCGGAGAAGAAACCGGAACACGCGGACATTGTGGCGGGCATAGAGGGCCCGGAAGGCGAGGCGATCGCCCTTGGCAACCCGGAGGATGAGATCCTGGTCGCTGTCAGACTGCATCGCCACTCCCGAGCCGGTGGGCTCGCAGCATCAGTCGCGGCAGCCGGCGAAAAGGTTCATGCACCATGGAAGAATCTGTCGGGGGACGCTGGATCGGCCCTGCCCCGTAACATGACGAAACGGGAGGCGAGGTCAACCTTGCGCGCCGCAGCGCCGCCCGTCAGACGGCGTCGAGGCCCATCTGCCAGAAATCCGCCTCGAGCCGGGAGGCCTTGGCGAAGAGTGCGGCCAGTTCGGCGAAGCGCCGCTCCGTCATCGACCGCGCCGCGAGGTCGTCGAGGTGGCGACGCGCGGCGGCCGCCACCGCCTGGTAGCCGTCGCCGGCATATTCCCCGATCCATTCCGCATAGGGATTGGCGCGGAGAGCGGCGGGGTCCTTCGCGGCCAGGGCGCGCCCGATCTCCGCGTAACCGACGACGCAGGGCGCCAGGGCCACATGCAGGTCGAGAAGGTCGCCGGCGGCACCGCAATCGAGAACGTAGCGGGTGTAGGCCACGGTCGCCTGATGCTCAGGCGCCGCCTCGATCTCGGCGGGTGTCAGGCCCCAGCGACCGCAGAGCCGCACGTGGAGCTCCGTCTCCGCAAGAACGGCGGCAAGGCCGGCCTGGGCAGCGCGGATATCGGCCAGCGTGCGGCTCTTGTAGCTCGCTAGGGCATAGGCGCGGGCGAACTGGATGAGGAACAGATAGTCCTGGACCAGGTAGGTCCGGAACGCGGCCTCGGGCAGCGTTCCCGCGCCGAGCCTGCGGACGAAGTCATGGTCCACATAGGAGCGCCAGTCGGCGTCCGCGGCCGCCTTCAGCCGGTCGAAGATATCCATGGTGCAGCACGCCTGACGCTCGGGGGGATCCGCCTTGGTTCTAGGTCAACCGGGGCCACCCTGTCACCGCTGGCGGGACGGCTCCCGTGTGGCGACCGCCTGACCTCTAGCGCGGGATCAGCGCCCAGTAGTCGAGGTCGAGGATGACGGCAGGGTCGTAGTCGTCGCCGGCCTTCAGCGGATAGTCGGCGCAGGGCCGGTCCTTGGTGGCGATGGTGCGGATGCGCAGGGCGCCGACGTCGTCGCGGCCGGGCAGTTCCTCGACGGCGAGGATCTGCGACCAGGCGAAGACGGTGTTGCCGGCGAAGAGCGGCGCGACGTGGCGACCGCCGTTGATGGCGGCGATCTGGAACGCATTGGCGAGCCCGTTGAAGGAGAGCGCGCGGGCGATGGAGATGACGTGGCCGCCATAGATGAGCCGGCGGCCGAAACGGCCCTGGCCCTCGGTGAACTGGTTGAAGTGGACCTTGGCCGTGTTCTGGTAGAGGCGCGTCGCCATCATGTGCTCGGCCTCCTCCACGGTCATGCCGTCGACGTGGTCGATGCTCTCGCCGACCACGTAGTCGGAGAGCCGGTGGCGCTGGCCGGAGAGCGCGGTGTCCCATTCGTCCGGCTCGATCAGCGGGCAGGCGTCGCCGAGCTGGTCGGGCTCCAGCGCCTTCGGCAGGGCCGGCACGTGCTCGGGCGGGGCGGCGGCGGCCTCGTCGCGCTTCCTCACCATCACCCATCGCACGTAGTCGAGCACGTCGTCGCCGTGCTGGTTGGTGCCGACGGAGCGGACATAGACGACGCCGGTCTTGCGGTTGGAGTTCTCCTTGAGGCCGATGACCTCGGAGACGGTCGAGAGCGTGTCGCCGGGATAGACGGGGGCGAGAAACCGGCAGCCGGCATAGCCGAGATTGGCGACCGCGTTGAGCGAGACGTCGGGCACCGTCTTGCCGAAGACGACGTGGAAGACGAGGAGGTCGTCGATGGGGCTTTTCGGATAGCCGATGGCCTTGGCGAAGGCGTCGGAGGACTGGACCGCGAAGCGGGTGCCGTAGAGCGCGGTGTAGAGGGCGGCATCGCCCGTGGTGACGGTGCGCGGCGTCGCGTGGACCAGCCTGTCGCCGAGGCGAAAGTCCTCGAAGAATCGTCCCGGATTGGTCTTGGGCATGGCGCGGCTCCCCTCAGCTTCGGCGGCAGTCTATGCCGTGCTGCGGCGCGAAATCCAACAGGACGAAGGAGGGGGTTGGGTTGGAGTGATGTCCAAGGAACGGTCGGCGCCCGTCGGCCGGCGTGCCATGGCAGCAGACGCGCCCTGCTCCCTCCCCACGCCAGTGGGGAGGGTCGGGGTGGGGCCCTTGGCCACGCACGTTTGCTGCCGGATCTGCCGACCGCCCCACCCGCACCCTCCCCGCCACGCGAGGAGGGGGACTACGATGTCGTGCCTCTTCGTCTTCCCATGCGCCAAGCCCGATCCGTGCCCAAAATGCGCTCGAGGCCACCCCCGAGTTCACAAGCCCCGCCGCATGGGCTAAGCGAACGGGCCGATCCTCCCGCGCACGTCCTCACCAAGGCGCCCATGGCCCCCACATCCGTCCCC
>LNFH01000110.1 GCA_001464235.1 Rhizobiales bacterium Ga0077556 | reverse complement strand
GCAGGGGGCCGGGCGCAAGGGTGCCGTCTCGCGCTGCAACGTCGCTGTGTGGCGGTACCCTGCCCTCAGCGCTGCGGCGGACGACGGACCGAGCCGGTGCGGATATCGTCGTCGGAGACCGGCGCACGCGCTGTCTGCAGGCCTTCCGCGAGCTCCTTGGAGCCGCGATCGACGAACTGGGCGAGAAACACGGAGGCGGCGGCGACCGCGATCAGAACCCAGCGGGACATCGAAACCTCGCGACACATCGACAGACGACGGCGTCTTGTCGCATGGGCGTGGTTAAGGTCGGGTTTACCTTGTGAATTGGACGCACCACCCCACATCCATCACGCAACGGTGAGACGTTGCCGCATTTTCGCCCGGAACCATCGTGAAGCCACCATGGTTTCCGTAATTGTGGTTCACCGGACGACCGGCCGAAGTCCGACCGATTCTTCGCAATCTGGACGACCTTGGGCCGACAGACATCAGGACGGAGTTGCCGAATGCTGCGTTCGCCTCAATCCTTCCGTATCGGTGCCCCCCGTGCGGGTTTCGGACGCGGATATCCCCGCGTTCCCACCATTGTCTCGGCCGGCATCGTCGTCGCGCTAATCATCGCGCTGCTGGTCGCCGGTATCTCGCTGACCACGGAGCTGTTCGATGCGGCCGGCCTCGAAGAGGGTTCGGAAGCCGAAACCCTCGTTCTCTCCGGCACGGTGATCATCCTCACCCTCGGCCTCGCAGGGCTGCTGGTCGCCATGCTGCGACGCTACGTCTCCGTCGGCCAGGATCGCAAGGATCCTCCGGTCGCAGCGTAACGGCGCTTCGCATGTCCGGGACCCGTCTTCATCGCCGCGCGGTTCTCGCGTCCGGGCTCGCCGCAGCCGCCGTCGCCAGCGTGACGCGGCGGGCATCCGCGCGAACGGTGCGGGCCGATGCGCCCGACCAGCCCCTCGCCGTCACCACGGTGGCGACGGGCCTCGAAAACCCCTGGGGCCTCGCCTTCCTGCCCGACGGGTCCATGCTCGTGACCGAACGTCCCGGCCGGCTGCGCCGCGTCATGCCTGACGGCGAGGTCTCGAAGCCGCTGGAGGGCGGACCACGGGTCCTTGCCCGCGGACAGGGCGGGCTCCTGGGCATCGCGCTCGACCGTGACTTCGCGCGGACGCGGCACGTATTCCTCAGCTTCGCCGAGGCCCGCGAGGGTTCGACCAACGGCACGTCGGTGTTCCGTGCCCGGCTCTCTGCCGCAGGCGACGGGCTCGAGGGCGGCCGCGTCATCTGGCGCCAGCAGCCGGCCTTCGCCAGCAGCAACCATTTCGGCTCCCGCATCGTCGTCGACCGCTCCGGCCATCTCCTCGTCACCACAGGTGACCGGTTCAGCCAGATGGATCTCAGCCAGGACCCATCCAACGCCATCGCGAAGGTCGTCCGCATCACCACGAACGGCGAGCCGGCGCCCGGCAACCCGCGCGCGGACGGACGCGGCGACTGGGCTCCCGAGGTCTGGGCCATAGGCCTGCGCAACGTCCAGGGCGCCGCGCTCCATCCCGAAAGCGGCCTCTTGTGGGTGAGCAACCACGGCCCGCGCGGCGGCGACGGGCTCTATGCCGTCAGGCCCGGCGAGAATTACGGCTGGCCACTGATCTCCTGGGGCACGCATTACGACGGCCGGCCGGTGAACGGGGGCCTGCGCGAACGCCAGGGGCTGGTCCAGCCGCTGGTGCACTGGACCCCCTCCATCGCGCCCTCGGGGCTCACCTTCTACACCGGCGATCTCCTGCCGGCCTGGAAGGGCAGTGCCTTCTCAGGCGCGCTGGCGGGCCGGATGCTGGTGCGCCTCGTGCTCGAGGGCGAGCGCGTGGTGCGGCAGGAGCGCCTGTTGACCGACCTCGGGCACCGCTTCCGCGACGTGCAGGCGGGCCCGGACGGCGCCTTGTGGGCGCTGACAGATGCCCGCGACGGCGCTCTGCTGCGCCTCGCCCCGCCCGCAGCCTGAGGCTTCAGACGTCGGCGATCCGCGGGTGCGGCGTCAGCACCACGCAGTGGTGGCCCATGGCGTCGCCGCCGAGGATGAAGTGCTGGGCGGAAAAGCTCGTCATCAGGTCGTTTTCGTAGAGCTTCACCGCATCGCGCCGGCAGATGAGGAATTTCGCCGCGGCGACGATGTCCTCGCGGTCGATGACGCACATCAGGCACATGTCCGGGTGGGCCGAGAGATAGGCGTGCACGGTCACCACAAGGAACGGGTAGCCGGGGTGCAGCATGTCGTCGAGACAGATCAACCCCTGCGGGTGCAGCCGGGCATGGGCGAGCGCGAGGTCGTGGCCGAGGGCCTCATGCGAATGATCCCCGTCGATGTGGATGAAGCGCAGCGGACCGCGCCCCGTAAGACCGGCGAACTCGTCCGCGGTGAGCTTGCCGGTGTCGAAGGGCCGCGGCGTGAAGCGGTCGGGGGCGAGACCGCAGCGCGCCGCATTGGCGACGAAGCGGTCGAGGACGTGGTCGTCCGGCCAGGTAAAGATGTCGAAGCCGTAGGCGTGTTCCCCCGGCGCCAGGGCATGGCCCATGGCGATGAAGAAGCGGCCCTCGAAGGTGCCGATCTCGGCGAGGCTGCCGCGGATGCCCATCTCGCTCTGGCGGCGCAGCAGATGGCCGCAGATGGTCGCCGAGAAGCGCGAGGACATGCCGGGCACGGTCTCGTAGCCCTCGGCGAGATAGGCGTCGAGGGCGGGAATGCCGCTGACGAAGGCCGTGGTCATGCGGTTCTCCCCTGGAAGATGAAGAATGCCCCGGCGGCGATCAGGGCGAAACCGATCGCATGGTTCCACGACAGCTGTTCCTTCAGCACGACCACCGAGAAGACGGCGAAGACGAGGAGGGTGATGACCTCCTGGATCGTCTTGAGTTCGGCGGCGCTGTAGACCGCGTGGCCGATGCGGTTGGCGGGCACGGCGAGGCAATATTCGAACAGCGCGATGCCCCAGCTCACGGCGATGACGAGGGTGAGCGGAGCAGCCTTGAACTTCAGATGGCCATACCAGGCGATGGTCATGAAGACGTTGGAGGCCAGCAGCAGCAGGATGGGAGAGACGAAGGGCGAGGTCAGCGACGCCATGGGGAACTCCGGTGGGACGGAGCATGGCTAGCACGAACCGGGCCGCGGCAGCAGGACCGCGGCAGCGCTCACCGCGTGCAGTTGGTGACGGTCCAGACCCCGTCGAGCGGACCGCCCCGGACGATGAAGCTGTCGCCGAGGTCCCACCGCCCCGCACGCCCCCAGCGCAGCGGCGCCGGCGGCCTGTCGAGGCTATGGGCGAGATGGTGGTTGGGGCCGGAGGTGCCGGGAATTTCGTCGAAGGTGAGATAGGCGGTGCGGGCACCGATCCGGCCGCGCCAGATCTGCCGCCCGTAGGTTCGCAGGCGCCCGTCGGCCGAGTGCTGGCGCCAGGTGGGATGGGCAAAGGCCTCGGCGGTGAACACGAGCCCCTTGTCGGAGCGGATCACGGGCATGGCGGGATTGCAGGCGGCCGCCGGAACAGCGGCGACCATCAGAGCGAGAGTAGCCAGGGGCAGGACGGACGTGCGGCGCATGGGGAGCCTCCTCCCCGCACGTCTGCCCGGCGATCGTTTCAGTCCCGATCCATCCGGCAGCCTCACCCGTATCTGATCTTGAGACCGACGATGGTGAGCTGGAGGCACAGGCTCACCGTGTTGGAGAGGATCAGCGGCAGATCGCCGAGCGAGATGCCATAGACCAGCCAGAGCGCGATGCCGCAGGAGAAGGCGGCATAGGCCGGCAGCGAGATGGCGCGGGTGTCGCGGGTCCGGATGATGCGGAGCGCCTGCGGCAGCCAGCAGAAGGTCGTAACGAAAGCGGCCGTCAGGCCGATATAGGGAACGAGGGTCTGCGGCAGCACGTTGGCCTCCGGGCGGGTCGGGTCGACTCGCCATAGCGTGATTGGATGACGGGCCGGCCGGCCTATAGCCTGTCGTAACGACGAAGGGAGCCCCCATGCTGATCAAGTCGAAGCGCGGATGGGAATTGCCGGAATCCGCGGTGACGCCGGAGAACATCTTCCTGTCGCGCCGGTCGCTGATGGCGGCGGGCGCCGGCCTGGCCACGACGGCGCTGGCCGGCCGGGCGGAAGCGCAGGCGGCCGATCCGACCGCCGACCTCTATCCCGCCCGCCGCAACGAGACCTACACGGTCGAGCGGCCGCTGACGGCGGAGAACGTCGCCGGCAGCTACAACAATTTCTACGAGTTCGGCACCTCCAAGCAGATCGCGCGGGCGGCCCAGGCGCTCCCCATCCGTCCCTGGACGGTGAAGATCGACGGGCTGGTCGAGAAGCCGCAGACGATCGACATCGACAAGCTGATCCGCGCCATGCCGCTGGAGGAGCGCGTCTACCGCTTCCGCTGCGTCGAGGCCTGGGGCATGACCGTCCCCTGGACGGGCTTCCCCATCAAGGCGCTGATGGACATGGTCCAGCCGCAGGGCTCGGCGAAGTACCTGCGCATGGAGACCTTCGACACCCAGAGCTGGGCGCCGGGCATGCGCTCGCCCTGGTATTCCTGGCCCTATGTCGAGGGCCTCGCCATCGACGAGGCGGCGCATGACCTCGCCATCCTCGTCACGGGCATCTATGGCAAGCCGGTGCCGCGCCAGCACGGTGCACCGCTCCGGCTCATCGTGCCGTGGAAATACGGGTTCAAGTCGGTCAAGTCGATCGTCCGCATCTCCTTCGTCGAGCAGCGGCCGCAGTCGTTCTGGGAGCGGCTGCAGGGCGGCGAATACGGCTTCTGGGCCAACGTGAACCCGGCGGTCGCCCATCCGCGCTGGAGCCAGGCGACGGAGGAGCTGATCGGCGGCGGCGGGCGCGTTCCGACCCAGCTTTTCAACGGCTACGGCGAATATGTCGCGCCGCTCTATCGCGGCCGCGAGCGCGAGCGCCTCTGGGCCTGACGCGTCAGGCCCCACCCTCCGAGACACAGCGAAATCCGTCCCGCCAGGGACGGATGCGGCCGACCGAGGGCGAGGGGAAATGCGCCATGCAGCACAGCGTGTCGGTGTCGCCGTAGCGCTCGAGGAAGTCGCGGCGGGTCTTCGCCGCCTCCACCCTGTCGACGTCGAACTTGGTCGAGAGCTCGGGAAACAGCGCCTGCAGCGGCGAATGGATGAGGTCGCCGGGCGCCACCGCCGCGTCGCGGCCCTTGCCGAAGACGATGGAGACGTGGCCGGGCGTGTGCCCGGGCGTCGGCATCAGCCGGATGTGGTCGCCGATGGCGTGATCGCCGGCGACGAGATCGGCCCTGCCCGCATCCACCACCGGCAACACGCTGTCCTGGAACGGGAAGACCGGCGCCTTCGCGTCCGCCGCCTGCCAGTGTTCGAATTCGCGGGTGGCGAAGACGTAGCGCGCCTTCGGGAAGGTCGGCACCCAGCGGCCGTTCTCCAGCCGCGTGTTCCAGCCGACATGGTCGGCGTGCAGGTGGGTGCACATGACGTAGTCGACGTCGTCCACCGACAGGCCTGCCGCCGCGAGGCCTTCCATGAACCGCGTGTCGGTCTTGCCGTGCCAGTCGGGCCGCGTCGGGCGGTGCTTGTCGTTGCCGATGCAGCTGTCCACCAGCACGACGTGGTGCGGCGTGCGCACAACATAGGTCTGGAAGGCGAGGCTCAGCCGCCCGTCGGGGGCGAGGCCGCCGGCCGCCGTCAGCCAGTCGCGCTCCGCGGTCATGGTGTCGACGGTCAGGTCCGGCAGCATGTCGAAGGGGTCGAGGAAGCCGCCCTCCTGCTCGACGATGCGGTGGATGACGAGATCGTCGGCGCGGAACGTGTCGGTCACTCTGGCCTCCCCAAATGCCTTCGGGCCGAGGATCGGACGTCGCACGGTGCGCGGCAATCGCGATTTGCTGATGGCGGCCATCGGCGACCCTGATCCGGCCCAGGGGCCGGCAGGCCGCATTCTGGTCCCATTTCACCTCTAGCTGGCGTCCATCGCTTGGCGGCCGGAGGGACCATCGTCCCGGCTGCTGGAACCCACCCGGGTCGTGGCGCGTTCGCCTGCCCGAGAGCCGAGATCCCCACCGATGACGTTTTCCATTCGCCTCGCCGCGATCGGCACCGCTTTTTTGGCCCTCGCGCCCGCGGGTGAAGCCCGCGCCGCCGACGGTGTCGGACTTGCCTCCTGGTACCAGCTGCCGGGCCGCACCGCCTGCGGGGGCCGCCACAACCCCGAGGCCATGACCGCCGCCCACCGCTCGCTGCCCTGCGGGTCGGTCATTACCGTCACCAATCTCGCCAACGGACGCTCGACCGCCGTCACCATCGTCGACCGGGGCCCCTTCGTCCGGGGCCGGATCGTCGACGTGTCGCGAGGAGCCGCCCGGCGGATCGGCCTGATCGAGCGCGGCGTCGGCCGCGTGCGCATCGCCCGCCACTAAAGTCGAAGTGCTGACACGGCACATGAAAAAAGCCTCGCAAGATATTGCGAGGCTCTTTCTTTGGTTGCCTTGGATCGACCGGTGTCAGACCTTGTCCGACGGCGATCTGCCTGTGGATAACGTGGATAACGCCGCAGCCCCGCCGGTCAGGCCGGAGACTTGGCCTTGGCCTTTTCCATCATCGCGACGAAGCGATCGAAGAGGTAGTGGCTGTCCATCGGGCCAGGGCTGGCCTCGGGGTGGTACTGCACCGAGAAGGCCGGCTTGTCGGTCAGCGCAATGCCGGCGTTGGAGCCGTCGAACAGGCTGATGTGGGTCGGGCGGGCATTGGCAGGCAGCGTCGCCTCGTCCACGGCGAAGCCGTGGTTCATCGAGGTGATCTCGACCTTGCCGGTGTCCATGTCCTTCACCGGGTGGTTCGCCCCGTGATGACCCTGGTGCATCTTCTTGGTCTTCGCACCGACGGCGAGGCCGAGCATCTGGTGGCCGAGGCAGATGCCGAAGGTCGGGATCTGCTTGTCCAGCACGGCGCGGATCACCGGAACGGCATAGTCGCCGGTTGCGGCGGGATCGCCGGGGCCGTTGGAGAGGAAGACGCCGTCCGGCTTCAGGGCCATGACCTCGTCGACCGTCGCGCTCGCGGGCACGACCGTGACCTTGCAGCCGGCATTGGCGAGGAGGCGCAGGATGTTGCGCTTGACACCGTAATCGAGCGCCACGACGTGGAAGCGCGGCTCGCCGGCGGTGCCGTAGCCCTCGTCCCACTCCCACACCGTCTCCGACCAGGGATAGCGCTGGGTGGAGGTGACGCCCGGCACGAGATCCAGTCCGTCCATGGAGGGAAGGCCGGCGGCGCGGCGCTTCAGCGCCTCGACGTCGAACTCACCGCTCGGGGAATGGGCGATCACGGCATTGGGCATGCCCTTCTCGCGGATGAGCGCGGTGAGCGCGCGGGTGTCGACGCCGCAGAGCCCGACGATGCCGCGACGCTTCAGCCAGAGGTCGAAATGCCCGCCGGAGCGGTAGTTCGAGGGGCTGGTGATCGCCGCCTTCAGCACCACGCCGCGCACGCCCGAGGCGGAGGCCATGTTGACCGTCTCGATGTCCTCGTCGTTGGCGCCGACATTGCCGATATGCGGGAAGGTGAAGGTGATGATCTGCCCGGCATAGGAGGGATCGGTCAGAATCTCCTGATAGCCGGTCATGGCCGTGTTGAAGCAGACTTCGCCGTCGGCGATGCCGTCCGCTCCGAGGCCGAAACCTTCGATGACCGTTCCGTCCGCGAGGACGAGCAGGGCCGTCGGCTTGGGATCCGTCCAGCCGGATTCGTCTTGTCTGTGTGTCATGAGGCGCCTACATAGCGACGACTTGGGCGTCGGTCAAAAGGAATGCGGGCACTTGCCTGCCGAAATCCACCGCCGCCTCCGGCTTTTTCGACGCAGCCGGTCCTGCCCTGCTCTCGTCCGGGCCCGGGCTGCCGTCCGCGTCTCACCCGAGGATGTTCCGCATGCTGCGCGACCGTTTCATGAGCGATCTGAAAGAGGCGATGAAGGGCGGCGACAAGCCGCGCCTCGGCACGATCCGCCTCGTCCAGGCCGCGCTGAAGGACAAGGACATCGAGGCCCGCGGCGCCGGCAAGGGGCCCATCTCCGACGACGAGATCCTGCAGCTTCTGCAGAAGATGGTGAAGCAGCGCCAGGAGAGCGCCAAGATGTATGGCGATGGCGGCCGGCCGGAGCTCGCCGAGCAGGAAAATGCGGAGATCGCCGTCATCTCGGCCTATCTGCCGAAGCAGATGGACGAGGCGGAGGCCAAGGCCGCCATCGCCGCCGTCATCGCCGAGACCGGCGCCACGGGCGTCAAGGACATGGGCAAGGTGATGGGCGAACTGAAGGCCCGCTACGCCGGCCAGATGGACTTCGGCAAGGCCAGCCCGCTCGTCAAGCAGTTGCTCGGCTGAGGCCCGTGGAGGCGCTGGTCGGCCTGTGGACCGATCTCGGCCGGATCACCGGCGTCGCCCTCTCGACACCCGTCTATGCCGCGGTGTCGGCCCTGCACGTGGTCGGCCTGGCGCTGCTCTTCGGCCCCATCGCACTGGTCGATCTGCGGATCGCGGGACTTCTGCGCTCCCTCGACGTATCCGCCCTGACGCTGCTGCGCGCCACCGCGCGGATCGGCACCGCCCTCGCGGTCGTGACGGGCGTGCTGCTCGCCGGGGCCCGGCCGGACGAATATCTCGCCAACCCGACCTTCCTCGCGAAGCTTGCGGTAGTCGGCATCGGCCTCGCCAATGCGCTGGCCTTCGAGCTCGCGGCGCGGCGGGCGGGGATATCCGCCCTGCTTGACCAGCCCCTCGCCCGCGCGAGTGCCCTCGCCTCGCTCGCGCTGTGGCTCGCGGCGATCGGCCTCGGCCGCTGGATCGCCTTTACCTGAGCTCGACGCGGCGGCCCGCCACCTCGACCCATTCGGCACGGTAGACGGTCGGATTGCCGCGGTTCTGGTAGGCATAGACCCGCACGGTCTTGCCCGCTGCGATGTCCTCTGCCGTCAACCCGCGCGCCTGCATGCGGGAGGTCGGTGCGAGCTCTATGGTGAGTTCCTGGCCGTCCTTCTGCATGAACAGCGTGCCGTGGGGGTTGGCATAGGTCGAGCGGGCGACCGGGCCGGAATGGTCGAGGACCTTGTCGCGGTCGAAGCCGCCCCAGCCGTGATGAGCCAGGGCGGCGCCGGACACGAGGGTCGCGCCGGCGATGGCGGCGGCGCTCAGGACGGTGCGGCGGTTCGGCATGGTCGGTCTCCCTTGAGCGGCGGATGCACCAGACTAACGCAGGGTCCCGCGGACCGGACACCGACGGGCGCTCACGCCTGCGTGAGGGAGCCTGCGACCCTTTATCGCCCGATCCGCAGGCGCGTCTGCGCCATGGAGACCATCATGTTGTAGTTGTTGACGATCCACATGCGCTCGTGGCCGCCGGCCCGCCGCGCGTCGCCGCGGACGCGGCCGAGCTTCTGGCGGTATTCGCGCAGGCTGCCGAGCCAGGACCCGGCCTGGCTGTCGATGACGGAGGCGCCGGAGGGATCCGTCTCCTTCAGCTTGTCGAGGTCGCGGAGCGCGGCGGAATAGCGGCCGATGGCGGCGTCGAAGGCGGCGAGGTCGACCACGGGCCGCTCCTCCGACGGCATCAGGTCCATCACCGCGCGGGCGGCGATCATCACGTTGCGCACGTTCCAGCGGGCCGAGCGCCCTTCCCGCCGCTCGATGTCGGCGAGCTCGCGGCCGTCGAGGTCGGCGCGCATCGCCCGCATGTGCTGCTCGACCTCGGCGCGATCCTTGAGGAAGGCTTCGGCCGCGGGAACCATCTCGCGGTGCAGCTCGCGGCCGAGCGCCGCACCGTCGTCCTGGTAGTCCTTGCGCTCGTAATAGACGTTGGCGCGGGTGATGAGCGGGGCCAGGGTCGCATAGGACTGGATGTAGCGGCGCATCGCATCGTCGAGATCCGGCATGGCCGGCTCCTGCACCACGGCCTGCTCGGCCTTCTCGATCTCGCTGCGCACGTCGTAGAGGCTGTAGAGCCCATAGGTGATGTAGCGCTCGCGCCCGGTCGGGCCGCGGCGCAGGTCGACCCAGCTGCGATAGCGGTTCCACGAGTCGACGGCCCGCAGGGTCCGGTTGAGCAGCGCGGTATAGGCGTTGGACTTGACGATGGCGGCCTGAAGCGCGGCATCCGGTGCGGCCCTGTCCTGCGCGAGGGCCGGCGCGGCG
>LNFH01000109.1 GCA_001464235.1 Rhizobiales bacterium Ga0077556 | reverse complement strand
GCGGCGGTCGGGCCGATCGGTCGGGCAAGGCATCGTCATGGCGGAACGTCCTCTCCTGGTGACCGCCATGATGGCCGGAGGGCGTTTCAGTCCGTCTGCGAGGCTTCAGGTCCATCGTTTCAACGGCGTGAAAAAGGCGCCGCCCTCGCGGACGACGCCTTCCCATGCCTTGCCTGTGAGCGGGCTTCAGCCCCAGCGGATCTCCAGGACCTCGTAGCTCTGGGCACCCTTGGGCGTGTTGACCTCGACGACGGTGCCGGCGGCCTTGCCGATGAGGGCGCGCGCCAGCGGCGAGGAAATGGAGATGCGGCCGGCCTTCGCGTCGGC
>LNFH01000108.1 GCA_001464235.1 Rhizobiales bacterium Ga0077556 | reverse complement strand
CCAGCCGGTGCGGCGAAGGCCTGGATCGATGCCGAGGATGCGAATCGTGGAATTCATCGCTGCAATCTAGGCCTCGTTCGCGAAGATCAGCCACCGCTGATCGTGGCGAGGCCGGCGTCACCTTCCCTCTCCAGTGCGAACCCCTCGTCGAGCCAGCCGGTGATCCCGCCCGCCATGATCTTGACGGGCCGGCCGAGCTGGGCGAGCCGCAGCGCGCCGCGGGCGGCCCCATTGCAGTGAGGCCCGGCGCAATAGGTGACGAACAGCGTGCCTTCCGGCCATTGCGCCATCTTCGACGCGATGATCTTGCCATGCGGCAGGTTGATGGCGCCGGGAACATGGCCCGCTGCGAACAGCGCCGGCCCGCGCACGTCCAAAAGCACGAAGTCGGGCCCTTGGCTCATGGCCTCGTGTACGTCCCAGCAGTCGGTCTCGAAGGTGAATTCGGCGGCGAAATGGGCTTCGGCTTCGGCTGCGGGCGCGGCGGGGATCCGGGTCACGGCGCTGGGCATGGTCGCGTCTCCTTGTGTGGGCGATACCCGTTCTTCCGTCTTCCCTCGGCGCGGCGCGAGTGGCAGGTTCGCCATCCATGCTGAAGATCACGCCAGAATCGTCGAACCCGCCCGTCGGCCGGACGGAAGCCCCCGCCACCACCGGCCCGCTGGTCGTCGCCATCGCCTATGACGGGCTCTGCACCTTCGAATACGCCATCGCCACAGAGGTGTTCGGCCTGGCCCGACCGGAGATGGGCACCGGCTGGTACCGCTTCGCCACGGCGGCCGTCGATTCCGGAGCGCTGCGCGCCCACGGCGGCCTGCGGTTCGAGGTGGACGGCGGGCTGGACCTGGTCGGGGAAGCCGACCTGATCGTCATCCCCGGTTGGAAAGGCGCAGGTATCCCCGTTCCGGAGCGGCTGCGAGGCGCGCTGCTGGCGGCCCATGCCAGGGGCGCACGGCTGGCCTCGATCTGTTCGGGCGCGTTCGTGCTCGCTGCGACGGGACTTCTCGACGGGAGGCGGGCCGCGACGCATTGGCGTTACGCCGAGGCGCTGGAGAGGGCGCATCCCCAGGTC
>LNFH01000107.1 GCA_001464235.1 Rhizobiales bacterium Ga0077556 | reverse complement strand
GGCCGCCCTCAGCGAGCGCAGCTTCCTGCGCCGGTTTGCGGAGGCGACCGGAACATCGCCGGGCGAGTGGCTGGCCGGCGTGCGCGTGGACGAGGCCCGGCGGCTCCTGGAGGCGACCGCGCTGCCCGTCGAGGAGGTGGCGAGGCTTTCGGGTTTCGGCAGCACGGCGACACTGCGGCACCACTTCAGCCGCGCCACGGCGCTGAGCCCGCGCGACTACCGCGAACGCTTCGGCCATGGCAGCAAGGGCGGGAGCCGCGCCGAGGCCTAGTCCCTGTGCAGGCGTGTCCCGCGTCGCCGTCGGTTCCAGAGCCGGGAAAATCCCCGTAAGCGACGTGAAAACCCCGGAAACGCTCGAAGGCCACCCCCCTTGGACCTCCTCGCCGCCCTCGGCTCGCCGCCGCCGATCGCCGTCATCGTCGCCGCCTTCTTCGCCGGCACGGTGCGGGGCTATACGGGCTTCGGCTCGGCGATGATCTTCATGCCGGTCGCCGGCGCCTATCTCGGCCCGAAGGCTGCCATCGGCATCATGTCGATCATCGACGCCGTCCTGCAGCTGGCGATGATCCGTTCGACCTGGCGCCATGCCCGCTGGGGCGAGATCGGGCCGCTCTTCGTCGGCTATGTGGTGGGCCTGCCGCTCGGCGTCTGGCTGCTCGTCACCATCGACCCGACGCCGGTGCGCTGGGTCACCTCGCTGTCCATCGTGCTCGTGCTGGCGCTGCTGCTCTCCGTCGGCCGCATCGAACGCTCCCCCGGCATGCCCGCGACGCTCGCGACGGGCGTCGCATCGGGCCTCATCTCAGGGCTCGCCAGCCTCGGCGGCATGGTGCTGTCGCTGTTCTGGCTGGCGGGGCCGAGCCACAATGCCGGCGTGCGCGGCTCCTCGGTCGCCTTCTTCGTGCCGGCCTCGGTACTGTCGATGAGTCTGCTGGCGCTCGCCGGCATCTACACGCCCGAGGTGTTCCGCGGTGCCGCCTGGACCATCGTCCCCTACGGCGTCGGCATCGGCCTCGGCTCGCTTCTCTTCGACAGGGCGGACCCGCGGTTGTTCCGCCCCGTCGCCTTCGCGGTGATCGCGACCGCGGCGCTCACCAGCCTGCCGCTGCTCGACAGGCTGCTGCGCTAGCCGCGTTGCGGCTCAGCGGCGTCCCTGCGCGCCGACGCAGGCGTTGAGCTCGTCCCACAGGGCGCGGAAGCCGGCGATCGGCACCACGGACATGCCGTCGGGCCCTTCGACGAACATCTCCCTGAGGTTCGTCTCGACCATGGTCCGGCCGATCGGCGGCGGGACCGTGAAGGCGAGCCGGCCCTCGGCATTGACGGAGCCGGGCACCACCTCGCGGTCGCGACCGGCGCGCAGCGTCACGTTGGCGCGCGTTCCCGGAGGCGCCGTGGCGCGGTCGGCCGGGGTCGACATGGTCATGTCGAGCTGGGCGTTGAGGCCGACGCGGATCTCGCCGCTGTCGCTCTGCCGGACGGCCCGGCAGGTGCTGAAGCCGGTGGGCGTGTGGGAGGCGTCGATCGTCCACGGGCCGGACCGGCCCCAGGGCGAACGCGTCAGCTGGCCCGCCGGGCCCGCCTGCGGCGGACGCGGGTCGGACGCCATGGGCGCGCTCTGGGGCGGAGGCGAGGAAGGGGCGCCCGCACCGGCAGCACCCACCGCACTGGCCGGCGTCATGTAGAAGGCGATCTGCGCCGCCCGCGGCCGGGGGCTGTTGCAGGGTTCGGCCAGAATGGGCGTACGCCGGTTGCGCTCCCGGCCGATGTAGAAGCAGTACCCGTCGCGCTCCTCGCGGTTCTCCTCGTTCAGGGCGACGAGGCGGCGCTGGCCGCGGTTGTAGGTGTAGAACTGGCCGAGGCCGTTGGGTTCGCAGTCGCGCGCGATGGCGTCGAAGGGCGCGTCACCCGCGCCCGTGGTGTCGCCCATGCAGAGCTCGGGACGATCGGCCGGCCGGATGCGCCTCGCCTGTTCGTCGAAGACGAAGCGGGCCGCCGGACTGTCGCAACGGCCCAGCACCAGCTTGTCGTAGCCGCCGTCGCGATCGCGTTCGGTGACGATGCAGCCGTGATGCGGCTCCGGATTTTCGAAGATGGCGAAGACCACGGCATTGCCGGGTGCCTGCGCCATCGCCGCGCCTGTCAGACACAGGACCGCGACTGTTGCCGATGCAACATGCTTGAACATGCGTAAACCCCCTCCATCCGGCCCGGCAGGGACCTCCTGCGGCGCGCGGGATGGTTCACTATTACCGTCCC
>LNFH01000106.1 GCA_001464235.1 Rhizobiales bacterium Ga0077556 | reverse complement strand
GGCCGTCAGCCACCCATCTTCGCCACGAGCGCCTCGGACAGCTCGAAGTTCGAGTAGACGTTCTGCACGTCGTCGTTCTCGTCGAGATTGTCCATCAGGCGCAGCAGCTTCTCGCCGGTCTCGTCGTCGACGGCGACGGCGGTCTGCGGCTTCCAGGTGAGCGCGGTCTTGTTCGGCTCGCCGAACTTCGCTTCCAGGGCCTTCGCCACCTCGGCGAGGGCGTCGGCGGCGGTGGTGATCTCGTGACCGGTCTCGGAGGAGACGACGTCCTCGGCGCCCGCCTCGATGGCGGCCTCGAGCATGTCGTCGGCCGAGGCCTTGTCGGCGGCGAACTCGATGGTGCCGACCCGGTCGAACATGAAGGACACGGCGCCGGTCTCGGCGAGGTTGCCGCCCGACTTGGTGAAGTAGGAGCGCACTTCCGAGGCGGTGCGGTTGCGGTTGTCGGTCAGCGCCTCGACGATGACGGCGACGCCGCCGGGACCGTAGCCCTCGTAGCGGATCTCGTCATAGTTCTCGCCGTCGCCGGCGGAAGCCTTGTTGATCGCCCGCTGGATCGTGTCCTTGGTCATGTTCTCGGCGCGGGCCGCGAGGATCGCGGCGCGCAGGCGCGGGTTCATGGCGGGATCGGGCTGGCCCATCTTGGCCGCCACGGTGATCTCGCGCGCCAGCTTGCCGAACAGCTTCGAGCGGGCCGCGTCCTGGCGGCCCTTGCGGTGCATGATGTTCTTGAACTGTGAATGCCCGGCCATGTGCCCCTCTCGGCGGTGGTCAGCCGGTGTCGGGGGCGCAGTCAAGAAGCGCGCCGCGCGGAGCGCCGGCTACAGGTCGGCGCGACTTATAGGCGGGCGGCACGCCGAAATCCAGCGTGCCGGGCCACGGATCAGCGGCGAATGCCGAAAGCGCTGGCCAGGAGGTCGATCTGGCCGGAAATGGCGTTGACCTGGGCGTCGGCCTCGGGGTTCTCGCGGGAGAACAGGACGCGGTCCATATGGACGATGCGCTCCTGCAGCCGCATGGCCTTGCCGATCAGCGCCCCGAGGGAGGGAGGAAGCTCCTCGATGATCGAGGCCGGCGTCGGAGCGCCGACGGAAGAGAGCCGCACCTTGGACTTCTCGAGCGCCGCCTGCTCCTGGGTGAGTTCGCCCTCGTTCACGGCGCGCTGCAGCAGCAGCCAGGAGGCGAGCTGCATCAGCCGGGTGGTGAGGCGCATGCTCTCGGTGGCGTAGGCGAGGGCCGGTCCGCGCTCGAGGGCGCGGCTTTCCTCGCGTCCGGGCCCGTCGAGATAGGCCGCCGTCTCTTCCACGAGGCCCATGCCGTCCCGGAACAGCTCCTTGAAGGCCGGAGAACTGGCGAGCCGCGCACCGAAGGCGACGGTGGGCTCGGCCATGGACGAAACGCTCTCGTGCGACATCACGCTACAACTCCCTCAGGACCCGTGTGTGCCGCCGTCTCCGCGCCCCTGTAAAGCTTTTGCTTAAGGAAAGGTAAACGCGAGAGGCGGCCGGCAGCTTCAGGTCCGATGCAGCAAGGCCGGTGCCAGTCCGGATCGTCCCGCGACGGGACGGGCTACGGCCTCAGGCGCATCACACGCCGAAATCGCGGCGCTGCCAAGGCGGCTCGTATCGACGACCGGTGCGCGGACAAAAAAAGGCCGCCCGGAGGCGGCCTTGAAGTGGAATACAGGGAGGCGTCAAACAGAGTGGACAGGAGCCACTCGCGTCCAGCGAACTGAACGATTTCCTTGATAAAGGGGAAAGGTTAACCCTGAGTTAACCCCCGGCGTTGCAGCCGACGATTCTTCGCACTGCAACAGGACTTGCGCCGGCACGGCGGCGCCGTTGTGCGGCCCTGCGTGCGGGCTTGACGGCCGGCGGAAAATGCGGTGCGACGATGCGGTGCGGCAAGCACCGCCCAAGATTGCTCCGGGGACCCGCCTCATGCTCGACATCGACCTCGCCATCCGCGGCGGCACCGTGGTCACGGCCTCCGACACGATCCGCTGCGACGTCGGCATCAAGAACGGCAAGGTGGCCCTGCTCGCCGAGAACATCACCGAGGCTGCCCGCACCATCGATGCCTCGGGCCTCATCGTCATGCCCGGCGGCATCGACAGCCACGTGCATCTCGACCAGCCTTCGGGCCCGGACGTCACCATGGCCGACGGGTTCGAGAGCGGCACGCGCTCGGCGGCGGCCGGCGGCAACACCACCATCATCCCCTTCGCGATGCAGGTGAAGGGCGAGAGCCTGCGCGCCTGCGTCAGCGACTATCACAAGAAGGCCGAGGGCAAGGCCTATATCGACTACGGCTTCCACCTCGTGGTCTCGGACCCGACCCCGACGGTGCTGAACCAGGAACTGCCGGCGCTCTTCGCCGACGGCTGCACCTCGTTCAAGGTCTTCATGACCTATGACGACCTCGTGCTCTCCGACCGCCAGCTGCTGGAGGTGTTCGAGGTGGCCCGCCGCGAGCAGGCGCTGGTGATGGTCCATGCCGAGGGCTACGACAACATCAAGTTCCTGACCGAGCGGCTGGAGGCGGCCGGCAAGACGGCGCCCTACTACCACGGACCGTCGCGGCCGCAGGTGATCGAGCGCGAGGCCACCCACCGCGCCATCAGCCATGCCGAACTGCTCGACGTGCCGATCATGATCGTCCACGTCTCCGGCCGCGAGGCGATGGAGCAGATCCGCTGGGCCCGCCAGCGCGGCCTCAGGGTCTATGCGGAGACCTGCCCGCAATACATCACGCTCACCGAGGACGACATGAAGGGCCTGAACATGGACATGTCGGGCTCCAAATACGTCTGCTCGCCGCCGCCGCGCG
>LNFH01000105.1 GCA_001464235.1 Rhizobiales bacterium Ga0077556 | reverse complement strand
GCAGCCGGGCTCCCCTCGACGAGGCGGTTGCCGCCGGCCATGCCGCCCGCGCCATCGCCTGCGACGTCACCGACCGTCCCGCCTTTCTCGCGGCGCTGTGCGAGGCCGGCGACCTCGACATCTTCGTCAGCAATGCCGGCCATGCCGAGACCGCGCCGGTGAAGCGCATGGACGCGGCGCTCTTCGACCGGATGATCGCGCTGAACCTCACCGCGGTCTTCGACGGCATCCACGCCGTGCTGCCGGGCATGGTGGCGCGGGGGAGGGGCCGCATCGTCTCGGTCGCCTCCACCGCCGGCCTCACCGGCTACCCCTATGTCTCCGCCTATTGCGCCGCGAAGCACGGCGTCGTCGGCCTGACGCGGGCGCTCGCGAAAGAGGTCGCGACCTCCGGTGTCACCGTCAATTGCGTCTGCCCCGGTTTCACCGAGACCGACCTCGTCGCCGGCTCCATCGAGACGATCGTTTCGAAGACCGGCCGCAGCCCCGAAGCCGCACTCGCCGACCTCACAAGAACCATGCCCATCGGCCGCCTGATCAAGCCGGAGGAGGTGGCAGCCGCCGTCCTCTGGCTCGTCTCGGATGCGGCCGCCGCCGTCACCGGCCTCGCCCTGCCGGTCGCGGGCGGAGAGATCTGAGGACACGCCCCATGCAAGCCCCCGCCCACCGCATCCCGCACCGCCAGGCCCTCGCCGACTGGCAGGCGACGCATTTCCTCTGGGAGGTGAAGGGCAAGGTCGCGACCATCACGCTGAACCGTCCCGAGAAGAAGAACCCGCTGACCTTCGAGAGCTATGCCGAGCTCGGCGACCTCTTCCGGGCACTGGCCTTCGACACCTCCATCAAGGCGGTGGTGGTGACGGGCGCCGGCGGCAATTTCTGCGCCGGTGGCGATGTCTTCGAGATCATCGAGCCGCTCACCGGCCGCGACATGCCGGGGCTCCTGCAGTTCACCCGCATGACCGGCGAGCTGGTGAAGGCCATGCGCGCCTGCCCGCAGCCGATCATTTCCGCCATCGACGGCATCTGCGTCGGTGCCGGCGCCATCATCGCCATGGCCTCGGACCTGCGCGTCGGCACGGCGAAGACCAAGGTGGCCTTCCTGTTCAACAAGGTCGGCCTTGCCGGCTGTGACATGGGCGCCTGCGCCATCCTGCCCCGCATCATCGGTCAGGGGCGGGCCTCCGAGCTGCTCTATACCGGCCGCATGATGGGCGGCGAGGAAGGCCACGCCTGGGGCTTCTTCAACCGCCTCGCCGCCCCCGAGGCGGTGCTGGCGGAAGCCACCGCGCTTGCCGGCGAGATCGCCGATGGCCCGACCTTTGCGAACTCCATCACCAGTGGACGAGGCGATCGAGGCCGAGGCCATGGCTCAGGCGATCTGCATGGACACCAAGGACTTCCGCCGCGCCTTCGAGGCCTTCGCGGCGAAGACCAAACCCGTGTTCCAGGGGGATTGAGGATGGGACTGTCACCATCGTCACCCCCGGCGAGCCCCAAAGCGGAGATGCGAACGCATCTCGCGTTCGCTCGATGCTTTGAGGGCGAGGGAAGGGGGTCCAGACTTGGACGGGAACAGGGCTCCGGGGCGGTGAATGCGACCCCTGGATCCCCTTCCCCTCGCTCCGCTCGGCCGGGGATGACGGCTGTGTGCCGGAAGGCCCCACCCGCACCCTCCCCTCGCTGGCGCGAGGAGAGGGGGACTTCGACGGCCCGCACAATCCGCACGGGGTGCGCCAGGCTCGGCCGTTGGCTTGCAGGCGCGACGTCGAAGTCCCCCTCCCCGCAGGAGCGGGGAGGGTACGGGTGGGGCCATTCATTCTATGGGAGGCTCCCTGATGCTCCCCGCTGACCTCCTGTCGCTGCCCTTCTTCGAGGACCGCCACCGCGACTACGCCGCGCGGCTCGCCGACTGGGCGGCCCGCACCGTCCCCGGCCTCGTCGACCACCACGACGTCGACGGCTCCTGCCGCCGCCTCGTCGCCGCCATGGGCGAGGCGGGCTGGCTGAAGGCCTGCGTGCCGGCGGAGCAGGGCGGGCTCACCCCCGCCCTCGACGTGCGCACCCTCTGCATCACCCGCGCCACCCTCGCCTATGTCGAGGGCCTCGCGGACTTCGCCTTCGCCATGCAGGGCCTCGGCACCGGCGTCGTCTCGCTCTTCGGGAGCCCTGAGCAGAAGGCGCTGTGCTGCCCGCCGGTGCGCGACGGCAAGGCGATCGCCGCCTTCGCCCTTTCCGAGCCCGATGCCGGCTCGGACGTCGCCGCCATGTCCACCACCGCGACGCGCCTCGCCGACGGCTGGCGGCTCGACGGCGTCAAGACCTGGATCTCCAACGGCGGCGTCGCTGACCGTTACGTCGTCTTCGCCCGCACCGGCGAGGCGCCGGGGGCGCGCGGCATCTCCGCCTTCATCGTCCCCGCCGACGCGCCAGGCCTCTCCATCGCCGAGCGCATCGACGTCATCGCGCCCCATCCGCTGGCCACCCTGCTCTTCGAGGATTGCCGCCTGCCGGCGGATGCCCTGATCGGCAAGGCCGGCGGCGGCTTCGCCATGGCCATGGCCAACCTCGACATTTTCCGCCCCACCGTCGCCGCCGCCGCCCTCGGCATGGGCTACCGGGCGCTGGACGAGGCGACGCGTCGGGCGAAGTCCCGCATCATGTTCGGCGCCCCGCTCGCCGACCTGCAGCTGACTCAGGCTGCGCTCGCCGACAGCGTCGCCGAGCTCGAAGCCGCGGCCCTCCTCGTTTTCCGCGCCGCCTGGGCGAAGGACCAGGGCAAGCCGCGCATCACGAAAGAGGCGGCCATCGCCAAGATGGTCGCCAC
>LNFH01000104.1 GCA_001464235.1 Rhizobiales bacterium Ga0077556 | reverse complement strand
CCTTCCAACCCGGGGGCCGGAAGCGTCATGCACCAGAAGGTGACTGAGAAGCTTCAGAGACGCAGAACCGGGCCGGTCAAAGCGCGGCGCCGCGTCGATGGGCGGTTTATAGGCCAGGCCCGTTCGGACTGTCAACACGGTTCCGGAAAAAAATGACGGCCCGACGACAGCACCGTGCCGCCAGGCTCATCCGGGACCCACTGTTTACGCCCTCAGGTCCTTGATTGAACGGCCCTATCGGCGATTCGACAAGGACTTTTCCACAGGGCGCGCGGCGCTGCGCCGGGGTCAACGTGGCTGCCCGGCCGGGGTTCCCTCTCGCGTGTGCGCGCGATCTGGTCTTGTCCTCTCCCCGCGACCGGTTCGTCCCGTCCCCCTCAGACCCGCCGGCCACTCCCGGCCATTCCGCCGCCCCGCGGGGCCGGAACCCGCCCGCCAGCCCTGAGGACGCCACATTCGTCCAGCCTTTCTCGCGCGGGCGGTTGCTTGACGGATGCGGGCCGGGCGGGCAACGTCCGCGCCAACCGCACCGGCGCCACCCGCTGAGATCGCTCGGAGAATTTGCGTTTGCTTCTGTCAGGCCGATCGACGCTGTCCCACAACGGCGGCCCCAGCGCGACGCTCGGGGACGAGGCGCCGCTGTCGAGCGACGGCAGCGAGCGCCGCGGCATCGAGGCCCGGCGGGTCAACGTGCGCTGGCTGTCGGGCACGGTCCTCACCGGGCTCTGCGGCGCGGGCCTCATGGGCGGCGCCGTCTGGGCGGCGCTCGAGAACCCGACGAGACCGCCGGCCCCCGCCGAGCTCGTCCAGCCGCTGACCCGCACCCACGGTCCGGCCTCCGATCGCCCGACCAACACCGCCCGCAAGGGCGACCGCCTCACCCCGCTCGCCGATCTCTTCTCCTCCTCCAAGCAGACCATCCGCGTGTCGCAGACCTCCAGGGTCGGCGATCGCGAGATCATCCGCGTCCGCCCGCACATCCGCGTCGTTGCCAATCTCGTCCAGACATCCAGCGGCAACTACGAGATCCCGGAGTTCAATCCGCTGCGCCTCCTCGCCGGCGACACCACCGAACAGCGCGCCGAGGAACAGGCGCCGGAGACGGACGGCGAGGTCACCCTCGTCATGCGTGACATCGCCTCCCTGCCGCCGCAGCAGCGCACCATGATGACGCTGTCGACCGAGGAGATTCTCGGCCAGGTGCGCGAGGCGGCGAGCCAGGCGGATCTCGCCCTGCCCCTCGCCCTCCCGGCCGGTGGCGTGCTCACCCCGCTGCGCCCCCGCGGTGCGGCTCTCGATCCCGACGACCCCAACGTCGTCAGGGTCGCCAAGCGCGCGGCCGAGGCCGCCGCCCCCGACCGCACCGTCATCGCCAAGACCGGCGACACCATCACCTCGATCCTGCTCGAACTCGGCGCCGTGCGCGACGACGTCCGCCTCATCGCCGCCGCCTTCACCCGTGGCGGCCGCGAGATCACCCTGCGCGACGGCCAGCGCATCCGCGTGCTGTTCTCCCAGGGCCCCTCCGGCCGCAACCAGCCGGTGCGGGTCATCCTGGTCGGCGAGCGCGGCGCCCCCGAGGCCGCCGTCGCCCAGACCGACGAGGGCCGCTACGTCGCGGTGGAGGATCCGGCCGAGGCCGTCACCGTCACCGACGAATCGGAGGAGGACGACGAGGGATCGGGCCTGCGCCTCTATGCGGCGATCTACGAGACCGCCCTGCGCCAGGAGATTCCCCGGCCCATCGTCGACGAGCTCATCCGCGTCTTCGGCAACGACGTCGACTTCTCCCGTCGCGCCGGCTCCAACGATCTGTTCGAGGTCCTCTACGCCTCCGACGACGAGGGCGAGGCGGGCCGCGGCGACATTCTCTACGCGTCCATCACCACGGGCGGCGAGACGCGGCGCTACTACCGGTTCCATTCCACGGCCGACAACGTCGTCGACTACTATGACGAGCAGGGCAAGTCGGCCCGCAAGTTCCTCATCCGCAAGCCCATCGCCGGCGGCCAGATGCGGTCCGGCTTCGGCATGCGGCGCCACCCGGTCATGGGCTATTTCAAGATGCATTCGGGCGTCGACTGGTCCGACCGCATCGGCACGCCCATCGTCGCCGCCGGCAACGGGGTGATCTCCAAGGCGAGCTGGTCGGGCGGTTACGGCCGCCGCGTCGAGATCGAGCACCCGAACGGCTACACCTCGACCTATTCCCACCTCTCGGGCTTTGCCCGCGGCATCACGGAGGGGGCGCGCGTCCGCCAGGGGCAGGTGATCGGTTATCTCGGCAATTCCGGCCTCTCCACCGGGCCCCACCTCCACTACGAGGTGATGGTCAACGGCCGCTTCGTCGATCCGATGCGCGTGCGCGTGCCGCGCGGCCGGGAACTCGCCGGCCCGATGCTCGCCGCCTTCCGCACCGAGCGCGAGCGCATCGACAACCTGATGACGCGCGACCGCGCCGAGACCCGCGTCACGGCGCAGACCGGGCGCTGAGGCCTATTCCGCGGCGATGCGCGCGTCGCCGCCGAGCCAGGCGTCGAAATCGGCCAGTGCCCGCGCACTCAGCACCCTCTTGCGGGCCTGGCTCTTGGCGGAGCCCTTCAGCCGCTGGCCGTCCGGCCCCTTGGTCGGCACGCCGGAGACCGGGGGGAACAGGCCGAAATTGACGTTCATCGGCTGGAAGGACCGCGGCCCCTCGTCGATGGTGACGACGTGTCCGCCGGTGATGTGGTTGATCAGCGCGCCATGCGCGGTCGTCGCCGGCGGCAGGGTCGGCACACGCCCGAGCCGCTCGGCCGCCGCGAACCGGCCCACCATGCCGCCGATGGCGGCGCTTTCCACATAGCCCTCGCATCCCGTGATCTGGCCGGCGAAGCGCAGCCGTGGATCGGCCTTCAGGCGCAGCGTCTCGTCCAGCACCTTCGGGGAATTGAGATAGGTGTTGCGGTGGATGCCGCCGAGCCGGGCGAACTCGGCATTCTCGAGGCCCGGGATCATGCGGAAGATCGCGGCCTGTTCGCCATATTTCAGCTTGGTCTGGAAGCCCGTCATGTTGAACAGCGTGCCGAGCTTGTTGTCCTGGCGAAGCTGGACGACGGCATAGGCCTTGACCATCGGATTGTGCCTGTTGGTCAGGCCGACCGGCTTCATCGGGCCCCAGCGCAGCGTCTCGCGGCCGCGCTCGGCCATCACCTCGATGGGAAGGCATCCATCGAAATAGGGCGTGCCCTCCCATTCCTTGAACTCGGTCTTCTCCGCCGCCAGCAGCGCGTCGATGAAGGCCTCGTACTGGTCCTTGTCCAGCGGGCAGTTGATGTAGTCGGCGCCCTGGAACCAGGCCTTGTCCATGTCGATGGAGTCGAAATGGACGATCGGCGCGATGGCGTCGAAGAAGGCGAGCTCCTTCTCGCCCGTCAGCCCTCCGACCGCGGCGGCGAGCGCGGGCGACGTCAGCGGGCCGGTGGCGATGACGACACTGTCCCAGTCGGGCGGCGGCAGGCCGGCGACCTCTTCCCGCACGATGGTGACGAGCGGATGGGCCTCCAGCGCCGCGGTCACGGCCTGCGAGAAGCCGTCGCGGTCGACGGCGAGCGCCCCGCCGGCCGGAACCTGGTGGGCATCGCCCATGCGCATGATGATGGAGCCGGTCCGCCGCATCTCCGCGTGGAGGAGGCCGACGGCATTGGTCTCGGCATCGTCCGAGCGGAAGGAATTGGAGCAGACGAGCTCGGCGAGGCCCTCGGTCTTGTGGGCCTCGGTGCCACGCACGGGGCGCATCTCGTGCAGCACCACGGGAACGCCGGCCTCGGCGATCTGCCAGGTGGCCTCGGAGCCGGCGAGCCCGCCGCCGACGACATGGATGGGGGCGATCTGTGTCATGCCGGGTCTTCTAGCCGATCACGGCGGGGCAGACGAGCCCCCGGGCGGCGGAGGCGGAGCGACCTCCGCGGCGGCGGCCGGCGCCACGGCGCGCTGGGCGTCCACCTGCCTGCACGCCTCCTCCCCCAGGACCGCAAGCCGCAGCGCCAGGATGTGCGGGGCGGCCTCGCCCGCCGAACCGTCCCAATAGTGCACGTGGTTGAAGAAGCCGCCGGCGATCGACGTCTCCAGCGGCACGTTCAGCGTGCCGGGCGACAGGTCCGGTGCGATGGGACCGCCGATGAAATCGCCGCGCACCGCGTGATGCTGGGTGAAGTAGAGGTTGGTCCAGCAGGTGAGCGCGAACACCGAGGAATGCTGGAGCCTGACCTCGCCCTTGTCGCCGTTGCGCAGGGCGGTGCGGACCGGCCGTGCATGGTAGAAGACCCGGCCCTTCTCGGTCGTGGACCAGACCGGCGGCGCCACCGGGAACTCGCGATCGGCCACCTTCTCCGCCAGTTCGCGAAGGCCGCCGCCGCGGGTCAGCAGGAGGGCCGCATGGGTCAGCGGGCTGCCCATGGTGACGAAGTCGCTGATGCGCCAGAAGTCCGCCCCGCGCCCCTTCGGCATCGCCGCGGGTGCGGTGACGAATCGTGCGAAGGCGGCGCGCTGCATCGCCTGGTAGCCGAGCGTCGAGACCGGCGAACCCGGATCGGCGACCGCGGGCTCCGCGAGGTCCGCCGCGTTGGCGCCGACCTGCAGGGCGTCCGCCTGCGGCCTGATCTCGGTGTCGGCGAGAGCATTCCAGACGATGCCCGACGGCGCCTGCACCGCCTCAGCGTCGACCGACACCAGCCGCGCGCCCTTCAGCCGGTGGATGTCGGCGAGCGCCGCCTCCATCTCCTGGCCGGCCGCCAGCGCCCCGGTGGAGCGCGTGTAGAAGGCGCGCAGCACGTCGTAGGCGATGACGCTGCCGAGACTGTGGGCGACGACCACGATGCGGTCGTAGCGCGGGGTCGTCTCGTCCCGGTCGCGCCGCTGGTGCAGGTCCTCCAGCACCCGGATGCCGAGGGCGCGAATGCGGTCGCGCGCCTCGATGTTGTCCGGCGCGTCGCGCAGGTAGCGTGCGCAGTCGCCGACATAGGGCACGAGGAAGATGGAGGCGAGCGCACCGAACAGCGCCAGGAAGGCGAGGAGCCAGACCGCCGCCGGCTCGAACTGGACGGTGAGGAAGACCACGTCGAAAGCGCCCTCCCACGAGAACGCGGGCACGGCGCTCGAACCGATGCCGATCAGCGCGAGGAAGCCGCCCCAGAGCAGCACCACCAGCGCCGCGACGGCGAGCCAGAACAGGCCGAACAGCGCCGCCTCCACACCGAAGAACATGGCGAGCCCCGCGAGCACGGGCACCAGCGTGAGGAGAGCGAGGCCGCGCCACCAGCCGATGAAGGCGAGGACGGCGAACACGGCGAGGATGGCGAACCCCACGCGCTGTTCCTTGCCGAGCTTCGCCACGGCGAACCAGGCCGCACCGATTCCCAGGACGAGGATGAAGGCCCCGACCGGAACGGCCGCGGCCTTGTGACGATCGGCGAGTTGATCGATGTCGGTGCCCACCAGCGTGAAGCCGACCACCCACATGAGATGGACCGCGGCGACCAGCGCGCCGACCAGGATGGCGACGATGGTGTGCCAGACCCATTGCGCGTCGGCGGGAATGCGGCGGCGGTCGCGCTTGGCGAGGTCGCAGAGCCAGAGGATGACGGCGACGAGGCGCGTGCCGCTCATCAGGTGGGCCCAGTAGAACTCGAAGAAGTCGTAGCGGGTATTGCTCGCATCGACCGTCTCGCTGGTGATGCTGCGGAGATCGAAGTCGGCGGTGGCGCCCACATAGGGCCGGACCCAGCGCTTGATGGGCTTGCCGACGCCGGGCGCGCCCAGCACGGCGTCGACCAGCCCCGACAGGGTGTCCATCGGCCGTTGATCGCCCATGCCGTGGAAGACGAGGACCGCCGTGCGCTTGCGGTCGGCCCCCTGACCGCTTTCGGGGGAGCCGCTGTCCGGTTGGTCCGCGGCCAGCGAGGTCGGTTTGGTGGCAGCCCGGCGAGCCATCGCATCCCTCCACAGCACGAGACCGCCCGATCGGATATCCGAACGGGCGGTCTGGCAAGAGGGTTGTATTCCTGATGCGATGCAGCCGGGAGTTATTCGGCCGCCATCGCCTGTGCGGCGGGCTCGAAGATGAGCCTGTCGCCCACGGCGGAGCCGCCGACCCTGTCGCCGTCCTTGATCGTGCCGCCGAGGATCTTCTCGGCCAGCGGATCCTGGACGTATTTCTGGATCACGCGCTTCAGCGGGCGCGCGCCATAGGCGGGGTCGTAGCC
>LNFH01000103.1 GCA_001464235.1 Rhizobiales bacterium Ga0077556 | reverse complement strand
CCACCTCGGCATAGCGCATGGGCTCGGGCGGAGGCTCGTTGTCGTCGCGGTAGGGGATGCCGAGGCCGCCGCCGACGTCGACGTGCTCGATGGCGTGGCCGTCGGCCCGGAGCGTGCCGACGAATTCGGCGAGCAGGGCGTAGGCGTCGTCGTAGGGCTGAAGGTCGGTGATCTGCGAGCCGATATGCATGTCGACGCCGGCGATGTGGATGCCCGGCAGCTTCGCGGCCCGGGCATAGGCCTCGCGCGCGGTGGAGATGGGGATGCCGAACTTGTCGCCCTTCTTGCCCGTCGAGATCTTGGCATGGGTGCGGGCGTCGACGTCCGGGTTGACGCGGAAGGAGACGTGGGCCGTGCGCCCGAGCGACGTGGCGACGCGCGAGAGCTGCGCCACCTCCGGCTCGCTCTCGACGTTGATGCAGAAGACGCCGGCCTCAAGGGCGGCGGCGTGCTCGGCCTCTGTCTTGCCGACGCGCGATGGCGCGCTTCAGCTCGCCGCCGGAGACCACGTCCATGCCGGCGCCGAGGCGGGCGAGCGTCGAGATGACCGCCTGGTTGGAATTGGCCTTCATGGCGTAGCAGACGAGGAAGTCGAGGCCGGCGAAGGCTTCGGAGAAGACGCGGTAGTGCCGCTCCAGCGTGGCGGTGGAATAGCAGTAGAACGGCGTGCCCACCGCGGCGGCGATGGTCTCCAGTGGCACGTCCGTCGCGATAGGCGAAATGGTGCATGGGGCGGGTGTTCGCTGGGATGCCTGAGGCCCTGCGGCCGGCAGGACTAGAGAAGCGGATCGAGGACGAACTGGCCGGACGGCAGCAGCTGGCCGCCACCGGCGGGCCGGTTGCGGTCGTAGTCGCGGCGCGCCGGCTGGGCCTGGCGTTGGGCAGGGCTGGCGGGATCGGCCGGCACCTCGGCGCGGGGCGGCAGGTTCGGCGGCGTCGGGCCGCCGATGGGCGAGGGCGTCTCGCCGGGAAGTTCGAGGCCACCCCTGCGGCCGCAGCCGCCGAGCGCCACCGCGCCCGCGAGGACAGCAAGAAGGGCAGAGCGGCGGGACATGGATGGGCTCAAGTGAAAAGTCCTCGGCGAACGGGCGGGCGAACCATAACGGAAGCCGCCGCGGACTGCGAGAGGGGGCGTACCGGCATTTGTCTGGTCGTCCCGCCGCCCGTGTCCGCGGCGTCCCGCTCAGCGCTGCCGCCGGAAGACCATGCCGCCGTGATGCAGCGTGTCCGCGTCGACGAAGGTTCCGTCGGCGGTGAAGCCCGTATCGTCCCAATAGTCGATCCGGTTGCCGCTCACGACGTAGCGGCCGCGATAGGCGCTGCGGCGCGCGCCTCTCGCCTCGTCGTAACGGCCGTTCGGCAGGAGTTCCTGGCGGATGTGGCCATCGGGCGTCACCCACATGCCGACATAGGGGTGGGCGGGCGCCGGGGTGGCGTCGCGCGCCGGGCTGGTCGTCGCCTGCGCTGCGGTTTCCGGGGCCGGAGCGAGGATGAGAGCGGCGGCGAGAAGGACTGCGCCTTCGACGTGGCGGGTCATGGGCGCCTCCTCACCGGCTCGCGGTGGGGCGCACCACGATCTCGCCGACGTCGACGTCGGCGGGCTGCTCGATGGCGTAGCGCACCGCCCGCCCGATGGCGTCGGGCGTCAGGGCGACGGCGCGGAAGGCCTTCATCGCGGCGGCGGCCTCGGGATCGGTGATGGTGTCGGCGAGTTCGCTCTCGACGACGCCGGGATGGATGCAGGTGACGCGGATGCGGTCGTGCTCCTGGCGAAGACCCTCGGAGATGGCCCGCACCGCATATTTCGTCGCGCAGTAGACGCCGGCCAGCGGAAAGACCTGCAGGGCCCCGATGGAGGCGACGTTGACGACGTGCCCGGAGCCGCGCTCCGTCATCTCCGGCAGCACGGCGGCAATGCCGTTGAGCACGCCCCGGATGTTGACGTCGATCATGCGGTCCCACTCCTCCACCTTCAGGGCGGCGAAGGGGGAGAGCGGCATCACCCCGGCATTGTTGACGATGACGTCGACGCGGCCGAAGCGCTCGCGGGCGGCGTGGGCGAAGGCGGCGACGTCCGCCCGGTCGGTGACGTCGAGGCGACGGACGAGCGTCCGGCCGCCGATCTCGGTGGCGAGCCGTTCCAGCCGGTCGGTGCGTCGGGCGCCGAGCACGAGGTCCGCGCCTGCGCGCCCCAGTTCGCGGGCGATGCCGGCGCCGATCCCGCTGGAGGCACCGGTGATGAGGATGACCTTGTCGAGAGCCATGGGTGGTCCTTTCGCTGTGAGCCCGGTCGCTCGCCGGGGTTGGCAGGACGCTATCCGCCGGGCATTGTCTCCAGAAGCCTCCCAAAATCGCCCACGCTGGAAAGTAAAACTAACCAATGGTTCCGGATCTCAACGCCCTCGCCGTCTTCGCGCTGGTCGCCGAGGAGCGGAGCTTCCGCGCTGCCGCGGACCGGCTGGGGGTGACGCGGTCGGCCGTCAGCCAGACGATCCGGCGGCTGGAGGAGGGGCTCGGCATCGCCCTCGTGCTGCGCACCACCCGCAGTGTCGGCCTGACCGAGGCGGGCGAGGCGCTGCGGGCGGAGATCGCTCCCGGTCTCGCCGAGATGAACGCGGCGCTCGCCCGCGCGGCGCAACTGACGGGCCGGCCGCGGGGGCGCCTCAGGCTCGCCGTTTCATCCATCGCCGAGCGGTTCCTGGCGGGACCCTTCCTCGCCGCCTTCTCAGCGGCCCATCCCGACGTCGAACTCGACGTCACCGTCACCGACGACGACATCGACATCGTGGCCGACGGCTATGACGCCGGTGTCAGGCTGGGCGAGGTGATCGAGCAGGACATGATCGCCGTGCCGGTCGCGGGCGACGAGCGGCAGATCGCGGTCTGCGCGCCCTCCTATCTCGCGCGTCACGGCGCGCCGTCCCATCCGGCCGATCTCGCCGCCCACCGCTGCATCGGCTGGCGCCCCGCGCCCGGCAGCGCCCCCTACCGGTGGGAGTTCAGCGAGCAGGGAAAGGACTTCCGTGTCACCGTGCCGACGACCGTCACCACCAACGACATGGCGCTGATGATCAAGCTGGCGGTGGCGGGCGCGGGCATCACCTTCGGCATGGAGGAGAGCTTCCGGCCCCATCTCGTCCGCGGCGAGCTCGTGCCGGTCCTCGAGGCCTATTCGCCCTATTTCGCCGGCTTCTATCTCTTCTATCCGAGCCGCCGGAACCTCGCGCCGAAGCTGCGCGCGCTCGTCGACCATCTGCAGGCGAGCCGCGCGACCTGGCCGGCGCCGCGGCCCTGACCGGGCCGCGTCCGGAACCCGCCTCCCCCGTTCTGCCTCCCTCGTTCGCCGCCCCCGTCGAAAGACCGGTCCCGGCGGCCGCGGACACCTGCCATCCGGCGTCTTGACAAGCGGCGGCCGGAGGTCGAATTATGGATTACAGAATAAGGTTCTATAATATAGAACGCATGGGAGGATGATCTGATGGCCGACAGCCCGGCTCGGGTCCTTGCACGTGAAGGCCACCCCGCCCCGACGGAGACGCGCGGCGCCGCGGCGCCCGTACCCGCCACGATCGGCTCTCGGATTTCCGTCAGGGAGGTCGTCAAGGCCTATGGACCGTTCCTCGCGGCCAACCGGATCTCCCTCGACATCGAGCCCGGCGAGTTCATCACGCTTCTCGGCCCCTCGGGCAGCGGCAAGACAACGCTCCTCAACCTGATCGCCGGGTTCCAGACCCTGGACAGCGGCTCGATCGAGGTGGACGGCCGGCCGATCCAGCACGTTCCGACCCACCGGCGCGGCTTCGGCATGGTTTTCCAGAGCTATGCCCTGTTCCCCAACATGACGGTGAGCCAGAACGTCGGCTTTCCGCTGCGCATGGCGGGAGTGGACCGCGCCACCGCCGCGCGGCGCGTGGCCGAGACGCTGGAGATCATGCGGCTCTCCGATCATGCCGAGAAGACGCCCTCGCAGATGTCGGGCGGCCAGCAGCAGCGCGTCGCCATCGCCCGCGCCATCGTCATGCGCCCGCGCGTGGTGCTGATGGACGAGCCGCTGAGCGCCCTCGACCGGCGCCTGAGGGAATCGATCCAGATCGAGATCCGCGACCTGCACCGGACCATCGGCAGCACCATCCTGTTCGTCACCCACGACCAGGGCGAGGCGCTGACCATGAGCGACCGGATCGCCGTGATGGATGCGGGGCAGATCATCCAGATCGGCACGCCCAGCGAGATCTACCGTCACCCGCAGAACCGTTTCGTCGCGTCCTTCGTCGGCGAGAGCAACATCGTCGACGCCGAGATCGTCCAGAAGCGCGGCTCGACCATGACGCTGAAGAGCCGGTCCGGCCACGTCTTCACCGCCGAGAGCCGCAACGCCATCGACGTCGGCCGGGCGAGCGTGCTGATCCGTCCCGAGCGCATTGCCCTGAGCCGCGATCCCGCGCCGGGAAGCCTGCCGGTGACGGTCGTCTCGGCGCTGTTCCTCGGCGAACTCCTGCGCATCGAGGCGACGACGGACAGCGGCGAGACCATCCTCGTGCGCTGCACCGACAGGGCGGGCCTCGCCCTGCCGGCGGTCGGCGACCGGCTGCATGCGCGGTGGGACGCGGAAGACTGCTGGGTGCTGTCGTGACGGCGGCGACGCTCCACGCGCCTGCGGGCGGCAGCCGCCTCGGCGAGGCGCTGAAGAGCCCGGCCATGCTGCTCGTGCCGGCGCTCGCCTTCCTCGCGGTCGTCTACCTGCTGCCGGTCATCGATCTCGTCCACATCAGCCTCAGCGGCCCGACGCTCCTCGGCTATTTCGAGCGGGTCTTCTCGGTGCCCCTCTACTGGGACTCGCTCGTCCGCACGATGCAGATCTCGCTGACGGTGAGCTGCCTCTGCCTCGTGCTCGGCTATCCCACGGCGCTGCTGATCCATCG
>LNFH01000102.1 GCA_001464235.1 Rhizobiales bacterium Ga0077556 | reverse complement strand
GTGCGGTGCGCCGAGACGATGAGCGCCTCGTGGCCGATGTCGAGGCCAGCCAGAACCTCGGCGGCATGACGCATGGTCGCCCAGTCCGACTGGGACCCCATGATGATGGCGACGGGTTTCGACCCGCTCGCGGCCGTCTCCGGCATCGACGCCTCCCCCCGCACGTCGAGGATCGACGGCATTCAGAAAGAAGCGGCGGAGAATAGGCAGGCCATTTCTCGCCTGATTTTCGGGCGTTCAGGCGATGATGTCGGGCGTCAGCAGATCGTCGAGGAAAGCGATCCGGTCGCGCAGCACAAGCTTGCGCTTCTTCAGCCGCTGGATCTGCAGGCGATCCGCCACCGGCATCCGCGCCAGCGCGTCGATGGCGGCGTCGAGATCGCGGTGTTCCTGCCTCAGCCGCTCCAGTTCCGCCAGCGCCTCGCGCTCGTCGATGTCGTTCGATGCCATTGCGGGTCCAGAGGCTGGGTCGGTGCCCGGGCGGTGCCCGGCGCAGGCTCCATTATGCCGCCGCCGCCACGCCTTGGGCAAGGCGGCGGCAGGGGCTCTCGTGCCTGCGGCGGAGCGTCGCCGTAACATTCCGTGACTTTACTTTGCCGCATACGGGTCCACACTCGACGACAGTCCGATGCGTTTCGGACCTCGTCCGAAGCCGTCGGGACTCTTTGCCACAAGGAGGACTTTGATGAGCTTGCAGTCGCACCTCGCGGAACTCGAGAAGCGTCATGAGGCACTCGACCGGCAATTGAGCCAGGTCGTCGCCCGTCCATCCTCCCCGGATGCGGAGATCACGGAGCTGAAGCGGCGGAAGCTGCAGTTGAAGGACGAGATCGAGCGCCTGAGGGCGAATTCGCTCCACTAGGTCGGGAACAACCCTGGCCCATCCCGGAATTTTCGAGCTGCCGGTGCCCGTGGGGCGCCGGCAGCGTCGTTTCAGGCCCCCGTGCTCACGGCCACATCCGCCGGAACACGCCGTCCTTGATCACCACGAGGTGCATGAGCGCCGCGCCCACATGGGCGAAGACCAGCAGCGTCATCAGCACGGCGGTGCCGAAGTGGACGCGGTAGATGGCCGAACACGTGCCCGGCTGGCCCGAGAACGGCAGGGTCACCGGGATCGTCCAGAACAGGTTGACCGGTCCGTAGCACATCGATGTGGCGAGCCAGCCGAGGAAGGGCACGAGGAAGATCAGCACGTAGAGCAGGTGGTGGGTCGCGCCCGACGCGATGCGCTGGAACTTCGTCAGGGTCGGCACCGGCGGCGGGGTGCCCTGCGTCACTTTCAGCGCCACGCGGGCCACGGCCAGCATCAGGACCACCAGCCCGAAGGACTTGTGCCATTCGTAGAGGCTGTTCTTCAGCGCCGGGTTGGCGCCCGGATTGGGCGGATAGGGAATGCTCGACATGAAGATGCCGACGGGCACGAGGCCGATGATCAGCGCGGCGGTGGCCCAGTGGATGATCCGATGGGGCGTCGAATAGACATCGGCCTGCGACATGGCTGCCATCCCTTTTCTCGTCTCGGGGCGATGATGGGCGGGTGCGCCGGCCGAAGCAAGTGCCGCCCCGCCCTGAGCCATCGCTCCCTCTGCCGTTACGGAACGATGACGGCGGACGCTTTTGGTGCGACCATGGCTGGTGACACTTTTTTCGCCGCTCCTGATCCAAAAGGGACAGTGACACCATACATGGACCGTGAGCAGCCGGACGGACGTCCCGCCGGTGCCGCCTCGGGGGCATGAAAGGCCTTGTTGACGATGGATACTTCCGGAATTCTCGGCGGCACGGCCGATATCGTCCGGGCCCAGGTCGAGCGGGCCATTGCCGAAATGCGGGCCGCGCGCCCCGTGCTGATCCGCAGCGAAGGCCGGGCCGTGCTCGTCTTCGCCGTCGACGGCCTCGACCATGGCGCGGCGGAAGCCGCGTCCCGCCTCAGCCCGACCATGGCTCACCTCGTTCTGCCGGCCGCCCGCCTGCGCCGCCTCGGCCTCGAGCGAGCCGCTCCGGCCCGCGTCGCCCTGCCGCAGATCGACGCCGCGCGGATCGAGAGCCTCGCGCTGACCGTCGAGGCGCGGATCGACGCACCGGTCTCTCCCGTCGACGACCTCGACGAGGCCGCCCTCGAACTCGCCCGTCTCGCGCTGATCGTTCCCGCCGTGGTGATGGTGCCGCTGGCGCCGGCCGCCGAGGCCCCGGGCCATGTGCTGTCTGTCGACGCCTCCGCCATCGGCGGCTTCCGCAAGCTGGAAGCGCGGCTCATCCGCATCGTCGGCCGTGCGCCGGTGCCGCTGGAGGGCGCGCCGGAGACCGAATTCGTCGTCTTCCGCGGCGGCGAAGGCCTGCGCGACCAGGTCGCCATCGTCATCGGCAAGCCCGATCCGGCCCAGCCGGTGCCGGTGCGCCTGCACTCGGCCTGCCTCACCGGCGACCTCTTCGGTTCGCTCAAGTGCGATTGCGGCGACCAGCTGCGCGACACGGTCGAGTGGATGGCGAAGAACGGTGGCGGCGTGCTGCTCTATCTCGACCAGGAAGGCCGCGGCAACGGCATCGCCAACAAGATGCGCGCCTACCGGCTGCAGTCGCTCGGCTGGGACACCTACGACGCCGACGAGGTCCTCGGCTTCGACCTCGATCAGCGCCGCTTCGACTTCGCGGCGGAGATGCTCAAGCAGCTCGGCATTCGCTCCATCGACGTCATGACCAACAATCCGGTCAAGATCGCCGCCATGGCGGAAGCCGGAATCGAGGTGCGCTCCGAGCGCCGCGTCATCGGCCGCGCCACCGACGAGAACGTGCGCTACCTGACGTCGAAGCGCGACCGCGCCGGCCACGCCATCGACGCCGACGCGCTCATCGCCAGCCTCGCCTCCCGCAAATAGGCGGGATGGCGGCGCCGGCCGCGCTGGGCTAAGAGGCGGCAGGTCCCTGAACCGTGCCGCCCATGCCCGCTCCCGATCCCGTGCCTTTCCGCCTCGCGCCGGCCCTCGGGCTGTTCGCGCTCGGCTGGTTCGTCCTCGCCGCGCCCTGGCTGCTCGGCCAGGTGACGATTCCCTGGGACGCCAAGGCCCACTGGTATCCCCATCTCGTCTTCGCAGCGCGGGCGCTGCATGCCGGCGTCTCGCCCGCCTGGACCCCGAACATCTTCTCAGGTTCGCCCGAGATTGCCGACCCGCAGTCGGTCCTCTTCTCGGCGCCGCTCCTCGGCCTCGCAGCGCTCATGCCGAAGCCCGGCCTGACCGCCATGGACTGGGCGGTCTTCGCCATGCTCTTCGCCGGCGGCACCGGCGTGATCCTCCTCTTCCGCGACCGCGGCTGGCACTGGGGCGGTGCCGCCGTCGCGGCGCTCGCCTTCGCCTTCGGCGCGGCGGCTGCCTGGCGTATCCAGCACCTGTCCCAGGTCTTCTCGCTCTGCTGGTGGCCGATCGCCTGGTGGCTGCTCGCCCGTGCCCTCGACCGCCGCTCGCTCCTCTGGGGCATCGCGGCGGGCCTCGCTGCGGCGCTGATGGTGCTCGGCCGCGACCAGGTGGCGATGCTCTGCGCCTATCTGCTGGCGGCGACGATCCTCGCGCACTGGGCATCGGCCGAGCGGCCGCTCCGAGAGGTCCGCGCGACCCTCGCGCCGCTGGTCGCCGCAGCCTTGGCGGGAGCCCTGGTGGTGACCGTGCCGGTCCTCATGTCGGCCCTGTGGGGCGCGGAATCCAACCGCGTCGTCATCGACGAGATCGGCGCCGGCCGCGGCTCGCTGCACCCCGCCCATCTCCTCACCTGGGTGGTCGGCAACCTCTACGGCGCCGCGGGGCCCCTCGCCGAGCACTGGGGGCCGCCGAGTCCGACCTGGGGCGAGACCGGGCTCTTCCTCGCCCGCAACATGGGCAATCTCTATGCGGGCGCCCTCCCCCTGCTGCTGGTCCTCGGCCTCGTGCGCACCGGCGCGGTCCTCGACCGCGAGATCCGCTTCGTCACGATCGCCCTCGCGGTCATGCTGCTCTACGCCCTCGGCTGGTACACGCCGGCCTTCCGGCTGTTCTGGCATCTGCCGGGGGTCGACCTCTTCCGCCGGCCGGCCGATGCGGCCTTCGTCGTCGGCGCCCTCTTCGCCATCCTCGCCGGCTACGGCGCCCACCGGCTGCTGACCGCGAGCCTTCCCACCGGCTGGCGCATCGAGGCGCTGGTTGCCGCCGCCCTGGCGACGGCGGCCAGCGCCCTCATCGTCGCCAAGGGCGCCCCGCAGGCCGCATGGACGAACCTCGCCGTGGCCGTCGGCTCCATCGCGGCGGCGCTGCTCGTCCTCGGCCCCGGCCGCCGCATGCCGGCTTCCGCCCTCGCCGTCGTGCTGGCCGTAGTGCTGGCGGCCGATCTTCGCGTCACCAACGGGCCGAGCGAATCCACCGCCCTGCCGCCGTCGAGCTATGCGGTGCTGGAGCCCGGCAGCACCGACCCGGCCCTGGCGCTGATCCGCTCGCTGACCGTCCGCGACGCCACGCGGCGCGACCGCGTCGAGCTCATCGGTCTCGGCTACGAATGGCAGAATGCCGCCATGTCCCACGACCTCGAGGACGTGCTCGGCTTCAACCCCGTGCGCTCGGCTGCCTATGCCGATCTCGTTGGCGCCGAGGATATCGCCGCCCTGCCCGGCCAGCGACGTTTCCCGCCGGCCTTCCCGTCCTATCGCGGCGAACTCGCCGACATCCTCGGCCTTCGCTACGTCGTCTCGCGGGTGCCGCCGCACGAGATCGACCGGCGGCTCGCCCCGGACGCCCTGCCGCTGGTCGGCGAGGCCGGCGGCATCCGCATCTACGAAAACACCCGCGCCCTGCCCCGGGTCTGGGT
>LNFH01000101.1 GCA_001464235.1 Rhizobiales bacterium Ga0077556 | reverse complement strand
CGGGCGAAGACCTTCATGATCTTGCCGTCCTCGAGCTGGATGCGGATCTCGATCAGCGCCGAATTGCCCACCGTGTCGACCCAGAAGGGCCGCCCGACCTGCAGGGCGAGTTCCCGCGACAGGGCCGCGTCCAGCACGTCGAAGAAGGGCCGCGGCCCGGGCAGCGGCAGCGGCTCGGGGGGCAGGATCTCCACCATCAGGCTCAGGCGCTCGCGCGCGAGGCGGCGCAGCGTGGCGTAGTCGCGATCCTGCGGATAGGTGCGCTGCACGTCGATGAGGGCGGCGATGTCCTGCGTCACCGCCGCCGAGAGGCGATGGGTGACGAGCTGCCAGTGCCGCTCCATGAAGATGTAGGCGACGACCGATTGCAGGATGACGATCGGGGCGATGACGATGATCAGCGAGCGGGCGTAGAGCCCCTTCGGCATGAGGTCGTTGAAGCGACGGCCGGCCCTTTCCGCCTGCACGCCGAGCCAGGACGCCGTGTTGGCGATCAGGCCCCTCAGGCCGCCATGGGTGGATCGGGCGCGCTCGACGGTCGACATGGGCCGAGCTTATCACCCCCGCCGCGCCGCGTCGCAAGCCGGGTCCCGTTCACGTGCGGTAAATCTCGCCTGTGATTTCTGGTACTCGACCGCGCACAAATCACTTGAAACGCACGTTCGATCACGTTTCAGTGAGCCGCGTGGGCCATCATCGGGTCCCGGGGGGCTTTCAGTGTCTTCGCAAGTCATGGTTCGTGCCACGGGTTCCGGCGCGTCGTCTCCCCTCGTGCCTTCCACATCGGCATCGACATGGCTTCGCCGGCTGGCGGGCTCGCCCCGCGCCGGGCTCTGGGCCGCCCTCCTCGCCGTGACGGCGGTGTGGACCGCCGCATGGATGCAGTGGTGGCTCTACGACCTCGTCGTGCCGTGGGACTCCAAGAACCAGTTCTACGCCTTCTTCCGGTTCCTCGCCTCCGCTCTCCATTCCGGCGCGACGCCGTTCTGGAACGCCTACCACTATGCCGGACACCCCAGCATCGCCGATCCGCAGTCGCTGATCTTCCAGCCGCCCTTCCTCATCTGGGCCTGGTTCGACGCCGAACCCTCGATGTTCGCCTTCGACTTCATCGTCTTCGCCCACCTGCTGGTCGGCGGTCTCGCCCTCGCCATCCACGGTCGCCGCCTCGGCTGGCCGCCGGCGGCATCCGTCCTGGCGGCCTCCATCTTCATGCTCGGCGGCGTCGTCTCCGGCCGCATGAACCATGTCGGCATCATCACCGCCTTCGGCCTCTTTCCGCTGGCCCTTCTGCTGCTCGACGTCGCCCTCGACCGCCGGTCGATCCTGGCGGCGGTGGGCTTCACCGTGGTCGCCGTCATCATTGCCCTCGGCCGCACGCAGACGCCGATGCTGCTCTGCGTGATCATCGCCGTCATGGCGCTGCGGCAGGTGGCGATCCAGCCGCAGCCGGGTCGCTATTTCCTCTCCCGCCTGCCCATCGTCCTGCTGATGGCCGTGCTGGGCGCCGCGTTGATGGCGGTGCCGCTGCTGCTCACCGCCCAGTTCGCGGCCTTCTCCAACCGGCCGGCGATCGACCTCGCCTATGCGCTGACCTCGTCCTGGTACCCGGTCAACTTCGCCAACTTCCTCGCGCCCGACGTCCTCGGCTCGCTGCAGCCGAGCGCCACCGGCGACTGGGGCCCGAGCCACGGCACCCGGCCGGGCATCGACAGCACGGACCGCGCCTTCAACTATCTCTTCGCCGGGTCGCTCACCGCCCTTCTCGTGCTCTGGCACGGCATCGCCGGCGGCCGCATCGTCGCCTC
>LNFH01000100.1 GCA_001464235.1 Rhizobiales bacterium Ga0077556 | reverse complement strand
CGGGCTCTGCTATGCCCTCGGCCGCTACACGCCCCTCTTCCCGCTGCTGTTCCAGTATGCCCCGGGCGTGTCGCAGTTCCGGCGGCCCGTCGGCGGCCTCTTCATCGTCGTGCTGGCGCTCGCCTATCTCGCCGGCTTCCTCGTCGCGGACTATGTGCGCAACGGCCTGCCGCGGCTGAACCGGCTCGTCGCCGTCCCGCTCGCCCTCGCCGTCGTCGGCGTCCTGGCCTGGGCCGTCCATTTCTCGACCTTCTCGGGCAAGGGCTGGGATTCGGCCCTCGCCATCGCCAAGGTCGCGCCGATCTACGTCGCCCTCGCCGTGCTCCTCGCCTGGCCGCGCACGCCGCGCCTGCGCCTCGCCGCCGCCAGCCTCGCCGTCGCCTTCACCTCCGGCGAACTGGTGATGCGCAATGCCGGCTCCTCGCTCAACGCCGAGCCGCGCGCCAACTACGCGTTCCTCGAGAAGCCGGCCGGACGCGACGCGCAGATCATCGCCACGCTCACCCGCGAGATGAAGCGCCACGGCGCCGCCGCGCGCCCGCGCGTCGAGATCGTCGGCCTCGGCGGCCCCTGGCAGAACGCCGCCATGGTCTACGGGCTCGAGGCCACCAACGGCTACAACCCGCTGCGCATCGGCTCCTACGACCGGCTCGTCGCCCCCGGCGAGAGCCCCTACACGGTCTTCCACCGCCGCTTCCCGACCTCGTTCCCCGGCTACAGCTGCGACCTCGGCAAGCTGCTGGGCATCGAGTACATCGTGTTGGACCGGCCGATCGAGCTGATGCCGCACCTCGCCCAGTGGTCGACGGTCGATACGATCATGGCCGGCCCGACCGCCTGGATCTACCGCCTGCCGGATGCGGCCCCCCGCGTCGCGCTGGCCAGCGTCGTACGAGTCGCCGATGCCGACGCCTTCGTCGACGCCGGCCAGTTCCCGCGGCTGAACGGCACCTCCGAGGTCATGATCGACGACGACGACGACCTGAGCCCGGCACGGGCCACGGCCGCCGCGTCGGCGGGCGCCTCCCCGACCACCGCCGCCACCGCCCGCCCCACCAACGTGCTCGCCCCGGCCATGCAGTCGCTGCTGCGCTCGCCCGGCAAGGCCGAGATCACCGCCTGGCGCCCGGACCGTGTCGAGATCGCGGTCGACGCCCGTGTCTCCACCGTGCTCACCCTGCACGAACCCTGGTATCCCGGCTGGGAGGTGGAGGTGAACGGCGAGCGGAAGCCCCTGTTGCGCGCCGACATCCTGTTCCGCGGCGTCGAGGTTCCCGCCGGCACCAGCCGCGTCGTCTTCACCTATCGGCCGCTGTCGCTGGAGAATCTGACCGCCGCACTCAACGGCGTCCTCGGCCGCGACGAGTAAGCCCTCAGCGCGCCGCGCAGGCCGACGCCGCGGCCGGCCGCAGCAGGAAGACCCGGTCGTCGCTGCGTGCGAGGTCGGGGCTGGAGCCGCGCCCGCCCTCGACCTCGAGGCGCTCCACCTCGACGCGCAGCGCCTCGCCGGCGAGGACGATGCGGAAGGCGCCCGTGTCCCCCTCCCCGGAACAGTCGGCGGCCGTGCCGCCGCCGGTGCAGATCGCGTTGGTCTCGTAGGTGTCACGGTCGGCGCGCAGGCGGAACCCGAGGCGGACGGTGAAGCGCTGCGGATTGTTCTCGTCCGCCACGTCGACCCTCTCGCGCACCAGGTGGAAGCGGACCACCCTCTGCCGCGGGTTGTTCCTCAGGTGATCCGCGTCATAGACCCGGGCGAAGCAGGGATCCCCGCCGGCACGCCCGCCCGTCAGCCTGTCGAAGACCGGCCCGGCCTCGGCCCCCGTCGCCGCCAGAACCATCCCGAGGATCATCGCCGTCCGCATGTCATGTCTCCCTGCCCCGCCGGGCACTGCCGCGGGTCGCTCCGGCCCGACGCCGAATGTCCGCAGCCTCGACTGTGGGAGCACCTCGTGTCCATCCGGTTGCGCCGCCCCGGCCCCATTGTTGCAGCACGGTCTCCCCACAGGTGGCGCAAGCCCGGCCGCTTGCCCCTCCCCCCCTTTTCCGCTATAGGCCGCCGGTCCCGTGGCATCTCCGCACCCCTGGAGGCTCCCGCCGCGGGCCTTTTCTTTTGGAGAACACGACCATGGCTGCCAACGAAACGTTGTCGGCGACGGTCCGCGCGAAGGGCGGCAAGGGGGCCGCACGCGCAGAACGTCGTCTGGGCCGCGTGCCCGGCGTAATCTACGGGGACAAGAAGCCCCCCGTCCTGATCTCGCTCGACTACAAGACCCTTCACCTGCGGATCTACGCCGGACACTTCAAGTCGACCGTCTTCACCCTCGAGGTGGACGGCGAGAAGCATCGCGTCATCCCGCGCGACTACCAGCTCGATCCCGTCAAGGACACGCCGGTCCACGTCGACTTCCTGCGCCTCGGCGCCGGTGCCGAGATCACCGTCGACATTCCGATCCACGTCAATGGCACCGAGACCTCGCCGGGCGTGAAGCTGGGCGGCACGGTCAACCTGGTTCTCCACTCGCTGACGCTGATCTGCAACGCCGACAACATCCCCGACGGCGTCGAGATCGACATCTCGGAGCTGGCGATGGGCTCCTCGGTGCACATCGAGGACATCAAGCTGCCGGCCGGCACCCGCCCCGCGACCAAGGAGAACGTCACGATCCTGTCGATCGTTGCGCCCGCCGCGGCCGAGGACGAACCGGCCGCCGAGGCCGCGCCCGCGGCCCCCGCCGCCAAGAAGTGATCCGTCGGGGCCTCGCGCCCCTGACGTTTCCCGAACCGGGGCGCCCTCAAGCGGGGCGCCCCTCGTCGTTTGAGACAGGTCCTCAGCACGTGACGGACACGGCCCGATGATCCTCATGGCGGGCCTCGGCAATCCCGGGGCGAAGTACCAGAACAACCGGCACAACATCGGCTTCATGGCGACCGCCGCGATCCATCGCCGCCATCGCTTCGGGCCGTGGCGCCAGCGGTTCCAGGGCCTGTGCGCCGAAGGCGCGGTCGGCCCGCACAAGGTGCTGCTGCTGATGCCCGGCACCTTCATGAACGAGAGCGGCCGCGCCGTCGGCGAGGCCATGCGCTTCTTCAAGATCCCCCTCGGCGACGTGGTCGTCTTCCACGACGAGCTCGACCTGCCGCCGGCCAAGCTCCGGGTGAAGACGGGTGGCGGCAATGCCGGCCACAACGGGCTGCGCTCCATCACCGCCCAGTGCGGCAACGACTATCGCCGCGTCAGGATGGGCATCGGCCATCCCGGCGACAAGGCGCTGGTCCATTCCTACGTGCTCAACGACTTCGCCAAGGCCGAAATGCCCTGGGTCGAGGACCTCTGCGACGCCTGTGCCGACCATGCCGAGATGCTCGCCGCCGGCGAGGATCCGGCCTTCCAGAACCGCATCCACCTCGCCATGGAGGGCCGCGGCTGGGCAGAGGTGAAGCGGCCTGGCGAGGCGAAGGACCCGCCGAAAGCCTGACCTCTCCCTTGACACCCCTCGCCTCGCATTCGACAAGGCGCCACAGCTTCAGATCGGACCTTCCATGGGCTTCAAATGCGGCATCGTCGGCCTGCCGAACGTCGGCAAGTCGACCCTCTTCAACGCCCTGACGCAGACCGCGGCAGCGCAAGCGGCGAACTATCCGTTCTGCACCATCGAGCCGAACGTCGGCGACGTGGCGGTGCCGGACCCGCGCCTCGACCAGCTCGCCGCCATCGGCAAGTCGCAGACGATCATCCCGACCCGCATCACCTTCGTCGACATCGCCGGCATCGTGCGCGGCGCCTCCAAGGGCGAGGGCCTCGGCAACCAGTTCCTCGCCAACATCCGTGAGGTCGACGCCATCGCCCACGTCGTGCGCTGCTTCGAGGACGGCGACATCACCCACGTCGAGGGCAAGGTCGACCCGATCGCCGACATCGAGACCATCGAGACCGAGCTGATGCTCGCCGACCTCGAGAGCCTGGAGAAGCGCGTCGTCAGCCTCGAGAAGAAGGCCAAGGGCGGCGACAAGGACGCCAAGGAACAGGTCGACCTGATCAACCGCGCCCTCGTCCACCTGCGCGACGGCCGCCCGGCCCGCATGACCGAGGTGAAGCCGGAGGAGGCCAAGACCTTCGAGATGCTGAACCTCCTCACGTCGAAGCCCGTGCTCTACGTCTGCAACGTCGAGGAGGCCTCCGCCGACCAGGGCAACGGGGGCCAAGGCCGAGGGCGCCAAGGCCGTTGTCGTCTCCGCCAAGATCGAGAGCGAGATCGCGGTCATGGCGGCCGAAGACCAGAAGGACTTCCTGGAAGCCGTCGGTCTCGCCGAGCCCGGCCTCAACCGGGTCATCCGGGCCGGCTACGAGCTCCTCGCCCTCGTGACCTATTTCACCGTGGGTCCCAAGGAAGCGCGCGCCTGGACCATCACGAAGGGCACCAAGGCGCCCGGCGCCGCCGGCGTCATCCACACCGACTTCGAGAAGGGCTTCATCCGCGCCGAGACCATCGCCTTTGCCGACTACACCGCGCTCGGCGGCGAGGCCGGCGCGCGCGATGCCGGCAAGCTCCGCCTCGAGGGCAAGGACTACGTGGTCGCCGACGGCGACGTGCTGCACTTCCGCTTCGCCAATTGAGAGGCGGCGCCGGCCTTTCCGGCAACGGATCAGTCCGTTGGGTCTGAGGCGTCGCCCTGCGAGCCGCACCACCCCACCTCTCCCCGGCGGGGAGAGGTCG
>LNFH01000099.1 GCA_001464235.1 Rhizobiales bacterium Ga0077556 | reverse complement strand
CGCGTTGAAGTCATGGATGGCCGGCACAAGGCCGGGCATGACGTTGTGGTCCCGGTGGCATCTACTGGGCCCACCCTCTCCCCTCCCCACCCTGCCGAAGGTCCAGCGGGACGAAGCCCCCGGTTTCCGGCATAAGGCGGAACAGCCACCGCGCCGGACGCCATGATGACAGCCGCCCCCTACCCCGCCTTCGAGGATTTCGTTCCCGGCGAGATCACCACCTTCGGCGCCTATGCGGTGACGAAGGAGGAGGTGATCGACTTCGCCAGCCAGTTCGACCCCCAGCCCTTCCACCTCGACGAGGAGGCCGGGCGCGCCTCCATGCTCGGCGGCCTCGCCGCGTCCGGCTGGCACACCTGCTCGATCCTGATGCGGATGATGTTCGACCACTTCATGAACGGCTCGACGTCGATCGGCTCTCCCGGCATCGACGAGGTGAAGTGGATCCGGCCGGTCTTCCCCGGCGACGTGCTCTCGGTCCGCCGCACCATCCTCGACGCCCGCCCCTCCGCCTCCAAGCCCGACCGCGGCGTGGTGCGCTTCCGCTTCGAGCTGATGAACCAGAAGGGCGAGACGGTGATGGAGCAAACCAACCCGATCTTCTTCGCCCGGCGCAACCAGGACGCGGCCTGACATGTTCGACGAGATCGTCCTGGGGCAGCGCGAGCCGCTCGGCTCCTACACCTTCACGCCCGAGGCCATCATCGCCTTCGCGCGCAATTACGACCCGCAGCCCTTCCACCTCTCGGAGGAGGGCGGCGCGGCCACCCATTTCGGCGGGCTGGTCGCCTCCGGCTGGCATACGGGCAGCGTCTGGATGCGCATGCGGGTGGACCAGTGGCAGCGCATGGCGGCCGACCGCGCGGCGAAGGGCCTGCCGCCCCGGGCGAGCGGCCCGTCCGGCGGTTTCAAGAACCTCAAGTGGCCGCGGCCGGTGCGCGCCGGCGACACCATCACCTACTACACCGAGAACGTGGCGAAGCGCCCGCTCGCGACCAGGCCGGGCTGGGGCCTCGTCTCCTCGCTCAACACCGGCGAGAACCAGCACGGCGAACTGGTGTTCGCCTTCGACGGCTCGGTCTTCGTGCCGCTCTGAGCGGGCCTCAGGCGACCTGACCGACGGGGGCGCAGAGCGCCAGGGCGTCCGCCAACACCATGGGCCGGCCGAGATGGTAACCCTGCCCCTTGGCGACGCCGAGGCGTTTCAACGTCGCGTATTCCTCATCCGTCTCGATCCCCTCGGCGAGGATCTGGCAACCGGTCTCGCGGGCGAAGTGGATGAGGGCCGCGGCCAGCGCTCGCCGGGCGGGATCGGTATCGACGTCCCGTGTCAGCGCCATGTCGAGCTTGATGATGTCCGGTTTGAGCCGGAGGATGTGCTGGAGGCCGGAGTAACCCGCGCCGGCATCGTCGATGGCGAGACGAAATCCCCGGGCGCGGTAGGCCTCGATCGTGGCGAGGAGGCTCGGATAGTCGGCGACCGCGGCATGCTCCGTGAGTTCGAGCACGAAGCGGCGGCCGTCCACGCCCTCGAGTGCGGCGGCAAGGCCCGGCGACAGCAGCGTCTCCGCAGCGGCGTTCACGGCCACATAGACGTCGTCCGGCAGGCCGGCGGCCGCCTGAACGCAGGCTCGTATGGCGGCGAGTTCCAGGTCGAGCCCCAACCCGAGCTCCGCAGCCTCGGCGAACCATTTGTCCGGGGAGCGGACGGGCACGGGGCTGAAGCGGGTAAGGCACTCGAAGCCGACGGGTGCCCGGTGGCGGAAATCCCAGATCGGCTGGAAATGAATGGCGAACAGGCTTTCGTCGATGACGCGGCGGATGCGCGCGCGCCTCGCCTCGGCCTCGACCTCGGACTGCCGTTCGCGGCGGATCTCGCCGGCGGCGATGTCGGCGAAGGCACGCATCACCTGCAGGTCGCGGGCATTGAGCGTGGGATTGGTCTGCGGGCTGAGGCAGCAGAACATGCCGTAGACCGAGCCGTCTTCGAGCCGGATCGGCACGCTGACATGCGAGCCGATCGGCACGGCGCGGGTGATCGGCATCCCGGCGGCGAGCGGCAGGACGGAGGTGTCGGGGATGAGCTCCGGCAGGCGCCCGGCGAGGATGTGGCGGCAATAGACGTCGTCGAGCGAGCGGGAGTCGCCCGGCTTGATCATGGCCTCGAGCCCCGGCGCGTCGACGACGCGGAACACCGAGTCGTTGCCGACGAACTCGGAGATATAGGCGACCTCCATGCCGAGGTGCTGGCGGACCGCTTCCAGCGACCGCGCCACGAGCCCGGCCGTTCCCGAGGCGTCCGCGCCCGCGGTCACGATCCCGTCCAGCAAAGCCATCTCATCTGCCCCGTTGGGAAACACCGACTGACGAGTCCCCATGGTGGGGCTATCGCGCTAATCGCCGCTTAACGTAGAGGCAGCTGAGACAAGGTGTCCCACAGGCCGTCACCGCCCGCGGCGCGCCAGCCAGCCGCACATCTCACCGATCTCGCGCTCGTGCTCGCCGATGACGTCCTCCGCCCATTTTGCGCACCTGCGGATCTCGGGCGTGGGCAAGACTAAGTCTGAGCCGCAACTGGCGCTACCTCCTCCGATTGACACGCGCACGCTTTGCAACCTTATTATCGAACTAGGAACTCAATGAGGATCTTGATCAGATGATGTTGAGC
>LNFH01000098.1 GCA_001464235.1 Rhizobiales bacterium Ga0077556 | reverse complement strand
GTTCCGCGGCGGCGCTCGCCGCGACGGCCGCCTCCGCCGCCGACATGCCGCCCGTCCTCCGCCAGTCCGTGCCCGTGGTCCAGCCCGCGGAGAGCGGCGGCTGGTATCTGCGCGGCGACATCGGGGTCGCCGCCCACACCATCGGCAACTTCGCCGTGATGCAGAACGGCACGCAGGTGCGCGCCGGCGCCGGCGGCGTCAACGACTACGCGCTGCGCACCAAGTCCCATTCGGAGAGCTACACGATCGGCGTCGGCGTCGGCTACCAGTTCAACTCGTGGTTCCGCGTCGACGTGACCGGCGAGTTCCGCGGCGGCGGCCACCTGCGTGGTCTCGATTACGTCAACTTCGACCAGAGCGGCGGCACCACCTCGCAGACCAATCTCTACCACGGCAGCAGCCGCTCGATGGTCGGTCTCGCCAACTTCTACGTGGATCTGGGCACCTTCTGCCAGATCGGCTGCCTGACGCCCTATGTCGGCGCCGGCTTCGGCTTCGCCCACACCACGGTGAGCGGCTTCACCGACACCTCCACCGGCTTCAACAGCGTCACGGGCGCCACCGGCTCGCTCGGCGGTTATGCCAGCACCGTGTCGCGCACCAGCTTCGCCTGGGCGCTGATGGCCGGCGTCGGCTACAAGGTCAACGAGCGGCTCACCCTCGAGGCCGGCTACCGCTACCTGTCGCTCGGCGACATGCCGGCGCTGCTGCTGCGCGATCCGGCCACCGGTCTCCCGCGCGCCGGCAACGAGACCGTGCAGGTCAGCCGCCTGACCGCCCACGAGATCAAGATCGGCATGCGCTGGTCGCTGAACTGCTCCTGCGCCGTTCCCTCCGAGCCGATCGTCGCTCGCTACTGATTCCCCCTTCGACCGACGACACGACGGCGCGGGCCCCGGCCCGCGCCGTTTGCGTTTGGGGGGCAGGGGGCCAAACACGGTTAATTCTTAACCTTAAGGCGCCCTTAACCGCGCTGTCCCACACTCGGCGCCGAGTTCGTCATGGGCCCCGGGCAGGGGCCCCCGAAGCGTTGCAGGAAACGAGTGATGACCCGTCCGACCCCGCGGCTGCGCAGCGGAACCCGTCTCCCGGCCGCCGCTTTTGCGGCCCTGGTGCTTGCCGCAGGCCCGGGGCTTGCCGCCGACACCCGTGGACCCGCACCCGCGGCTCCGCTGCTGCCGCCGGTCCTCGCCGAGGACTTCTCGTCGGGCTGGTACGTGCGCGGCGACGTCACCGCCAGCCTCTTCCGCCGCCCGGCCGCCCGCTATCTCGACACCGTCAACTTCGCCCCCGCCGCCTTCGTGGACCTGCGCGACACCCGGGCCAACACCACCTTCGGCGGCGGCCTCGGCTTCGGCTTCAAGTACAAGTGGCTGCGGCTCGACACGACGCTCGACATCCGCTCCACCGCGCGGCTGTCCGGCTTCGCGCCGCCCGAGGGCAACTGGGCCTATGCCGGCCCGCTGCCGGTCCCCTCGCGCACCGAGCGCTTCGGCGTCACCGCCCATTCGGCGCTGGTCAACGCCTATGTCGATCTCGGCGGCTGGGGCGGCGTGACGCCCTATGTGGGCGCCGGCCTCGGCATGGCGCGGCTCGCCGCCTCCAACTACGCCTCGACCCCGGTGCCGGCGGCCGCCGCCCTCGGCGAGGCGACGCGCACGCCCGCCCTCGTGAGCACGGTGAAATGGACGCTCGCCTGGGCGGCCATGGCCGGCGTCACCGTCGACCTGTCGCCGCAGACCAAGCTCGACATCGGCTATCGCTACATGCACATGGGCGCCCTGCGCTTCGCTGACACGGCGGGCGGCGCCTATCGCACGACGGTGGCGGCGCACGAGGTGCGCATCGGCCTTCGCTACATGTTCGGCGACGGCATCGCCGCGGGCCACTGACCCCCCGCAGCAGGCCCCTCACATCGGCAGGTCGATGGAGCCGTCCGCGTTCAGGGGGAAGAACGGGTTCCAGGCGAGTTCGATCGGGTGCCCGTCGGGATCGGCGACATAGCCGCTGTAGCCGCCCCAGAACACGTCCCGAGGCGTCTTGAGCGGCGCTGCTCCCGCCGTGACGGCGCGGGCGAAGGCCTCGTCGACTGCCTCGCGCGACGAAAGGTTCCGCGCCAGGGTGATGCCGCCGAAGTCCGGCCGCCCACCCTCCGGCAGTCCCGCATCCTCGGCGAGGGCCCGCCGGTCGAAGAGGGCGAGCACCACGCCGCCGGCGCGGAAGAAGCTGACGGTGTCGCGGCTCTGCGAGACGGACTTCGCGAAGCCGATCTCCTCGTAGAACCGTGTGGCGCGGGGCAGATCGTCGACGCCGAGGGTGACGAGCGCGACGGCGGCAGGTGCGGCAGCCATGGGCTTCCTTCTCAGAACAGGGTGAGCTGCTCGGCCGCGGCCTCGCCCTTGCGGGCGGGCGGCTTGAACTGCGAGGTATCGAGGCGCAGCGTGCGCTTGTTGAAGCCGAGACGCTCGCGCGCCACCTCGAACCTGCGGCCGATCATCCAGGCGAAGGGGCCGGTGCCCTTCTGCCTGAGGTGGAAGGTTGCGTCGTAATCCTTGCCGCCGCGGGTCTGCTGGACGAGGGAGAGGACGTGGCGGGCGGCGTCCGGCCGGTTCGCCACCAGCCATTCCCGAAACAGGTCGCGGATCTCGTGCGGCAGCCGCAGCAGCACGTAGCCGGCCTCGCGCGCGCCCATGTGCCAGGCGGCGTCGAGGATGCGCTCCATCTCGGCATCGTTGACGGCGGGAATGACGGGGGCGACTAGCACGGCGGTGGGGACGCCCGCTTCCGAGAGCAGGCGGAGCGCTTCGAGGCGCTTCCTCGGGGTCGAGGCGCGAGGCTCCAGCGAGCGGGCGAGCTTGCCGTCGAGGGTGGTCACCGACAGCGCGACCTTGGCGAGCCCCTTCGCGGCCATGCGGCGGAGAATGTCGATGTCGCGGGTGACGAGGTGGTTCTTGGTGACGATGCCGACGGGGTGGTTCGCCGCCTCCAGCACCTCGAGGATGCGGCGGGTGAGCTGCCACTGCTTCTCGATGGGCTGGTAGGGGTCGGTGTTGGTGCCGAGCGCGATGGTGCGCGGCTGATAGCCGTGGGCCGCCAGCTCCTTCTCCAGCAGCTCCGGCGCATTGGGTTTGGCGAAGAGCCGCGTCTCGAAGTCGAGCCCCGGCGACAGGCCCATATAGGCGTG
>LNFH01000097.1 GCA_001464235.1 Rhizobiales bacterium Ga0077556 | reverse complement strand
GCCGCCTTCGCCCGGGTCTTCTTCTTCGACTGGATGAGGCGGGCGAGCTCGGTCTGGACCGGGTCGGAGGCCATCTTCGGGTTCCAGGGCCGGGTCCGCTCGCCGATGAGGTCGCGGGCGAGTTGGGTCGCCTTGGCGGGCGGCTCCCCGTCGTCGGAGATGTCACCGAAATAGGCGGCCTCGTCGCGCACCTCGTCGCCGTAGCGAAGCGTCCACAGGACGATGCCCTTGTCGCGCGGCTGCAGCATGACGGCGCGCTCGCGGCGGTAGAGCACCAGGCGGGCGATGCCGACGACCTTCGAGGCCTTCATCGCCTCGCGGATGACGGCGAAGGCTTCCTCCCCCACCTCGTCGTTCGGCACGAGGTAGTGCGCCTTGTCGAGATAGAGCCAGGGAATGGAGCCACGCGGCACGAAGGTGTCGATGTCGATGGTGCGGGTGGTGTCGAGGGCGACGGCGTCGAGGTCGTCGTCGTCGAGGATGACGAAGTCGTTCTCGCCCTGGGCATAGCCGCGGGCCTGGTCGTCGTCGTCGACGACCTTGCCGGTCTCGGCGTCGACATAGCGGCTCTCGACGCGGTTACCGGTCTCGCGATTGATGGTGTGGAAGCGGATCTTCTCCGATTCCGACGTCGCGGGCGTCATCGCCACCGGGCAGGTGACGAGGGACAGTTTCAGATAGCCCTTCCAGTACGTGTGTCCGGCCATGCGATCTCCCCCGACGCGAGACAATGCCGGCCGGCCCGGGGAAGTTCCCTCGGCGGAACGAAAAGCCGGTAGGGGCGTTGCCTCCACCGTTCCGTCGCTCGCGCGGCTCGCTGGGAAAGAACAGGCCATGGCGTCACCGAGGGCCAACTGGAAGGGATCGCTGGCGATCGGGGATCTCACCTGCCCCGTGGCGCTCTACACCGCCGCCTCGACGGCGGAGCGCATCGCCTTCCACACCGTCAATGCCAAGACGGGCAACCGGGTGCGCCGCGAGTTCGTCGACCCCGCCACCGGCAAGCCCGTCGACCGCGACCAGCAGATCAAGGGCTATGCCCTGGACGACAGCCACATGGTGCTGCTGGAGCCCGAGGACATCGCCAAGGCGGTGCCGGAGAGCGACAAGCGGCTGAAGGTCGAGGCCTTCATCGCCTGCGACGACATCGACACGGTGTTCTTCGACAAGCCCTACTACCTCGCGCCCGCCGGCGCGGTGGCGCAGGAGGCCTTCCTCGTCATCCGCGACGCCATGCGCGAGGAGAAGGTGGCGGCGCTCGCCCGCACCGTCCTGTTCAAGCGGGTGCGGACGCTGATGATCCGGGCCCACGGCGAGGGGCTGATCGCCCATACGCTGAACTACGACTACGAGGTGCGGTCGGCCGCTTCGGCCTTCGAGGACGTCGCGGACATCAAGATCAAGAAGGACATGCTCGACCTCGCCCGCCACATCGTCGAGACCAAGGCCGGGACCTTCGACCCGAGCGCCTTCGACGACCGCTACGAGGCGGCCGTGGCCGAGATGGTCAAGGCCAAGCTCGCCGGAAAGCCGCTGACGCGGCGCAAGGACCCGAAGCAGACCAAGGTCGTGGACCTGATGGACGCCCTCCGGGCGAGCGCCGGCGTGAGCAAGGCGGCCCCCGCCAAGGCAGCGAAGGCACCGGCCAAGGCTTCGGCCAAAACGTCGGCCAAGACCCCCGCGAAGACGTCGCCCAAGGCGGCCGGCAGCGGCTCCGCCAAGCCCCGCGGCAAGAAGGCGGCCTGACGCGCAGCCCCGCCCCGGCAGGAACCTGTCCGGAGCCGGCACGTTGCCCCTCGCGCCCCATCGAGCGGCGCCTGCGTGAGCACTGCCATGGATCTCGTCTTCGCCGACCTCACCGCCCCCGGCATCACCCGCCAGCGCTGCGGCAAGGGCTTTTCCTACAGGAGCGAGACGGGCGGTCGCCTCGACGCGGCGACGCTCCAGCGCGTTCGCGCCCTGGTCATCCCGCCGGCCTGGCGAGACGTGTGGATCTGCCCCGATCCCGCCGGCCACGTCCAGGCCATCGGACGGGACGAGAAGGGGCGCCGCCAGTACATCTACCACGCGGCCTTCCGCGCCGAGCGCGAGGCGGAGAAGTTCGAGAAGATGATCGCCTTCGCGCAGATCCTGCCGCGGCTGCGGCGGCGGGTCTCCGCCGACATGGCCCTTCCGGGGCTCGAGCGCGACAAGGTGCTGGCGACCGTCGTCTATCTCCTCGACCGCACGCTCATCCGCATCGGCAACGAGACCTACGCGCGCGCGCAGCGGCCATGTGGCGGTGGCGGGCGCCACCATCCGCTTCACCTTCAAGGGCAAGAGCGGCAAGGAATGGCGCCTCGCCATCTTCGACAAGCGCGTCAGCCGCATCGTGCGGACCTGCCAGGACCTTCCCGGGCAGCACCTGTTCCAGTACCGCGACAAGGACGGCGAATTGCGGGCCGTCTCGTCCGACGAGGTCAACGACTATCTGCGCCGCGCCGCCGGCGGCCCGGTGAGCGCCAAGGACTTCCGCACCTGGGCGGGCACGGTGCTCTGCGGGCTCGCCCTGTCGCTCGCCCCTCCCCCGCCGAACGAGCGGCAGTTGCGCAAGCAGTTGGCGAGCGCGGTGCGGGCGGTGTCGCAGCGCCTCGGCAACACGCCGGCCGTGTGCCGCTCGTCCTACATCCACCCCGCCATCTTCTCCGCCCATACGGGCGGCCTCCTCACCCGCTATGCCCGCCGCATGTCCCATGCGACCGAGTACGACGCGAAGCTGACGCCGGCGGAGCGGGCGGTGCTGAAGATCCTGACCGAGACGGTGGAGCAGAAGCCCGCGGTGCCCGCGGCACGGGAGCTGACGGCGGAGGCGGCCTGAGGACCTGGGGCCATCCAGGGAACACGCCGCGACGGGCCGACGTTGCATGGGAGCAAGGACGAGGTGATGATCATGGACAGCCGTGACAGACTGATCTTGGCTCTGGCCGCCCAGTTGCGCGCCGAACGGCAGACGCGCCAGGCCTTCGCCGAGGCGGTACGATCCGGGCTCGGACGCGAGGTCATGGTGGCCATGCTGGAGGATCCCGTTCCCGCCATCACCCAGCTCGACCTGATGGCGGCGGATGCCGTCGCGGCGGCGGCGCCGCCCTATCCCCGGGCCGCCGCCTGATGCCGAAGGCGCGAGCGGCCGACCGTCTCGGCGCCTATCGGCAGAAGCGCGACTTCTCCAGGACCCGGGAGCCCGACGGCCGTGTCGCCGGGACGGCGGCGAAGGCCGCCGGCGGGAGCTTCGTCGTCCACAAGCACGCCGCGCGGCGGCTCCACTACGATCTTCGCCTCGAGCATGACGGCGTCCTGTGGAGCTGGGCGGTGACGCGCGGGCCGAGCTTCGACCCCGACGACAAGCGCCTCGCGGTGCACGTCGAGGACCATCCGCTGAGCTATGGCGGCTTCGAGGGAACGATCCCGGCGGGGGAATATGGCGCGGGTTCGGTCATCGTCTGGGACCGGGGCACCTGGACCCCCGAGATCGATCCCGCCAAGGCCATGGCCAAGGGCCACATCGCCTTCACCCTGGACGGCGAGCGCCTCAAGGGCGGCTGGCACCTCGTCAGGCTCAAGCCGCGGAAGGGCGAGAGCCGCGACAACTGGCTGCTGATGAAGGTGAAGGACGCGGCGGCCTCCGACCGCGACATCCTCGCCGAGCAACCGACCTCGCTCGTCTCGGGCCTGACCGTTGAGGAGGTGGCGGAGGGCAAGCCGGCGAAAAAACCCTCCCCGAAGGCGAAGAAGACCCGGCCGAAGGCCGCCGCCAAGACGTCGAAGACCGCCGGCAAGCGCCGGAGCGCGGTTCAGGCGCCGGCCTTCGTGCCGCCTTGCCTCGCCAGCCTCAAGGAGCGTCCCGCCGAGGGAAAGGGCTGGGTCCACGAGGTGAAGTTCGACGGCTACCGCGTCCAGGCGGTGGTCGCGGGCGGAGAGGCGCGACTGCTCACCCGCACGGGCCTCGACTGGACGGAGCGGTTCGGCAGCGCGCTTGCCGGCGCCTTCGCCGACCTCCCCTGCGAGAGCGCCGTCATCGACGGCGAGGTGGTTGTGCTGAACGATGCCGGCGTCTCCTCCTTCGCGGCGCTGCAGGCGGCTTTGTCGGAGGGGCGGCGCGAGGGCATGATCTTCTACGCCTTCGACCTCCTGCATCTCGACGGCGAGGACCTCACCGGCGAGCCGCTGGTGGCGCGCAAGGAACGGCTGGCGGCGCTGCTCGCGGACGCCGACGGCGCGCGCATCCGCTACAGCGAGGATTTCGCGGAACCCGGCGAGGTCATGCTCGCCCATGCCTGCCGGATGGGGCTCGAGGGCGTCATCTCCAAGCGGCTCGACGCGCCCTACCACAGCGGTCGGCGCGGCGACTGGATCAAGGCCAAGTGCACCCGCTCGCAGGAGTTCGTGATCGCCGGCTACGTGCCGTCCAAGGCAAAGGCCGGCCGCATCGGCTCGCTCGTCGTCGGCTATCAGGAGGACGGCACGCTGCAGCACGCGGGACGGGTGGGAACCGGCTATACGACCGCGCTGGCGACCGCGCTGAAGCGCCGCCTCGACCCGATCCGTGCGGAGCGCTCGCCCTTCCCGGGCAAGGAGGGCCGCCAGAAGGACGTGGTCTGGGTGGAGCCGACGCTCGCCTGCGAGGTGGAGTACCGGACCTGGACGGCCGACGGCCTGCTGCGGCAGGCGGCCTTCAAGGGGCTGCGCGAGGACAAGCCCGCCGGCGAGATCGTCCGCGAGGACGGGCCCGTCGCCGATCCGGTGCCGACGAAGGCGCCGAAGCGGGCAAAGAAGGCCCCCGCGGCCGCGGCGCCCGCGACCTCGGTGGTGCTGTCGAATGCCGACAAGGTGCTCTGGCCGGACACGGGCCTGACCAAGGAGGGTCTGCTCGCCCACTACGGCGCGGTGTGGAAGCGCATGGAGCCGCTGGTGGTGCGCCGGCCGCTCAGCCTCGTGCGCGCCCCGGACGGCATCGCCCGCCACTCCTTCTTCCAGAAACACGCCTCCCCCGGCATGGGCAAGGCGATCCGCACCGTGAAGCCGAAGGGCGAGAGCGACGCCCTCCTCTACGTCGAGGATTTCGACGGCATCGCCGCCCTCGTCCAGATGGGCGTGGTGGAAATCCACGTCTGGGGCTCGACCATCGACGACCTCGAGCGGCCCGATCAGGTGATCTTCGACCTCGACCCCGGCGACGGTGTCGGCCTGGACGCGGTGCGCGAGGGGGCGATCGCGGTGCGCGACCGGCTGAAGGGGATCGGCCTCGACAGCTTCGTCAAGCTCTCCGGCGGCAAGGGCTTCCACGTCACGGTGCCGCTGACGCCCGGCGCCGACTGGGCCGCCGTCAAGGGCTTCGCCCACGACTTCGCCCGCGCCATGGCCGCGACCGAGCCGGGGCGGTACACCGCGACGCTCGCCAAGAAGGCACGGCGCGGCAAGATCTTCATCGACTACCTGCGCAACGGACGCGGGGCGACGGCGGTCGCCGCCTATTCCACCCGTGCCCGTCCCGGCGCACCCTTCGCCGTGCCGGCCACCTGGAAGGACGTGGAGGGCGGCATGGAGCCGAACGCCCTCAAGGTGGGGGACGCCCTGCCCGCCCGCGACCCCTGGGCGGGTTTTCGTGCCGCGGCGCAACCGCTGGCGGACCTGTGAGCACGTCCCCGCCCCTTCAGGTTCCCCGCGCCGGCCCGGGCTCACCGCCATGATGACGCGCTGGCGCTGGCTCCTCACCCTCTTCGCCCGCAAGCTCTGGATCCGCGTCAGCGTGATGGCGCTGATCGGCGTCGCGACGGCGGCGGCGGGGATCGTCTTCGCGCCCTATGTGCCCGACGCCTGGACCATCAAGATCGGCGCCCAGGCCATCGACGGCATTCTCAACGTGCTGGCCTCCAGCATGCTGGCGGTCACGGTGTTCTCGATGAGCACCATGGTGTCGGCCTATGGCGCGGCGACCAGCAACGTCACGCCGCGGGCGACCCGCCTGCTGATGGAGGACAACACCAGCCAGAACGTGCTCGGCACCTTCATCGGCTCCTTCCTGTTCAGCCTCGTCGGCATCATCGCACTCAGCACCGGCCTCTACGGCTCCGAGGGGCGCGCCATCCTGCTGGTGGTCACCATCGGGCTCATCGCGCTCATCGCCGTCACCATCCTGCGCTGGATCGACTATCTCGCGCGGTTCGGGCGGCTGGGCGAGACCATCGCCCGGGTCGAGGACGCGACGCGGGAGGCGCTCGAAAGGCGGCGCGCCCATCCCCATCTCGGCGGCAAGCCGATGGCGGGCCCGCCCCCGTCCGGCGCCCGTCCGGTCTTCGCCACCGCCATCGGCTATGTCCAGCATGTCGACATGGCCGCGCTCCAGGAGCGGGCCAAGGAGGGCCGCCTCACGATCTTCGTCACCGCGCCGCCCGGCGTTTTCGCCGATCCCGCCCGCCCGGTGGCGATGATCGCGGGCGCGGCGGACGACGAGGACGCCCTCGCCGTGGCGAAGGCCTTCAGCATCGGGGCGGAGCGCACGTTCGACCAGGACCCGCGCTTCGGCCTCTGCGTGCTGTCGGAGATCGCGTCGCGCGCCCTGTCGCCCGCGGTGAACGATCCGGGCACGGCCATCGACGTGATCGGCCGGGCCGTGCGGCTGCTGGTGCGCTGGAACCGCGGTGAGGGTCCCGCGGAGGACGCGGAGATCGCCTGCGAGGACGTCCGCGTTCCTGCCCTGGCGGTCGACGACATGGTCGGCGACGTCTTCTCTCCCATTGCCCGCGACGGCGCCGGGCTCCTCGAGGTGCAGTTGCGGCTGCAGAAGGCCCTGCTCGCCCTGGTGGCGGCGGACGAGACGGTCTTCGGCGCCGCCGCCCGGCGCCAGTCCGCCGCGGCGCTGCGCCGGGCCGAGGCGGCGCTGACCCTGGAGGGGGAGCTGCGGGCGGTGGAAGGCGTCGCGGCGGCGGTCGCCAGGGTCAGGACGGCCGGCTGACGCTCGCCAGGCGCTGCAACGGCTCCAGAAGCGCGTCGTACTGCGCCGCGCCGAGATGGCCCCGAACCCGGTCGATGTGGGCCTGTGCCGCGGCGTGCAGGCGTCCGAGCAGCGCGCTCCCCTCGTCCGTCAGCGTGAGCGCGACCGACCGCCGGTCACGCGCCGACGGCGTGCGCAGGACGAGGCCGCGGGCCTCCATCCGGCGGATCAGGGGCACGAAGTTGGTCTTCTGGATGCCGAGGGTCTCGGCCACCTGCGACTGCCCCGCGCCCGGGTTGCGGTCGATGACGGTGAGGACCGCATAGTCCGCCGGCGAGACGTCGTGCTCGGCGAGGCTCGGCAGGATGTCGGCGAAGACGGCGAGCTGGGCCCGGCGCAACAGGTAGCCCATGTGGCTGTCGAGAGGACCCAGATCCAGCGCCATCACCACCTCGCGAAGCTGCGTCACCGCGTGCCGATCGGTAAAGGCCCTGCCCCATTGACACAAGCGCGGCGGCGGAAAATAGTTATCCTCAATAACCAAAAACGGTTCCGTGGGAGCGGCGCTCTTGTCAGTCCAGTCACCCAATGCGGGCCTCTCGGTCCATGTGGACGGCGCCGTGGCCGTCATCCGGCTGTCGCGCCCCGCCAAGCGCAACGCGCTGAACGAGGCCATGGTGGCCGGCCTGTCGAAAGCCGTCACCGGCTTTCCGGCCGCCATCCGGGCGGTGGTCATCCACGGCGAGGGTGACCATTTCTGCGCCGGGCTCGACCTCGGCGAGGTGGACGGCGAACCGGATCTCGCTGCCGCCATCCAGCATTCCCTCGGCTGGCACCGCTCGTTCCAGGACCTCCAGTACGGCCGCGTGCCGGTCTTCTCGGTGCTGCACGGCGCCGTCGTCGGCGGCGGTTTCGAGCTCGCCGCCGCCACCCATGTGCGCATCGCCGAGCGATCCGCGTTCTTCGCCCTGCCCGAGGGGCAGCGCGGCATCTTCCTCGGCGGCGGCGGATCGGTCCGCATTCCCCGGCTGATCGGTACGCCGCTCGTGCAGGACATGATGCTCACCGGGCGCACGCTCTCCGCCGAAGAGGCCCGGACGGCCGGTGCATGCCAGTATCTCGTCGACGACGGCGCCGGCCTGCCGCTCGCCATGGAGCTGGCGCGCAAGGCCGCCGGGATCGCCGACATGACCCGGTTCGCGGTGATCCACGCCCTGCCCCGCATCGCGGAGGCCGACCCCCATATCGGCTACCTCACCGAGGCGCTGATGGCCTCGACCGCGCAGACCATGCCCGAGGCCAAGGAGCGCGTGCGCGACTTCCTGGCCAAGAAGGCGGCGAAGGTCGCCCGTCCCGGCTGACCGACCAGGGCCGCCCCCAGGCCCGGTCCAGTGCATGTCCTGAAACCATCGCCTCATCCCGCCGCGATCGGCACCCCCGGAGGCTCTCGATGTCGCGTGTCGCCCCCCGCCCGATGGAAGCCGCGGACAGCCATGGCTGGCACCGGCTCGGCACCCTCGATCCCCTGGTCGAGGACCGGGCGGACGGCGCGCGTCTCGTCACCGTGCGGCAGGGGCTCGGCCCCTATCCGCGCGCCCTCACCGACCGGCTGGTGCACTGGGCGGCGGCAGCGCCCGATCGCACCTTCCTTGCCGAACGCGGGCCGGACGGCGCCTGGCGGCGGCTGACCTATGCCGAGACGCTCCGTCAGGTCCGAAGCCTCGCCGCTGGCCTGCTGCGCCACGACCTCTCGGCCGAGCGGCCGGTCGCCATCCTCTCCGGCAACAGCATCGACCACGCGCTGATCGCCCTCGCGGCGATGATGATCGGCGTGCCCTATGCGCCGATCTCACCGCCCTACAGCCTGGTGGCGCGGGACTTCGGCAAGCTGTCGTACTGCATCGACCTGCTGACGCCGGGCCTCGTCTTCGTCGCCGATGCCGGGCCGTTCCGGGCGGCGCTCGCGGCGGTCGCCGGCGAGGGACGCGTCATCGTCGCGGCGCGCGGCGCGGAGGCGGTGGGCGCGGTGTCGCTGGCGGCTCTGGCGGGCGATGCTGCGGACCCCGCGGTCGACGCCGCCCACGCGGCGGTCGGGCCCGACACCATCGCGAAGTTCCTCCTCACCTCGGGTTCGACCGGCGAGCCGAAGGCCGTCATCAACACCCAGCGCATGCTGATGGCCAATCAGGTGATGCTGGAGCAGTGCTTCCCCTTCCTCGCGGAGACGCCGCCGGTCTTCGTCGACTGGCTGCCGTGGAACCACACCTTCGGCTCGAACCACAATTTCGGCATGGTGCTGACCCACGGCGGCACGCTCCATCTCGACGAGGGCAAGCCGGTGGCGGCGGGCATCCTGCCGACCGTGCGCAACCTCAGGGAGATCGCGCCCACCGCCTATTTCAACGTGCCGAAGGGCTACGAGGCCCTCCTGCCCCATCTCCAGGCGGACCCGGCCTTCGCCCGTCACTTCTTCAGCCGCCTCGAAATGTTGTTCTATGCCGGCGCAGGCCTCGCCCAGCCGGTCTGGGACGGCTATCGCGCCCTCGCCCGCGAGGCCGTCGGCCGCGACGTGCCCTTCGTCACCGGGCTCGGCGCGACGGAGACGGCGCCCTCCGCCATCATGAACCTGCGCACCACCGGCCAGGCGGGCGCCATCGGCCTGCCCATGGTGGGCGTGACGCTGAAGCTCGTCCCGGCGGGGGCGAAGCTCGAGGCGCGCGTGAAGGCGGAAACGGTGACGCCGGGCTACTGGCGGCGGCCGGACCTCACCGCCAAGGTCTTCGACGAGGAAGGCTACTACTGCTTCGGCGATGCGGTGGCTTATGCCGATCCGGAGGACCTGTCGAAGGGGTTCCTGTTCGACGGCCGCCTGTCGGAGGATTTCAAGCTCGCGACCGGCACCTGGGTCAGCGTCGGCCCGCTCCGCCATGTCCTCAACTCCGCCCTCGACCCGCTGATCCGCGACACCGTCATCACCGGCCACGACCGCGACGAGGTCGGCGTGCTGCTGGTGCCCGACCGCGAGGCCTGCGCCGCCTTCACGGGACTGAAGGCCGGCGATCCCGCCCTGCTGACCCACGAGGGGCTGGTGGCCGAGGTCACGCGGCGCCTCGCGGGCCTCGCCAAGGAGGCCACCGGCTCGTCGAACCGTGTCGTGCGGGCGCAGATCCTCGACGATCCGCCCTCGCTGGAGCACGGCGAACTGACCGACAAGGGCTCCATCAACCAGCGCGCCGTGCTCGGCCGGCGCAAGGCGCTCGTCGCCGCGCTCCATGCCGCGGCGCCGCCGCCCGGCATCATTGCTCTCGATATCCGTGCAGGAGAGGCCCCATGAAGGTCGACGATCTCGTCGCCATCGACATCCACACCCATGCCGAGGTCTCGTGCCGGCAGGAGCCCGATCCCTACTGGGCGCCCTACGAGGAGGCGGCGGGCAAGTATTTCAAGGTCGGAAAGCGGCCGACCATCGCCGAGACCATCGCGCATTACCGGGCGCAGAAGATCGGCCTCGTCATGTTCACCGTCGACACCGAGACGCAGATCGGCAACCGGCGCATCCCGAACGACGAGATCGCCGACGCGGCGCGCGACAATGCCGACATGATGATCGCCTTCGCCTCCATCGACCCTCACAAGGGCCGGCTCGGCGCGCGCGAGGCGGAGGACCTGATCAAGGGCGGCGTGGTCAAGGGCTTCAAGTTCCACCCGACATGCCAGGGCTTCTATCCGAACGATCGGATGGCTTACCAGCTCTACGAGGTCATCGCCCACCACAAGATGCCGGCCATCTTCCACACCGGCCATTCCGGCATCGGCACCGGCATGCGCGGCGGCGGCGGCATGAGGCTCAAGTATTCCCAGCCGATCCACGTCGACGACGTGGCGGTGGACTTCCCCGACATGACGATAGTGCTGGCGCATCCGTCCTGGCCCTGGACCGACGAGGCGCTGTCCATGGCCCTGCACAAGCCCAACGTCTACATCGACCTGTCGGGGTGGATGCCGAAATACTTCCCGCCGCAGATCGTCCAGTATGCGAATGCGCAGTTGCGCACCAAGATGCTGTTCGGTTCGGATTTTCCGCTGATCGCGCCGGAGCGCTGGCTCGCCCAGTTCGCCGAGGTGGGCTTCAAGCCGGAGGTGCACGACCTGATCATGAAGAAGAATGCCATGCGGGTGCTCGGCCTCGGCAGTTGAGACCCGGCCCCGCAGGAGGACATGCCAAGACCCGTGCGGTCGACCGGCCAGGAGAAGCCGGCGCCACCGCCGCCACCAGAGGGAGGAACCCATGACGTCCATGAATCGCCGCCGCATGCTCGGCCTGTCGGCCGCAGCCCTGACCGCATCCACCCTGCCCGCCCCCGCCCAGCTGGTGCGCGGCAACGGGCGCATCCTCGTCGGCTTTCCGGCCGGCGGACCCACCGACACGCTGGCGCGGCGCCTCGCCGAGAGCCTGAAGGGCTCGGTCGCCGACAGTTTCGTGGTCGAAAACCGGCCCGGCGCCGCCGCCAAGATCGCCATCCAGGCGCTGATGGAGGCGCCCGCCGACGGCCGCACCATCCTCGTCAGCCCGGACGCGATGTTCACCATCTATCCGAGCGTCTACAGGAAGCTCGCCTACAACGCCGCGACCGACGTGACGCCGGTGACGCCGGCGACCTATGCGGTCTTCGCCCTCGCGGTGGGCTCGATGGTGCCGGCCGAGGTGAAGGACGTGGCGGGCTTCATCGCGTGGGCCAAGGCCAATCCGACGCGGGCCGCCTTCGGCTCGCCGGCGGCAGGCTCGACGCCGCACTTCCTCGGCGAGCTGCTGGTCGCCGCCGCCGGCGTGCCGCTGCGCCACGTCCCCTATCGCGGCTCGACGCCGGCGATCCAGGACCTGCTCGGCGGCCACGTCGCCTCCACCATCACGCCGATCGGCGACTATGTGCCCCACGCCGCTTCCGGCGCGCTCAGGGTCATCGGCGTGTCGGACCGTGAGCGGTCGGCCTTCCTGCCGAACGTGCCGACCTTCGCCGAGCAGGGGTTCACGCAGGTGGTGGGACGCGACACGTTCGGCTGCTTCATGCCGAAAGCCACGGCACCGGCGCTCGCCGCGCAGATCGCCGGCTTCGTGGCGGAGGCGGTGAAGGTGCCCGCCACCCGCGACACGCTGAGGGCGGTCGGACAGGAGCCCTTCACCATGTCGCCGCCGGACTATGCGGCCTATCTCGAGCGGGCCCGCCAGACCTGGGCGCCGATCGTCAAGGCCTCTGGCTTCTCGCTGGAGGAGTAACCCGACACCGCGGCGGGCCGGACCACCGTCCCGCCCGCCGCAAATCACATGCAAACGCCGCGTATTGTCCGCGCATGTCGTCCATTCGCTGGGGCCATGCCGGAAGGCGTGAGCCAGGCGCTAGTCTCGTCCGACGGGGGACAACCCCGCGATCCGCATCACAATCACAATCGCGGACGAATGGAGGAACGAGATGAAACGCAGGACATTCATGGCGGGAAGTGCGGCCGGCGTCGCCGGCGCCGCGGTCGCGGCACCGGCCATCGCCCAGACCATGCCGGAGGTCAGCTGGCGCTGTGCCTCCTCCTTCCCGAAATCGCTGGACGCGCTCTACGGTCCGCTCGACACGATGACCAAGCAGATCGCGGAAGCGACCGACGGGCGCTTCAAGATCCAGTGCTTCGCGGCGGGCGAGATCGTCGGCGCCTTCCAGACGCTCGACGCCGTTTCGGCCGGCACGATCGAGATGTGCCAGTCGCCCGGCTACTACTTCGTCGGCAAGGACCCGGTCCTGGCGCTGATGGCCGACATCCCCTTCATCATGAACGTGCGGCAGCGCAACGCCTGGCTCTACCAGGGCGGCGGGCAGCAGCTCATCAACGACTACGTCAAGAAGTACAACGTCCACACGGTGCCCGGCGGCAATACCGGCACGCAGATGGGCGGCTGGTTCCGCAGGGAGGTCCGCACGCTCGAGGACCTGAAGGGCCTGAAGTTCCGCATCGCCGGCCTCGCCGGACAGGTTGTGGCCAAGCTCGGCGTCGTGCCGCAGCAGATCCCCGGCGGCGATACCTATTCCTCGCTGGAGCGCGGCGTCATCGACGCGGCGGAGTGGGTCGGCCCCTATGACGACGAGAAGCTCGCCTTCGTCCGGGTCGCTCCCTACTACTACTATCCCGGCTTCTGGGAAGGCGCGCCGACGGTCCACTACTGGATCGGCACCGACAAGTGGAACGCGCTGCCGAAGTCCTATCAGCAGATCTTCAACAACGCGGCGGCCGCCAACAACATGGACATGACGGCCATCTACGACGCCCGCAACCCGGCAGCCCTGCGCAGGCTGGTGGCGGCCGGCGCGCAGCTGCGCGCCTTCAGCCCGGAGATCCTCGACGCGGCCTACAAGGCGGCGAACGAGATCTATGACGACCTGTCGAAGGGCAATGCCGACTTCAAGCGGATCTACGAGCACATGCGCGCGTTCCGCAACGAGGAATACCTGTGGTGGCAGGTGGCGGAATATTCCTTCGACACCATGATGCTGCGCCTCAGGCAGCGCGGCTGACACAGGTCCGGCGCGGAGACGATCCGCGCCGGCCCCCATCAGAGCTTGGCGAAGAAACCGTCCGGATCGGGCGGGCGCAGGGACGGGCCGAGCGCCAGCATCGTGAAGATGAGGCCGGAGGGGGGAAAGGCGATCGACGTCGTGGCGTCGAAATCGGCTGCCAGCACCCGCGAGACCAGATGCAGGCCGAAGCCGTGGCGCTCCGGCTCGCTGCAAGGCGGGCCGCCGCTCTCCTTCCACGAGAAATCGAACTTCGGCTCTCCCTCGGGATCGTGCAGCATCCAGCGGATGTCGACGCTGCCGCCGGGGCGCGACAGCGCGCCGTAGCGCCGGGCGTTGACGGCGAGTTCGTGAACGGCGAGGGCGAGCGAGAGGACCTGGCGCGATCCGAGGGTGAGGTCCGGCCCCTCGATGGTGAAGGAGCCGCCCTGGGCGCGGAACGTCTGGACGGCCGACATGACGGCGCCATGCACCGTTCCCGTCGCCCAGGTCTGGGGCGCGAGGATGTCGTGGGCGCGGGCATAGGCGCTGATCCGGGCGCGCAGCGTAGTGAGGAGCTCGTCGTTGCCGCGGTTGCGCAGCGTCTGGTTGACGATGCCCGTCGTCACCGCCAGCGTGTTCTTCACCCGGTGCTTGAGCTCGTGGTTGATCAGCGTCAGGTTCTTCTCGGCCGCCGCATGGGCCGTGACGTCATGTCCCTGGATGAAGACGCCTGCGACCTGACCGTCGTCGTCGACGATCGGCTGGTAGATGACGTCGAGGACGTAGTCCCGCTCCGTGCCGTCGCCGTCGGTGAGCGTCAGCGGCACCCGGCGTCCGGCGTGCAGCTCGCCGCTGGCATAGACCTCGTCGAGGCGCGCCACGAAGCCCTGGGCCGAGGCCTCGGGCAGGATGTCGGCCACCGGCTTGCCGATCAGCGGACGGTTGCCGACGAGGGTCCGGTAGGCGGCGTTGGCGAACTGGAAGACGTGCTGCGGCCCGAGCAGGATGGCGATGAAGCCCGGCGCCTGTTCGAAGAGCTGCTGGAAGCGCTCCGACTGGTGGCGGATGCGGTTGGTCAGCCTCTGGCGGGCGGTCACCTCCTGGCAGGTGAGGACGACGCCGGCCACCGTTCCGGCGACCACGATCGGCGAGAAGCCGTAGGTCCACCATACGCTCCGCCGCGCGCCGAACCGCGTGATCTGGATCAGCTCCTCCTCGTTCAGCCGCGGCTCGCCGCCGGCGAGGACATGGGCGACCTGCGGCCCGAGGGTCGACCAGATCTCGCTCCAGCTGTGCTGCGCGGCGGCCCCGAAGGCGCCGGGATGGCGCTCGGGGCCCATCAGGCCGGCGAAGGCGTCGTTGTAGATCTGCAGAAGATCGGGGCCCCACCAGATCATCATCGGCTGCGGGCTGGCGAGGACGAAAGCCGCCAGAACCTTGAGTTCGGCTGCCCAGTCGGCCGGCTGTCCGAACGCGGTCGCGGCCCAGTCATGGGCCCGCATCAGCGCTCCCATCTGCCCCCCGCCGGCCAGAAAGTGACGATCATCAGTCATGCGTACCCGGGCGTCCGATCAGAGATGATCAACGGGCCTGGGGCGGGGTGGTTCCAGGGCCGCGACATCGCCATTCTGCACGGGGGTGTCACGGCCTCTCAACGCACCTGTCCGAGGGCCCGATCCAGCGCCTCGGCGAGCATGTGATCGTCGTAGGGTTTGGGCAGGTAGACGAAGCCGTCGGTGCCGCCCGAGGCGCTGTCGTCGCCCGAGGCCACGATGATGGCGATGGTGGGATCACGGCCGCGCAGCTCGACGACGAAATCCTTGCCCGAGCCGTCCGGCAGGTTCACGTCGGCGATGAGAACGTCGAAGGAGGCGGAGGCAAGCTTCTGCCGCGCCTCGGCGACCTTGCCCGCCTCGGTGGTGGCGTGGCCCATCTCCTCCAGCATGTCGGCGAGCGCCATGCGCACGAGGGCCTCGTCCTCGAGGAGGAGCAGGCTCAGCGGCCCGCTCGGCGCTCTTGCCGCGGAAGCCTCGGCCGGATCCTTGGCCGGCGACCCACTGGCCACGGGTGTCCTCGCCGCCGTCTCGTCGGGGGAGCGGCGCCGGCCGCGGGCCAGCACCTGCCGGACCTTGTGGGCCAGTTCCTCGCGGCTGTAGGGCTTGCTCAGGAGTTCGACGCCCTCGTCCAGCCGGCCGCCGTGGACGATGGCGTTCTGGGTGTAGCCGGAGGTGAAGAGCACGGCGAGGTTCGGGAGGCGGATCTGCGCCTTGCGCGCCAGCTCGGGACTGCGAAGCTTGCCGGGCATGACGACGTCGGTAAACAGCAGGTCGATCGGCAGGCCGCTCTCGACGATCGCCCAGGCGGCGTCGGCGTCCTTGGCGGTGAGCACGCGGTAGCCGAGTTCGCCCAAGAGCTCGACTGCCGTCGCGCGGACCGCCTCGTCGTCCTCGACCACGAGGATGGTCTCCGTGCCGCCCTCCGCCGGCCCCATGGGACCCTGGGCGGCGACCACGTCCTCCTCGCTGACGTCGCGCGGGAAATAGAGGCGCACCGTCGTGCCCTCGCCCGGCTCGCTGTAGAGCTTGATGTGCCCGCCGGACTGCTTGACGAGGCCGTAGACCATGCTCAGCCCGAGGCCGGTGCCCTGCCCTTCCGGCTTGGTGGTGAAGAAGGGCTCGAACACCTGGCCGATGATCTCGGGAGGAATGCCACTGCCGGTGTCGGTGACGGCGAGGACGACGTACTGGCCGGCCCTGACGTCGTCGTGCTGCTGGGCATAGGTGTCGTCGAGGAAGGCGTTGCCGCTCTCGATGGTCAGCTTGCCCTGCCCGCCCATGGCGTCGCGGGCGTTGATGGCGAGGTTGAGAACGGCGTTCTCCAGCTGGGCCGGATCGACCAGCGTGTTCCAGAGGCCGCCGGAGATCACCGTCTCGATCTCGATCGATTCCCCCAGCGCGCGGCGCAGCAGCTCGTCGAGGCCGCGCACCAGCCGGCCCAGATTGACGACCTTCGGCGCCAGCGGCTGGCGCCGACCGAAGGCGAGGAGCTGCGCGGCGAGCTTGGCGCCGCGGTTGACGCCGGTGAGCGCGAGGTCGAGGCGCCGCTCCGCCTTGCTGTTCCCCCCGACGTCCTTCTGCAGAAGCTGCAGGTTGCCGCCGATGATCTGCAGAAGGTTGTTGAAGTCGTGGGCGATGCCGCCGGTGAGCTTGCCGACCGCCTCCATCTTCTGAGATTGGCGCAGCTCCGCCTCGACCTTCTCACGCTGGGCGATGGCCTCGTCGATGCGCGCCTGCAGCACCTCGTGGAACGAGGCGAGCGCTTCGCGGCTCTTCAGCTCCTCGGCGATGTTGCGGGCCTCGATGACGGTGCCGATGGGGGTCCCTGCCTCGTCCTCGATGGGCGAGGCGGTGAAACCAACGGGGTAGAAGTGGCCGTCCTTGTGGATGAAGACGGTCTCGCCCTGCACCTGGCTCTTCTCGGGAAAGGCCCGGTCGATGGCGCATTCGTGCAGGGGAAAGGGCCGGCCGTCGGGATAGGTGTGGTGGATCACGTCGTGGAGGGGCCGGCCCTGCGTCTCGTGGAAGCGGAAACCGGTGAGCTTCTCGGCCGCTTCGTTCATGAAGGCGCAGTGCTGCCGCTCGTCCATCATGAAGACGGCCATGCTCGTGTTGTTGAGGATGGCGTTGAGTCGGCGCGTGATCTGGCGCAGCGCCTCTTCGGCGGCCTTGCGCGAGCTGACGTCCTGGATGGCGGCGAAGAAGACCCGCTCGCCGCCGAAGTCGAGGATCTGCAGCTTCACGTCGACGTCGTAGCAGGTGCCGTCCTTGCGGCAGTGAACCGTCTCGAAGTCGAGCCGCGGCACCTCGCCCCGCACCAGCGGCGTCACGTAGGCGATGAATTCCTCGCGGGAGAATTGCGGCTTCAGGTCCCAGGGCGTCTTCTGGCGCAACTCGTCCAGGGTGTAGCCGAGATTGTCGCGGGCCCCCTTGTTGACGAGGATGAAGCGGTAGGTGGCGACGTCGAAGATGTAGACCTCGCTGGCGGACTCCTCGACGATGCGGCCGAGCCTCTCGTTGATCGACTGGGAGACGGCCCGTTCCAGATGGGCGCCGATGCGTTGCGCGTAGGTCTGGAGGAGCCGGTCGACGCCGGCACTCGCGACCATCGGCGCGGAATGGACGAGCGCGATCAGCCCGATGACGTCGCCGCGGGCGGACCGCAGCGGGGCGCCCCAATAGGCCTCGGCACCCATGGCGACCAGGATGTCGTCGGCCGGAAACAGGGCGGCCACGCCGTTCGGATAGAAGCAGGTGTTCTCCCCCACCACGTTCGCGCAGGGCGTGCCGGCGAGGTCGTAGGAAAAGTTGGCCTGGCGCCGACCGTCGCGGATCACGGCGACCGTGCGGGCCCTGTCGAGCGATCGCTCGTCCACCACCGAGGCCAGGGCACAGGCGACGCCGAGTTCGCCGGTCAGGATCTCGAGGGCGGCATACAGGAACTCGTCGCCCGGCAAACTGCTGATGGCGTCGAGCCGCGCCTCGGCCCTCCGCAGGCCGTCTGCGGTCTCCGCGACGGGCCTGTGGGAGTGGGCCGGATCGGGATCGTTCATTCTGCCTCGCCCTGCGTATTCCGCGTCGCGCCCGGGGCGCGCGCGACCTCAGGTGTAGAGGGCTTTGAGCGGCGATGCCATCGGGCAGTTGCCGCAGCGGGACGAACCACCTGCCATCCGGTGCCGGGTTACCCGGTCAGACCACGGTGCCGTCGGCGGGCACGACCTCGATCGTGACCTTGGTGCCGTCGAAGATGACGAATCGGCCGAAGCGCGCGAGCTCCGGCGGTGGCTCGTCCAGCGTCCACATGACGGCGTCTTCGGCCCGGCCACCCGCCGAGACGCGCCACACCCCGAGCCGCCCGCGGTCGGGATGGTCGACGCTGGCATCCGTCCGCGTCAGGTAGGTGAAATAGACGTCGTCGAAGGGGATGAGATAGAGCGGCCCCCGGTCGGCGTCCTCGATCATCGCCGCGTCGCCGGTGGACGCGAGCATCGTGTCGAGGAACCGCACGTGCACCGAGCCGTCGAACGGACGGGCGGCGGCGCTGATCCCAGTTGGTGTCGGTGTCATGTGAGGCCTCCTCGCCAGCAACGCCGCCGCGCCGGCGCCGTTCCACCGCACTGCCTGGCCGCGACACTCCCTCGTGCCCAGCTTGGCACCGCCCTTGCGACGACAGCGCGTACCGTCCAGCACGAGGGCCTCAGCGGATGAACCGGCGACTTTTTCTAGCCAGTGCGGCTAGTTTGTTGGCATCGACGGCGGCGGGGGCGAGCGGTTTCCCGGCCGGGCGCCCGCTCAAGCTGGTCGTGCCGTTTCCCGCCGGCGGCTCCACCGACGTCATCGCCCGCATCGCCGCCGAGGGCCTCGGCGGGCGCCTCGGGGTCCCGGTCGTCATCGAGAACAAGCCGGGTGCCGGTGGCACGATCGGCGCCAGCCAGGTGGCGAAGGCGACGCCGGACGGCCACGAGCTCCTGGTCGCGTCGGTCTCCATTTCGACCAACCACCACATCTTCAAGAGCCTGCCCTTCGATCCGCTCAAGGATCTCGCACCCGTCAGCCTCATCGCCACGGTCCCGAACGTGCTGCTCGTCGGCCCACATATGACGATGCGCTCGACCGCCGACCTGATCGCGGCGGCGAAGGCGGCGCCGGGCAAGATCACCTACGGCTCGGCCGGCATCGGGACGTCGGCGCATCTCGCCGCGGAGCTGTTCTGCCAGATGACCGGCGTCACCATGACCCACGTGCCCTATCGCGGCACCGGTCCGGCGCTCAACGACCTGATCGGCGGCCGCCTCGACGTGATGTTCGACATCCTCACCGCCGTCGTGCAGCAGGTGAAGGCGGGCACGGTGCGGGCGCTGGCCGTGACCACGCCCGGCCGCAACCCGCTGCTGCCCGAACTTCCGCCGGTGGCCGAGACCCTGCCGGGATTCGAGGTGACGACCTGGAACGGCGTCTTCGCGCCGGCGGCGACGCCCGCGGCGGTGATCGACAGCCTGTCCGCCGCGATCGTCCAGGTCATGCGGCAGGACGGCGTCAGGACGAGGCTGGCCGAGCTGTCCGTCGAGGCCCTCGGCTCCTCGCCCACGGAACTCGCCGCATGGCTCACGGCCGAGTCGGACAAATGGGGGCGCCTCGTCCGCAGCGCCAACATCCGGTCCAACGACTAGCCCGAGCGGGCGCCGTATAGGCCACGGCGAGGCGCTGGTTGGCCAGGTCGGCGTCGACGCCCTTGATCTGGTCGGCGAGCACGGTGCCGAGCGGCGGGAAGGCGTCGCGGCCCACCTTCTTCTCCCCGTTCCAGAGATCGGACCGCAGGATCGCACGGCCGCAGTGGAAATAGACCTGCTCCACCGTGATCTCCATTGCCGAACTCGGCACGATCTTGCCCTTGATCGCCATGGACTGGAGCACGACGGGGTCGGTCACGATCCGGGCCTTGCCATTGACGCGCAGGGTCTCGTTGAGCCCGGGGACCAGGAAGAGAAGCCCCACGTCCGGGCGGGTCAACACGTTCTGGAGCGTGTCGAGTATGTTGTTGCCGCGCCGGTCGGGGAGCAGCAGGGTCCTGTCGTCGACGACGCGGACGAAGCCGGGTTCGTCGCCGCGCGGCGAGCAATCGGTGCCCCCCTCGCTGGTGCTCGCGATGGTGAGGAAGGGCGACAGGGCGATGAACCGGCGACAGTGATCGTCGAGCCGGTCGAGGATCTTGCGGGTGGTCATCTCGGCCGGCGGGTCATAGATCCGGCGAAGGCCGTCGCTGCCGTCGATCGCGTGGGGCTCGCTCATCGTCACTCCTTTCGCCGCGGGCGTTTCGCTGTCGAGACGCGGGGAGGCCGCCAGCAGCCGCCGCGTGTAGTCGTGTCGGGGATGATCGTAGACGGCGTCGCGCGGGCCTTCCTCGACGATCCTCCCCTCCTGCATGACGACCACCCGGTCGGAGATTTCCTCGACGGCGGCCAGGTCGTGGCTGACGAACAGGCAGGCGAAGCCGTAGGACTGCTGCAGCGACCTGAACAGGGCGAGGATCTGCTTCTGGATGGTCATGTCGAGGGCGGAGACCGGCTCGTCCGCGACGACGAAGTCGGGCCGCCGGACGAGGGCACGGGCGATCGCCACGCGCTGACGCTGGCCGCCCGAGAGCTGATGCGGGTAGCGCGCCTCGAGGCCGGTGAGGCCGACGTCGTCCAGGATGGCCGCGACGCGCCGCGCGGCCTCCGCCGCATCGAGGCCCGGCACCAGCCGGAGCGGCTCCCCGACGATCGCGCCGATCCGCATGCGCGGGTCGAGCGAGGAATAGGGGTCCTGGAAGACGATCTGGCATGCCAGCCTGAAGGGCAGCAGCCGGGATCCCTTGAGGGCCGAGACGTCCTCGCCCCGGAACAGAATCCGCCCGGCGCTCGGCTCGACCAGGCGCAGCATGGTCCGCCCGAGGGTGGTCTTGCCGGACCCGGAGCCGCCGACCAGCGAGACCGTTTCCCCGGCATGGACGGAGAGGTCGACGCCGTCGACCGCGCGCACGATCCGGCGCGGCCTCAGCCAGCCGCCGCCGGAGGCGAAGCGGACGGACAGCCCCTCCGCGCGGATCACCGGGTCCCGCGCGACGGCCACGACCCGCCGGACCGTGCGGCGCGGCAGGGCATCGACGAGGGCGCGCGTATAGGCGTGGCGAGGGTCGGCGAGCAGGCGCCGCGCCGCGCCTTCCTCGACGATCTCGCCGCGGCGCATGACGAGGGCGCGGTCGGCATAGCGGGCGACGAGGCCGAGATTGTGGGTGATGAGCATCACCGCCGTGCCGGTCTCGCGGGTCAGTTCCACCATGAGGTCGAGGACCTCGGCCTGCGACAGGGTGTCGAGCGCGGTGGTCGGCTCGTCGGCGATGAGGAGCCGCGGTTTCAGCAGCATGACGCTCGCCAGCATGATCCGCTGGCGCATGCCGCCGGAGAACTCGTGCGGATAGGCTGAGAGGCAGCCTTCGGGATCGGCGATGCCGACCCGCGCGAGCATGGCGAGGATCGCCTGCCGGATCTCGGCGTCCGGCAGCGTGGTGTGGATCCGCAGGGCCTCGGACATCTGGAGGCCGATACTCAGCGCCGGGTTGAGCGAGACCATCGGCTCCTGGAAGACCATGCCGACGACGGCGCCGCGGATGGATCGCAACCGCCCCTGCGCCAGGGTCGTCACCTCCTCGCCGGCGATGACGATGGAGCCGCCCGTGACGGCGAGACCGCTCGGCAGGAGTCCGATCACCGCGCGGCCCGTGGCGGTCTTGCCGGAGCCGGATTCGCCGACCACCGCCACGATCTCTCCCGCGCCGATGTCGAAGCTGACGCCGGCCACGGCGGTGAAGCCGGACGGCGTTCCGACCCGGAGGTCACGCACGGCGAGGACGGGCTGCGAGACCGCCGGCGACGATGCGCCGGACTTTGCGGGTGTCGCCGTCATCGGCCCAGCATCCTCGGATCCAGGAGGTCGCGGAGGGCGTCCCCCAGCAGGTTGGCGCCGAGCAGGCAGAGCGCGATCATGACCCCCGGCACGATGGCGAGTTGGGGCGCGGTCTCCATGAAGGGCCGGGCCGCCGAGAGCATGTTGCCCCAGGTCGGCGCCGGCGGCGGCACGCCGAGGCCGAGGAACGACAGGGCGCTCTCGGCGAGGATGACCCAGCCGCACATGGAGGTGGCCAGCACGATGAGCGGCGACACCGTGTGGGGGAGCACGTGGCGGACCAGGGTATAGGCCTGGCTGTTGCCGAGGGCGCGCGACGCCTCGACGAATTCGCGTTCGCGCAGGGACAGAACCTGCCCGCGCACGACGCGGGCGACGGTGGGGGCATAGGCGAGGCCGAGCGCCATCACGATGCCCCATTGCGAGGGGCCGATGACCGCGAGCAGGCCGAGCGCCAGCAGGATGCCGGGGAAGGCCAGCAGCGCGTCGTTGGCCATCATCAGCACGCGGTCGATCCAGCCGCGGAAGAAGCCGCTCGTCACCCCGACGGCGATGCCGATGGCCATGGCCACCACGACCGTCGTGACGGCCACCGTCAGGCTGGTCTGGGCGCCGGTCATCAGCCGGGACAGCACGTCGCGGCCGAATTCGTCGGTGCCGAGCCAGTACTGGCCCGAGGGCGGCTGCAGCCGGGCGCGGATGTTGACGCGCACCGGGCTCGCCGGCGTCCAGACCAGCGCCGTCGCCGCCATGGCGACGAGAGCGGTGACGAGCGTGCCGCCGATGATCAGGTTGAGCCGCGCGCGCATCACGCCTCCGCCGCCACGCGGGGATCGAACAGGGGATAGGTAGGTCGTGGCGATGAACAGCATCACGCCCTGCACCACGGGGTAGTCGCGCTGGAAGATCGCATCGACCATCAGGCGGCCGAGGCCCGGCAGGGTGAAGACGGTCTCGATGACCGCGATGCCGCCGAGGAGGTTGCCGAGGACGACGCCGATCAGGGTCAGGGTCGGCGCAAAGGCGTTGGGCAGGACGTGACGCACCATGACGCCGGCCTCCGAGACGCCCTTGGCGCGGGCGTGGGCGACGTATTCGAGGCCGAGGACGTCGATGGTGGCGGCGCGCGCCATGCGCGTGAGCACGCCGACCTCGATCAGGACCAGCGTCAGCACCGGCAGGACCACGAAGCTCAGCGACCGCAGCGGATCCTCGGCGAGGCCGACATAACCGACGATGGGCAGCCACTGGAGCCAGACACCGAAGACCAGCAGCAGGATCAGCCCGAGCCAGAAGCTCGGCAGGGAGACCATCAGGGTCGAGAACGCCGTGATGCCGAGGTCGACACCGGAATTCTGCCGCCAGGCGGCGATCATGCCCAGCGGGACGGCGATGAGGCTCGACAGGACGACGGCGACGACGACGATCTGGGCCGTGACGGCAAAGCGCGTCAGGATCAGCGGGAGGACGGGCTCGCGGCTGGTGATCGAGAGCCCGAGGTCGCCGGCCAGCACCCTGCCGCTCCAGTGCAGGAACTGCGCGGCGAGGGACCGGTCATGGCCCATCGCCTTGCGGAGGGCCTCGAGCGTCTCGGCGTCCGCGCTGTCGCCGAGCATCAGCTGGGCGGGATCGCCGGGGACCATGCGGATCAGCGCGAAGACGGCGAGCGCGACGAGAACCAGGGTCGGGATCGTCAGCAAAAGGCGACGGGCGATGTAGCCGGCCATGGGTCCGCCCCCTCAGCCCGGGACACCGGTCGGTCGGCAGTCCCGCATTCCCGCGCTCTCGCTGCAACGAAAAAACATCGTCCTGTCTCCTTGCTCCCACTCATCATCAACGATAATGGTTTTCATGTCGACAAAAAACAACGAGGGCACCCATGGCAACCCCGGCGCCGCTGATCGAGGTCTCCGGCTCCCCCCAGGAGCGGGGCGAACAGTATGGCGAGGCCGCCCGTGACCGCGTCAGGCTCGGCATCGCACATTACCAGCAGCAGCTCGCCGGGTCCGATCTCGCCGTCGCCGACATCCACGGACTGGTGGGCGGCTTCCTGCCGACGATCGAGCGTTTCGACGCCGACTACGTGCCGGAAATGCAGGGCATTGCGCGCGGTGCCGGCGTCGCCTTCGAGGACGTGGTGCTGCTGAACGCGCGCACGGAGATCCTGAAGCTGGGGTCCCGCCGCCGCGCCGCCGCCGCGGCCGCCGACATGGAATGCACGGGCCTCGTGGTGACGGGGGAGGCGACGGCCGACGGGCGGCTGATCCACGCCCAGAACTGGGACTGGAAGGTGGACTGCGCCGAGACCGCGGTCGTGCTGAAGATCCGGCGCGCCGACGGACCCGACATCCTCACCTTCACCGAGGCCGGGGGCCTGGCGCGCTCCGGCTTCAACGCCGCGGGAATCGCCATCACGGCCAATTACCTGCAATCCGACCGGGACTATCGCCAGACCGGCGTGCCCCTCGCCCTCATCCGTCGCAAGGCCCTCCAGCAGGACAACCTGGCGATGGCGATGCACGCGGTCTATGCGACGCCGAAATCCGCCTCCAACAACATGATCATCAGCCATCCCGCCGGGATCGTGATCGATTTCGAGTGTGCGCCCGACGAGACGTTCCAGGTCTTTCCCGACGCCGGCATCCTGGCCCACGCCAATCACTGGCAGAGCCCGGTCGCCCTGTCGAAGCTGAAGGATACCGGCATCGCGACGACGCCCGACTCGCTCTATCGCGACCTCCGGGTGCGCCAGCTGGTCACGCCCCATCGCGGCCGGGTGACGACGGATCTCGTCAAGGAGGCCCTGCTCGACACGTTCCAGTCGCCGCGCTCCGTCTGCCGCCCGCCCTTCCCGTCCCTGTCGGGAATGGTGACCGCGACGGTGGCGATGGTGGTGATGACGCCCTCCCTCGGCCGCATGGAGGTGGCTATGCTGCCGGCGGCGGACCGGACGTTCACCGCCTATCGCCTGGACATGGAGGAGGCGGCCTTCGAGGGAACCCGCGACGGCCGGGTGCTGCGCGCCGCGGAATAGGGCGGAGCGGACCGGCAGGCGCAGGGCGCCTGCCGGATCAACCTCAAGCGAGGGCCCGGACGGCGCCGCGGATCGTCTCGAAGATCCGGTCGATCTCGCCGTCGGCGATGATCAGCGGCGGAGACAGGACGAGCGCATCCCCCGCGGTGCGGACCAGCACGCCGGCCTCGAAGCAGATGTTGCCGGCGGCCAGCGCACGCCCGCCGGGCTCGCCGGGCTTCGGCGCGATCTCGATGGCGGCGAGGAGGCCGATGTTCCGGACGTCGACCACGTGCGGCTCGCCCTGGAGGGAATGGGCCTGGTCCTCCCAGCGCGCCGAGGCGCGGGCACAGTTGGCGAAGATGTCCTGCTCCTCGTAGACGTCGATCGAGGCAATGGCGGCGGCGCAAGCGAGCGGATGGCCCGAATAGGTGTAGCCGTGCATCAGCTCCACGGCGCCCTCGGGGCCGGCCATGAAGGCGTCGTAGACCTTGTCCGAGGCGATGACGCCGCCCATCGGCACCGCGCCGTTGGTCATGCCCTTGGCGCAGGTGATGATGTCGGGCGTCACGCCGAGCGCCGCCGAGCCGAAGGGCGTCCCGAGCCGGCCGTAACCGGTGATCACCTCGTCGAAGATGAGCAGAATCCCGTACTTGTCGCAGATGGCCCGCAGGCGCTCGAGATAGCCCTTCGGCGGCGGCAGGACGCCGCCCGAGCCCGTCACGGGCTCGACGATGACCGCGGCGATCGTCGAGGGGTCGTTGATCTGGGCGATCGCCTCCAGCTCGTCGGCCAGGTGGGCGCCCCAGTCCGGCTGCCCGCGGGAAAAGGCCTGGTGCTCGCGCGAATAGGTGTGGGGCAGATGGGCGACATCGGGGAGGAGCGGCCCGAAGTCCCGGCGGTGGCGGCCGATGCCGGCGACCGAGAGGCCGCCGAAGCCCATGCCGTGATAGCCCTTGGCCCGGCCGATGAGGCGGGTGCGGTGGCCCTCCCCGCGCATGCGGTGATAGGCGCGGGCGATCTTGAGCGCGGTATCCACCGCCTCCGAGCCGGAATTGACGAAGAAAACGTGGTCCATCCCGGCGGGCGTGAGGGCGGCGATGCGCTCGGCCGCCTTGAAGGCGATCGGGTGGCCCATCTGGAACGAGGAGACGTAGTCGAGGTGCCCCGCCTGCTCGCGGATGGCGTCGGTGATCCGCTGCTGGCCGTGACCGGCATTGACGCACCACAGGCCCGCCATGGCGTCGAGCACCTGTCGCCCCTCGGCCGTGGTGTAATACATGCCCTTGGCCGCGATCATCAGGCGCGGACTGGCCTTGAAGGCGCGGTTCGCCGTGAAGGGCATCCAGTAGGGTTCGAGCGCCTCGCGGCTGAGATTGAGCTGGGGAACAATCGTCATCGCCAATACCTGATCCGGCTGTCGCCTCCGGACCGCGTCGGACCGGGCGCGAGGGGACGGCACGCCGCAACCGGCCATGCCAGGCCGCCGCCCCCCGAAACGGTGGAGGGCCGCACGCCATATCATGTACTATGATGCGATAAAGAACACGACGCAAGGGCTCTATAGGGCATCGCCCGCCGACGGCTGTGGTCAGCGCGGCCCTAGGCTGACGGTGCGGGCGAGATCGAGATGCTGGCGCAGGAGGGCCGCGGCGACCTCGATCTCTCCCGCCTCGAGCCGCGCGATGATCTCCAGGTGCTGCCGGCACGACACCTTCACCCGCTCCGGGCCATAGCGCCATTCGTAGTTGGTGTAGCGCCTCAGCCGCGTCTGCTGCTGGATCGCCAGCAGCAGGTAGCGGTTGCCCGATGAGGCGATGAGCCCCTCGTGGAAATCCGCGTTCATCTCGAACAGCGACACGGCGAGGGCCTCGTTCCAGGTCCGGGTCAGCATGTCCTCGTGCCGGCGGCGCATCTCGGCGAGCCATGCGGGATCGATTCGGGTACCGGCCTCCAGCAGGGACGCCGGCTCGATGATGCGGCGGAAGGCGTAGCTTTCGGCGATGGCGGCGGGATCATTGACCGGCGAGAAGAGCCAGCCGTGTCCCGGGAGCCGCTCCACGAGCCCCACCTCGGCGAGCTTGTTGAGGATGCGCAGCAGCAACGGCCGGCCGAGGTCATAGCGCCGCATCAGGTCGGCTTCCGAGACCTGATGCGGGAGGGCGCCGGACAGCCTGTCGCGCGCCATGCGCGAGCACCAGACGTCGATCTCCACCCCGACCGAGGCGAATTCGGCGTCCGCCAGCTGGTCCAGCGGGCGGGCGATCGTCAGGCCCCCGCCCGGCAGCGCGGCGAGCACCCCGCGGTCCGCGAGGTGCTTGAGGGCCGCACGGACCGGCGTCCGGGAGACCTGCAGGCGCCGCGCCATGGCCGCCTCGGTGATGCGATGGCCGGGTTCCGCCCCATCGAGGCGCAGCAATTCCACGATCCGCGGCAGGAGATCGCGCTGCAGCCGGCTCGGCGGTTCGGCCGATGCGTTCGGGGCCGCCGGCGTCGCGGCGGCGGAGGAGCGCGGCTTACCGCGGGGCGGCCGGGCGGCGGGCGATCGGGGCTTTGAGGACATGGGAGCCGGCGGGGACGTCATGAACGGGTTTGAGGAATAGCCCGAACCCGGGCCGCGGCGAAGGGGCAGGACGAAGGCCGGAGTTGAGCATGGGCGACGGGCGGCGGAGGCACCCCGACCCGGCGTACCGATGAAGCTCTCCGCAGCATGTGTCTCATGAGTTGACAAAATACATCCCATCGTCCTCCATGGCAATCCGGAGGGAAGACCGATGCCCGCAGTCACGTCCGTTCACCCCCTGGCGATGCCCGGCAAGGGCGGGGATCCCGCAGGATCCGGCCTGTGGACGCTCGAAGCCAGCGAACTCGCGGCGTCGATCCGGGCCGGCACGGTGTCCAGCCGGGAGGCGGTCGCGGCCTGCCTCCAGCGCATGGACGCGGTCAACGGGGCCCTCAATGCGGTCGTCCGGCGCTTCGACGAGGAGGCCCTGAGCGATGCCGACCGGGCGAGCCGGTCGGCCCGCTCCACGGCGTTCCCGTCACCATCAAGGTCAACATCGACCAGCAGGGACACCCGACGGACGGCGGGATCGTCGCCTACCGCGACCTCGTCGCCGCCAGCGACAATCCGGTGGTCGCCAACCTGCGCCGTGCCGGCGCCATCGTCATCGGGCGCACCAATACGCCCGGCTATTCGATGCGTTGGCACACCGACAACGACCTGCACGGGCAGACCTTCAATCCGTGGGACCGTGACGTGACCCCGGGCGGCTCGTCGGGCGGGGCGGGCTCGGCGGTCGCCGCCGGGATCGGTCCCATCGCCCACGGCAACGACATCGCCGGATCGGTCCGCTATCCCGCCTATTGCTGCGGCCTCTTCGGCCTGCGCCCGAGTTTCGGCCGCATCCCGTCGAGCAACGGAACGGCCACCGGCCTCGCGCCGATCGCCTCGCAGCTCATGGCGGTGCAGGGTCCCCTCACCCGCTCCATGCGCGACATGCGCCTCGCCTTCGCGGCCATGGCCCAGCCGAGCCCGCTCGACACGCGCTGCGTGGTCCCCGCCCCGTTCCCGCAGGCACAACGGCCCGTGCGCGTCGCCCTCGTCACCGGATCGGAGGAGGTTGCGGTCGCGCCGGAGGTGTCCGATGCGGTGCGCGAAGCCGGGCGGCGGCTGGCCGCCGGCGGCTATCGGGTCGACGAGGTCGCGCCACCGCGTATCGACGCCATCGCGCGCATCTGGGCGAAGATGGCCATGCCCGACGTGATGGCAGGCCTCCAGCCGCTCATCGACAAGAATGGCGACGGGGGCATCCGGCGGGCGGTCGCCCTCTGGCACGAGGTGCTGCCGGCCTACGGCCCGCAAGACGTGCTCACCGCCCTCGGCGAGCGCTCGGCGGCGCTGCGCGACTGGCAGGTGTTCCTCGAGACCTATCCGGTGGTGGTGATGCCGGTCTCCTATGACCTGCCCTACCGCGTCGGCTTCGACCTGACGGATGCGCCGACCACGGCGCGCGTGCTGGAGGCGCAGGGGCCCATGATGGCGATCTCCGTCATGGGGCTTCCCGGCCTCGCCGTGCCGATCGGCCTTGCCGGCACCATCCCGACGGGTGTCCAGGTGGTCGCCGGACGCTTCCGCGAGGACCTCATCTTCGACGCGGCCGAGGTGATCGAGGCCCACGGCACGCCCCGCACCCCCGTCTCGCCCGCCTGGAGCCCGGCATGACCCCGACACGGCGCGTCCACGGCAGGCGGCTGTCGTCCTACGATTTCGGCAGGACGACGATCTATGTCAGTCGCTTCGATCCGCGCCTGTCCTACTGCGCCTATGTCCCGCTCAGCTATGACGAGGACGGCGCGGAGCGCTATCCGCTCGTCGTGGTCGTCCACGGCACGCTACGCGACGCCACGAGCAGCCGCGACGCCTTCGCGGACTTCGCCGAGGCCCATTCCTGCATCGTCCTGGCGCCGCTCTTTCCCGCCGGCATCACCGGCACGTCCGACGTCTCGTCCTACAAGCTCATGGTGCCCTGCGCCGTGCGCTATGACCTCGCCCTGCTCGACATGATCGAGGAGATCGGCGCGCGCTACCGCCTCGCGGGGCCACGCTTCAGCCTGTTCGGCTTCTCGGGCGGCGGCCATTTCGCCCACAGGTTCCTCTACCTGCACCCCGGGAGGCTGCATGCGGTGTCGATCGGCGCGCCGGGGATCGTGACGCTGCTCGACCGCGAACGCGACTTTTGGGTCGGGGTGCGCGACTTCGCGGCGGTCTGGGGCCGTCCGATCGATATCGAGGCCATGCGGACCGTGGCGGTCCAGACGGTCATCGGCGCCGACGATCTCGACACCTGGGAGATCACCATCACGCCGACCCATCCCGGCTGGCGACCCGACTGGGACGTGGCGGGCGCCAACCGCCCGGAGCGACTGGCCTCGCTCGGGGCGAGCCTCACGCGCCACGGCATCGCCGTGCGCCATGACAGCATCCCCGGCGTGTCCCATCGCTGGGACGGGCTCATGCCGGCCGTCAAGGATTTCCTCGGCGAGCAGTTGTCTCGCCTCGCGCCTTCCCCGACCACCCCCCGACCGTGATGGAGAGATGCGGATGACCCCTGCCTCGTGGACCCTGCCGCTGGTGGCGGCTCTCGCACTCGCCCTCCCCGCAGCGGCCGCCGCACAGACGCCGAGCCCCCTGGTGGTCGGCATGAACGCGGACATCCGCAGCCTCGAACCGGGCGTCAACCGCGACTCCAACACCGACACGGTCATCCACCAGATCTTCGAGGGGCTGGTCGCCTATCGCCGCGACCTCACGGTCGGCCCGGCGCTGGCGGACAGCTGGCAGGTCTCGGACGAGGGGCGCACGTACACCTTCACGCTGCGGGAAGGCGCCACGTTCCACAACGGCAAGCCGGTGACATCGGCCGAGGTGAAGTGGATGTGGGAGCGGCTGATCGGCGCCTCCACCTGGGCCTGCCGCGCCATCTTCGACGGTCGCTCGGGCGCGCGGGTGACGGCGGTGGAGGCCCCCGATCCGCGCACGGTGGTGTTCCGCCTGGACCGGGCGAGCGGCGTCTTCCTCAAGCAGCTCGCCAACATCCAGTGCCACGTGGTGGCCGCCCATCCCGACAGCGTCGACGCGGAGGGCAAGTGGAAGACGCCGATCGGATCGGGGCCCCTCAGCCTCCGCGAATGGCGCCGGGCGGAGTACGTGCTCCTCGACAAGGCCCCCGGATACCGCCCCTCCGCGGCGCCCGCCGACGGCTTCTCCGGCGCCAGGGTCATGCAGGTGGACCAGGTCCAGTTCCGCATCATCCCCGACAGCAGCGCCCGCGAGGCCGCCCTGGTGACGGGCGCCGTGGACGTCGTCCACCAGATCGAGCCGCAGCAGATCGACACGCTGAAGCAGCGCGGCATGACCGTGACCTCGGCGCCCGGGCTCAGCTGGTCGACGCTTCTGCTGCAGACCGACGATCCGCTGCTGTCGAACGTCAAGATCCGCCAGGCCATCGCCCATGCCCTCGACCTCAGGCAGATCGCGGAGGCCCGCAACCTCGGCATGGCGGAGGCCAATCCGTCCTCCGTCAGCGAGGCGACCGCCTTCTTCGGGCCGGGCTACCTGCAGTGGCCGGCCCATGACCCGGCCCGCGCCCAGGCGCTGCTGCGCGAGGCGGGATATCGCGGCGAGCCGCTGAAGATCCAGACCAACCGGCAATATGCCAACATGTACCAGAACGCCGTCATGGCCGAGGCGATGCTGACCGCCGCGGGCTTCAAGGTGCAGCTCGAGGTGATCGACTGGGCGACGCAGCTATCGAACTACCTCAACGGCCGCTTCCAGATGCAGTCCTTCGGATTTTCCGCCCGCTTCGACCCGGGGCTGATGTACGCGACCTTCATCGCCGACAAGAGCCAGATCAAGACCGCCCAGTATGGCGATGCCGACGCCATCCGGCTGCTGGCGGAGAGCGAGCGGACGGCCGACGACCGCACGCGGGCAGGCTTGTTCGCGCAGCTTCACGCGAAGATCCGCACGGACGTCCCGATCATCGGCCTCTACTTCAACCCCAACGTGGAGGCGAGCCACCCCCGCGTGCAGGGATACAGGCCCTGGCCGGCGGGCCAGCCGATCACCTGGGGCGTCAGCAAGCGCTGAACGCGCGACGGGGAGCGCGCGGCCGCCACGAGGCGCCGCGCTCGACCCGGCGCTGCGGCGGAGGCCATCGGCTGCGCCGCCGGCGCGGCACCGCACATGCAAAAGAGACCGCCGTCGGACCCACGTCCGCCGACGGCACGGTCACGCCGATCGCCGCATTTTCAAGGAGAGAGGGACGAACACGCCGGCTGGCTGGGGGACCTGGATTCGAACCAAGATTCTCGGAGTCAGAGTCCGATGTTCTACCGTTGAACTATCCCCCAGCAGCGCTTCCCGAAGGGGCGCGTTGCCGTGCGAGGCGCGGTCATAGTCGATTGCGCCGGGCTGTTCAAGCCCCGGGCGACAGCTTTTGAAGGCCGGTACCAGAAGGCTTGCAGCCGCCCCCCGCCCTGATACACTTGGCACCAACTGAACAGATCAGCCGGTCGTCCGTCGAGCGCTCGCGCGTTCCGGCCTCCGGCGGGAAAGGTCGCCATGACCCACGAGCCGCCCCGCGGTTCGCCGGGAGATTCGGGCGTGCGTCCGGAATCGGACGGGAAGACGGGCGAGGCCCGTGCTCCCCAGCCGCACCGGCCGCGCAGGCTCTATGCCGCGCTGGATCTCGGAACCAACAATTGCCGCCTGCTGGTGGCCAAGCCCGAGGGCGCGAGTTTCCGCGTCGTCGACGCCTTCTCGCGAATCGTGCGCCTCGGCGAGGGCCTGGCCCAGACGGGCCGGCTGAGCGAAGCGGCGATGGACAGGGCCGTCGAGGCGCTGAAGGTCTGCCGCATGAAGCTGCGCGACCGGCAGGTGGCCCGCGCCCGCCTCATCGCAACGGAAGCCTGTCGCCAGGCGACCAACGGCGACGCCTTCATCGCCCGCGTCAAGGCCGAGACCGGCCTGGCGCTCGAGGTGGTCGACCGGCGCACCGAGGCGCAGCTCGCCGCCCAGGGCTGCGTGCCGCTGGCCGACCCGCGCTCGCGCGGCGTCATCCTCTTCGACATCGGCGGCGGCTCCTCGGAGATCGTCTGGCTGCTGCCGCGCGGACCCGGCCGCCAGGGCGGGCCGCCGACGGCGGAGATCCTCGGCTGGACGTCGCTCCCCGTCGGCGTGGTGACGCTGGCCGAGCGGCACGACGGCAAGCACGTGACGCGCGAGAGCTTCGAGCGCATGGTCGACGAGGTCGCCGCCATGGTCGAGCCCTTCGCCCACCGCAAGGCGATCCAGTCGCAGATCGAGCACCTGCACATGCTCGGCACGTCGGGAACCGTCACCACGCTCGCCGGTGTCCATCTCGGCCTGCCGAAATATGACCGGCGCCGCGTCGACGGGGCCTGGCTCGGGGCCGGCGAGGTCGACGTCATCCTCGACCAGCTGCTGGATATGACCTACGAGGACCGCATCGCCCATCCCTGCATCGGGGCCGAGCGCGCCGACCTGGTTCTCGCCGGCTGCGCCATCCTGGAGGGCATGCGGCGGCACTTTCCCTGCCAGCGGCTGCGCGTCGCCGACCGGGGGCTGCGCGAGGGCATCCTGGTCAGCCTGATGCGCCAGGACGGCGTCTGGCGCCGTCCTTTCCACCACCGCCAGGAGCCGAGGCCGAACGGGCCGGGAGGCGGCCGATGACGACGAAGACCGGTGGCGGCCGCCAGCTGGCGGTGCGCCTGAAGACGGCGAAGAAGCGGACCACCAGCCAGCAGAAGTGGCTGGAGCGGCAGCTCAACGACCCTTATGTCGCCCGCGCCAAGCGGGAGGGCTGGCGCTCGCGCGCCGCCTTCAAGCTGATCGAGATCGACGACCGTGCGAAGCTCCTGAAGCCGGGCCAGCGCATCGTCGACCTCGGCGCCGCGCCCGGCGGCTGGCTGCAGGTGGCGGCCAAGCGCATCGGCCTCGACCAGGGCCGTGGCAAGATCGTCGGCATCGACCTCCTCGACATCGATCCTGTGCCCGGCGTCGCCTTCATGAAGGGCGACTTCACCACGGACGATGCGCCCGAGCGGCTGAAGGACATGCTCGGCGGCGAGGCCGACGTGGTGCTCTCCGACATGGCGGCCAACGCCACCGGCCACCGCAAGACCGACCAGATCAAGATCATCTATCTCGCCGAACTCGCCATCCACTTCGCGCGCGAGGTGCTGGCCCCCGGCGGGCACTTCCTCTGCAAGGTGCTGCAGGGCGGCACCGAGGGCGACCTGCTCGGCGACCTGAAGCGCGACTTCGCCACGGTGAAGCACAGCCGGGCCGATTCGAAGGAGCTCTACGTGCTCGCCATGGGGTTCCGTGGCCGCGGCGCGGTTTCACCCGGCGAGGCTCAGGACGACGGCGGCCCGGACGGCGACAGGGTCTGAGCGGGAGCGCCGAGGTTCTCCAGTGCCGTGGCGATGCAGGCCTCCATGTCGAGCCCCCCGCCCGCCCGGTGGGCCATGACCATGACGAGCTTCGCCAGGAACAGCGCCTCGTTGGCCTCCCCCGCCCGGTCGATGGCGGCGGCGAGCTGTTCGTAGACGCGTTCGAGATCCTCGAAGGGAAGCGTCGCGGGGGTCGAAGCGGAGGTCATTGCGGCCTCCCGAGACCGACACAGAGGGTGATAAGGACTTCGGCCGGCACGGCCTGCCGCCAGCGGCCGGCGACATGGAGGTCCGGCCGGACGAGATAGAGCGTGCCGGGCACGGCGCCGTAAGCGTTCGCGAGGCGGCCGGCGGGATCGGCGATCGGGACCGCGCAGGGGTGCTCGAGCGTTCCTCCGACCACGACTGCGCGGAAGCGAGGTTCGCGAGCCGCGAGGCTCGCCACGAGGGCGGCGATGTCGGCCGGCACCGCGCCATCCGCGAAGATCAGCGCGGTGAAGCCGTCGCCGAGATGATCGGAGAGAAAACCATCGGCGAGGCGGACGTTGGCCAGCGCGGCGCCCGAGACCGGCCCCGCATCAAACTCCGCATCGCGGCCTGCGAAGGGCGTCAGCGGGCTCTGCCCATAGGTGTAGGGCTGCATCTGCCGCGGATTGGCGAAACCCCTGGCGAAGTCCTCCGTCAGGGCCAGCGAGAGCACCGCCTCACGCACCAGCCGGTGCCCGCGGGTCGGTGGCGTCATGAAGCGCGTGCTCTTGGTGGCGTTGGCGAAGACGTCGAGGGTCGCGCCGCGCCGCTCCGGCGAATAGCTGTCGAGGAGCGTCTCGCCAGC
>LNFH01000096.1 GCA_001464235.1 Rhizobiales bacterium Ga0077556 | reverse complement strand
GCGCGGATGGGCCTGCCGACGCTCTTCGTGCAGGAGGGCGGCTATCTCTCCGACCAGCTCGGGCCGAACCTGACGGCCGTGCTCGGCGGCTTCGAGGCCGCCGCCTGATCAGCCCTGGCGGCCCGACACCGGGCAGGTGTTCATGCCGAGCAGCGTATAGGCCGGGCACCAGCCGAGCGCCGCGGTGGCGAGCGGCACGATGCCGATCCAGCCGAGCCAGTTGTAGCCGGTGGCGGGAACGCCGGTGATGGCGAAGAGCAGGAGGGCGACGCCGGCGACGATGCGCAGGACGCGGTCGATGCCGCCGATATTGGTGCTGAACATGGGAGCCTCCGTCAGGGGCGCCGGCGGAAAGCCGGTGCCGATGGACGCAGTGGGCGCTCTTTCTGCGGCCCTGTCGGTGACCTCGTCACACGGACCGTGCGAGGCGGGCCAGTTTCTCCGGCGCCTTGATCTGGATCACGCCGCGCCCGAGTTCGACCATGCCGTCCTGCTCCAGCGCCTTGAGCGCCCGGCTCACCACCTCGCGGGCCGAACCGATCTCCACCGCGAGATCGTGATGGGTCGCGGCGACGGCACCGTCCCTTGCGCGCGCCAGGAGAGCTTCGGCGAGCCGGCGATCCAGCCGGCGGAACGCGAGCTCCTCGAAAGTCATGATGAGGTCGGTGACACGGCTCGCATAATTCTCCAGCACGGCGTTGCGGAAGGCCGGCGACACCCCGAGCAGGTCGTGGAAGAGGGGGGCGGGGATCGCGACCGCCGTGACGGCGCTCTCGCAGAGCTGCTTGAGCAGGCACGACGTGGTCAGCACGCAGCTCTCGCCGGCCGCGACCCGGTAGAGCACGATCTCCCGGCCGGATTCGGCGACGATCTGCACGCGCACCGACCCGTCCAGCACGATGAGATAGGACTCGCAGGGCGCGCCCGGCACGAAGGGGTGGGCGTCCTTCGGCAGGTGCACGACGCGCGCGCGCCTCGACACCTGGTCCCGCGCCTCGGCGTCGAGCCCGGCAAAGGCGCCGATCCTGTCGATCCAGGCTGCGGCGGGGTCGGCCGGCTTCGCTTCGTGATCCATGAGCCCGAGCCTGAGCCATTGGCTCCCCGGCTTCAAGCCGGCCCAGCCGCTTGACACCCGCAGCGCCGCTCGCTCCCCTGACCGCACAAGGTCGCGGCTCAACGCGGCGGGAAGGAAGCGCATCCGTGAGACCCGAGGGCAGGGGGCCGCTGGACTCCCTCTATTTCACCTATCCGCATTTCGCCGCCGAGCGCGCGCCTGAGCTCGACGGCGACGCGACCGAGCACCCCGTCGTCATCGTCGGCGCCGGTCCCATCGGCATGACCGCCGCCCTGACGCTGGCGCGCTACGGCGTCCGCTCCCTCGTGCTCGACGCCAAGCCCACCTTCAACGACGGCAGCCGGGCCACCTGCATCGCCCGGTCGAGCTTCCACATCTTCGAGCGGGTCGGCGCGGTCGACGCCTTCCTCGCGAAATCGCTCGGCTGGACGACCGGCCGCAGCTCCTATCGCGGGCGCGAGATCTACCGCCTCACCATGCCGGACTCCGACGACGAGAAGTTCCGGCCCATGTACAATCTGCAGCAGCAATATACCGAGCAGTTCCTCCACGACGCCTGCGTGGCGAGCGGCCGCGTCGCCTTCCGCTGGCAGAGCGAGGTGACCGGGAC
>LNFH01000095.1 GCA_001464235.1 Rhizobiales bacterium Ga0077556 | reverse complement strand
ACCACCCGACCGAGCGGCGCGCCCTGTTCGACCCGGCCTCCAATCCCGGCGGCACCGTTCTGATGCACAAGCAGCCGGACGCCATCTGGCGCGTCGATTACCAGCTGCGGGAGGGTGAGAGCCCGGAGGAGGCGGTGCGCGAGGCGACCATCCGCGCCCGCGTCGGCGCCATCCTCGTCGATCTCGGCCATCGCGGGCCGTGGGAGCTTGAATGGTGGTCGATCTACACCGCCAACACCCTCGCCCTCGACGACTATCGCCACGGCCGCGTGATCTTCATCGGCGACAGCGCCCATATCGTGCCGATCTTCGGCGTGCGCGGCCTCAACAACGGCCTCGCCGACGCCCACAACATCGGCTGGAAGCTCGCCTATGTGCTGAAGGGCGAGGCTGGCGAGACGCTCCTCGACAGCTATTCGCCGGAGCGGCGCGGCGCGACCCTCGACGTCTTCGCCAACGCCACCAAGAGCACGCGCTTCATGACGCC